>NZ_AP031575.1:1162500-1462500 GCF_040436405.1 Marinomonas sp. THO17 | reverse complement strand
TCAAGTGAGGGGCAAATACCAACATGGAATCAGCCATATGATTGAGCAGTCCGGCAACGGCTTGTTTTAGTAACGCTGAACCCTCATCTGTTTCATCATTAAACACATTATTGCCATCGCTATCTAATAAGCTGAAGTGTACATGGAAGCCATTCCCGCTTTTGTCCGCGTAAGGCTTAGCCATAAATGAGGCACCGAAGTCGTGTTGACGAGCCACACCTTTTATTAGACGTTTAAATAAAATAGCATGATCTGCTGCTAGCACCGCATCATTGGTGTGTTTCATATTGATTTCAAACTGGCCTGGTCCCAACTCAGAAATAATCGTATCGGCGGGAATTCCTTGTATCTTACAAGCCTCGCGAACCTGCGCGAAAAAACTTTCTAAGCCATCCATTTCTTCAATGGAATAGCAGTCGGTTTTACTCAGGCGAACACCATTGCCCTCGGTAATGATAGGGGGAGAAGGACGGCGTTGTGCTTCAGATTTACCATCCAGTAAATAGAATTCCAACTCAGTGGCGACAACAGGGGTATAACCGAGTGCTTTAAATCGGGCCACAATGCGAGTTAATAATTGTCGAGGATCTGGATAAAAAGGAGAACCATCTGGGTTGTGCATCATTGCCAGCACTTGATCACGTTCGGATTCTGCCCAAGGGACTGGAATGGGCTTATTGTGAACGGGTAAACAGATACCGTCACTGTCCCCGGTTTCAAAAACCAAGCCATTGTCCAGTACGTCATCTCCCCAGTGATCGAAACCAATCACAGACTGAGGGAGTTTTACTCCTTGTGACATGACGTTTTTTAAACCACTGGCTGGAATGCGCTTACCACGCAAATTACCATTTAAGTCGCTGATAAACAGATCAAACTCGTGATTTCCTTCATACATATCCGACATAAAAATTCTCTTATGGAAAAAGTAGTGTCTTGAGAGAGTCTTAAACAGACATAAAGTAGTCGAACATTACTTTTCAGTTCAGCTGCAAAGACCAAGTTCTCTCAACTTTTACTACCTTACTCTGATAAAGTAGTGGGAGTAACTATCCCCGAATGGGTATATTCATTAAATAGTGAGTTCAGACAAGATAAAAGCACTTATACAAAGATTGCGCTTGGCAGCAGTAACCCATGAGGCCACCAGACTATGTTAAAAAACGCGTTACAAGGTCAATTAGAATTTCCAGAGCTGATGAAAGACTTGTCTACTTTGACTAGCCTGATTCGTGTGCCAAGTTTTTTAAGTTCATTAGAACTTTTTCTTGGCAAGCTTTGCTATTTTGACACTATTGTTATTGTTACTTATAAGAAAAGTTTTAAGCCTATTTTGCTGTATCCCAGTGATCCTGCAGAGAAGAGTACAACGCTGCAATTGTATTTGAACCAAGCTTATTTGCTCGATCCTCTTTTTAACTCCATTAGTAATGGTATTGCACCGGGCACTTACCGTTTGGTGGATATGGCGCCTGATTCTTTTGAACAAACAGAATACTATCAAACCTGTTATCGAGACTTTGATCTGGTGGATGAAATTAATCTGTTGATCGATTTGGATAAAACAACGACTTGCGCTGTATCCTTAGGCAGAAAACGTGCAGTAGGCTCGATTCGACGTACAGAGTTCAATAATTTGAAGCGAGTTTTTCCCATGTTGGAGGCTTTGATTACGCAATTTTGGCTCGCACAATCCCATGAATTTACCAATCGCGCGCCCAGTTCAGGGCCTTTAAAATTGGCTCTCAAAACCTTTGGTCAAGGGGTTTTGACGGACCGTGAGCAAGAAATCTTAGGCTTATTATTAAAAGGACATTCTTCAAAATCCATCGCAGAGCAATTGGGGATCAGCGCAGGTACTGTGAAAGTACACAGAAAGAATATTCATGCTCGTTTGGATACCTCAACGCAATCAGAAATTTTTACATTATTTTTGAATCATTTGGATGCTTTAGACCGTGGCCAAAAAGAAAGTCACGAGCAAACCTCTTTATAGTTTGTTTTGCTCGTGAAGAAAGGTTCGTTCTTGATGGTTTAGATGCCGAGTTTGTCACGCAAATTGTAATACGCAGCGCCAATAGCAGTATAAGGAACCCTTAACATACGCCCTCCGGGGAAGGGGTATTGCGGCATGCTGGCAAACACATCAAATCTCTCTGTTTCGCCATCAATGGCGTCGCTCAAAATTTCTCCCATTAAATGAGAGTTGGTGACGCCGTGTCCAGAGTAGCCTTGAGCGTAGTAAAGATGATCACCTATCTTGCCAACTTGTGGCATACGCATCATGGTCAGTAAGAAGTTTCCTGTCCACGCGTAATCAATTTTGATGTCTTTGAGATATGGAAAGGTTTTCAGCATTTTAGGGCCAATGATGGACTCAATCTTACCCGGATCTCTGGCACCATAGGTGGTACCACCACCGTAAATAAGACGACCATCACCAGAAAGGCGATAATAATCCAATAGGTAGTTGCAATCCTCAACACATTTATCACTTGGTAGTAGACGTTCTTGTAGTGCTTTTGGTAAAGGTTCTGTGGTGATGACTTGAGTGCCACAAGGCATGGCTTTTTTCTCAACTTCCGGCAGCAAACCAAATACATATGCATTACCTGCCACTACAATCTTGTCGGCAATTACCTGACCTTGTGTGGTAACTACTTTACCTGGTTTACCTTCTTCTAATCGCATCACTTGAGAATCTTCATAGATTTCTCCGCCTAATTGTTCAAAGGCGTTTGCTTGACCCAAGACCAAATTCAAAGGTTGGATATGGCCTCCTTTTCGATCTAATAAGCCACCAAAGTAACGATCTGAACCAATATGCTGTTGAATGCTGTCTTGTGTTAGTAGCTCTAATTCGTTGTGACCATGAGCCTCCCATAAGGCTTTTTTAGCTTTTAATTCGCCAAATTGCTTTTCATTGCAGGCAGCAAAGATGTTGCCATGTTTTAAATCGCAGTCAATTTGATACTTTTCAATTCGGTGGCGAATTAACTCTGCGCCAGCAAAGGCCATTTTGGCCATTTTTTTGCCAATCTCGTCACCATAATGTTTGGTGATGTAATCAATGTCTCGATTAAAGCTGTTAACGATTTGACCACCATTGCGTCCAGAAGCGCCAAAACCAATTCGATTGGCTTCTAGAACGATCACATGTTTGCCTTTTTCAGCCAGACTTAATGCTGTAGAAATACCGGTGAAACCGGCACCTATGACGCACACATCACAACGTTTTTCGCCTGTGAGTTGCGGGCGTAAGGCTTTATCGTTTGCCGATGCTGCGTAATAGGAATTGGCATGAGTAGGGGATGACATAAGTGCACTCCTAAATGAGAAACCCATTGGTTTCAAAAAATTTATAACTTGATAAACAGAGTCTCGGCTTAAAGACGAATCCAGGTATTTTTAAGTTCTGTGTATTTTTCCAAGGCGTGCCAAGATTTGTCGCGACCATTACCAGACGCTTTCACACCACCAAAAGGCACGGTTGTATCGCCATCTCCCCAAGTATTGACCCACACCATGCCGGCTTCCAGTTTACGGCTCACTCGGTGAGCGCGTGAAAGATCTTGCGTCCATAAAGCCGCACCTAAGCCGTATTTGGAATCGTTTGCTAGGTTAATTGCCTCTTCTTCGCTGTCGAATGTCATCATGGCTAATACAGGGCCGAATATTTCTTCCTGCACAAAGGTCATTTGGTGATTCGCATTAGAGAAAATAGTAGGTTGAACATAAAAACCTTGGCCTTGGTGATATTCGGGTAAACCACCCATTTCCAGTTTGGCACCCTGCTGTAAAGCCGATTCAATAAAGTTGCTTACTCTATCTAATTGGGCTTTGTCTACTAATGGTCCCATGGTGGTTGCTGGATCTAAAGGGTCACCTGGCACGAATTGTTTGCTGGCTGCTAACAAGGCGGCTAAAAATTCTTGCTGGATACTGCTTTCGACATATAAGCGTGAACAAGCGATACAGACTTCACCTTGGTTAGTAAAAATGGCTCTTGCTGCTCCTTCGGCGGCGGCTTTTATGTCTTTACAATCGGCAAATACAAGGCAAGGAGACTTGCCGCCCGCTTCCAACCAAACGCGTTTCATGTTGGATTGACCTGCGTATTGCATCAGCAAACCGGCGACTCGACTTGATCCGGTAAAGGCTAATGTGCCGACATCATGGTGCAACGCAAGGGCTTTACCTGTGGTATGTCCAAAGCCTGGGAGAACATTAAACACACCATCAGGTAGCCCAGCTTGCGTTGCTAACTCAGCAATACGAAGGGCACTCAATGGGGATTTTTCTGAAGGTTTAAGAATCACGCTGTTGCCCGCTGCTAATGCAGGCGCTATCTTCCACATCACCATCATTAGTGGATAGTTCCAAGGGGTGATGATGGCCACCACCCCAAGGGGTTCTCGACTAATTAAGGCAAGATTGTCGGAGTTAGTTGGCGCAATTTCACCGTACAGTTTATCAATACATTCTGCTGACCAACGTAAGCAATCGATTGAATCCGGCACGTCAATTGAGACCATTTCAGAAATGGATTTGCCCATATCTAAAGTATCAATCAAAGCCAGTTCATCTGAGTGTTGTGCGATTAAATCGGCCCACTTTTGTAAAATTTGTTTGCGCTTGCCTGGTGCCATCGTTGACCAAATACCAGAAGCAAAAGTCGTTTTAGCCTGTTTAACTGCCGTATCTACATCGGCTTGATCACAACTGGCAACCTGAGCTAATAAAGATTCATCGGCAGGATTAATGCAATCGAAGGTTGCTCCACTTATGGCAGGACAAAATTGACCGTTAATGTAAGCCTGATTTGGCAAGGTCAAAGTGTTTTTTAATGCTTGCCATTCTTGATAGCTTTTCATGTTTGCTTCCTATTAGGCTAATGCGAAAACGCAGTATAACGAAGATGCTGTAAAACTAACTGAGTGACCAGACTGCTGACCATATCCCCAAGGTGGTATATCGATTTTTAATCTTGGTACTAAAATGCTTAATCATAATTACATAATGGCCTAATTCAATGTCTTTGATAGGGGGACTACTCCTTCATTGGATTGGATAAATGATTGGAGAATGGGTTATGTCTAAGGTCACAGTAGCAGCGACGCAAATGCAATGTTCGTGGGATAAAGAAGAGAATTTAGCGCGTGCAGAAAATCTTATTCGTCAAGCAGCAGAGCAAGGTGCTCAGATTATTTTGATTCAAGAGCTGTTTGAAACGCCTTATTTTTGTATAGAAATTCACGAAGGTTACCATGATTTGGCGACCACTCTTGAAGAGAATGCCGCTTTCAAGCAATTTCAGCAATTGGCCAAAGAACTCAATGTGGTGTTGCCTTTTAGTTGGTTTGAAAAGGCCGGTCAGGCACGTTTTAATTCCTTAGCCATGATTGATGCCGGAGGCGAACTGTTAGGTATTTATCGTAAAACCCACATTCCTGACAGTGATGGTTACTTAGAAAAATATTATTTCAGCCCAGGAGATACCGGTTTTAAAGTCTGGGATACGCAGTTTGGACGTATTGGTGTTGGTATTTGTTGGGATCAGTGGTTCCCTGAAACGGCTCGTTCTATGGCGCTAATGGGAGCCGACTTATTGTTTTTCCCCACGGCAATTGGCTCTGAGCCAAGTCAGCCTGACATGGACAGCCAGCCCCATTGGACGAATGTCATGTGTGGTCATGCCGCAGCAAACCAAACACCTGTGATTGCTTCCAATCGAGTTGGTGTTGAAAAGGCTCAGTACAGAGACTTGTCTTTGACCTTCTTTGGTTCATCCTTTATTTGCGATGCAAGCGGTGAGCTGGTGGCGCAGGCCAATCGAGACAGTGAATGTGTTTTACTGCATACTTTTGATCTGAATATTATTCAACAACAACGCAAAGCATGGGGACTGTTTCGAGACCGTCGCCCTGAACATTATGAAGTATTAAATACCTTGGATGGGCAATCGAAAAAGGGCGCGTGATATGATAACCACACCAAAGCAGGATGGTTTTTGGATGCCAGGAGAGCACAGTCCACAGCAATCTGTTTGGTTAGCTTGGCCGACCCGGTTAGATAATTGGCGGGAGCAGGCTGTACCGGCTCAGCAAGTATTTACACACTTTATCAAACAGCTGCAGACACAGGTGCAAGTCAAAGTCGCAGTGCTGCCAGAGCTTGTTAAGCAAGTAACAGAGCTTTTACCACAAGATGTTGAGGTACATGCTATTGCCTATAACGATGCTTGGATGCGTGACATTGGCCCGACAATGGTGATTAATCAAGCTGGGGAAATGCGTGCTATTAATTGGCAGTTTAATGCTTGGGGCGGTGAATTGGATGGCTTGTATCATGATTGGCAAGATGATCAATTAGTTGCCTCAGAAGTGGCTAAACGAGAGCAAGTTCAGCAATATGATGCGCCTTTTATTCTTGAGGGCGGTTCGATTCATTGTGATGGAGAAGGGACGCTTTATACCACTGAAGAGTGCTTATTGCATCCTAGCCGAAATCCGCATTTGTCAAAGGCGCAAGTGGAAGAAAATCTTCGAGAATATCTGGGGGTTGAGAAAGTCATCTGGTTGCCGAAAGGGCTATACAATGATGAAACCAATGGGCATATAGATAATCTGTTACATCTTGTTCGTCCTGGAGAAGTCATGTTGACTGTCTGCGAGGATGCTGACGATCCGCAATATGACATCAGCATGATTGCGCTAGACATTTTGCAAAATGCAAGGGATGCGCAAGGGCGTAAAATCAAAGTCTATATCTTGCCTATGCCTGGCCCTTTGTATATGTCTGAAATGGAAGCAAGGGGCTTGGTACAACCCGACCGCATGGTGCGAGAGGCGGGTGAAAGATTGGGGGCGTCTTACGCTAACTTCTTAATTTGTAATCAGGCCATTTTTTATCCGCTTCTAGACACACAACAAGATGCAAAGGCGGAAAAGGTTTTTGCTCAAGCTTTTCCTGATCATAAACTCATTGGAATCCCGGGAAGAGAAGTGGTGCTAGGTGGTGGTAACCTTCACTGTATTACCCAACAAATCCCTGCTTAGAATCAAGACCCTGATAGAAGAATAAAAAGTCTCTAAGGCCATTCTTAGAGACTTTTTATTGATCGCTTTGCTGAGGGTGTTAACCATTCCCCATGTCGAACATGGAATCAATGTCTTGACTGGAATAGCTTTTGAAAGCCCACATGGTGTCGGTTTTTTCAATGCCAGCAATAACTGCAAGCTTTTCGGTGATTAAATTGGCGATTTCGTCATTAGAGCTGGCTTTTAAAACCGCGACTAAGTCCCATTGCCCCGTGACGGAATAGACATCCATTACTTCTGGGTACGCCATTATTTCATTTGCAACCCGATTGACCTCTCTTAGCGGGGCGTTAATCAACATGATACAAGTAACCATAGGGGTCTCCTCCTTAAGGAAATAAAGGCAGATTTTAACCGTTTGTTGGGGCGCTTATGAAAAAACTTCTTCATATTGTTATGAAGAGGTTTTTTCATTTCTTGAACTGTATCATGAAAGATAGTGTTAAGACGCTAATTTCGGAACACTAACGCCCACATAGTGCTCAAAAGTACGAACAATTTCTGCCTCACTTAGATTCTCAGCAATGATCACAATACGCGATCTATGATCGTCAGAAGGCCATTCTGGCATGATCACAAAAGGATGAGTGACTTGCTGAACACCATGAATAATGACAGGTTGACCTGGTTTTTCCTGAAACTCAATGATACCTTTGATACGCAAAATATTTTCTGCTCTCATGGTACTCATCAATTCTAACCAATAGACAAGTTCGGCTTCTGGTAGCGGGTGATCAAAAATTAAGCAATAAGAGCGGATTTTTCCCGCATGATGAGATAAGGGGTGCATCACAGCATTGGAAAGCGAAAAAGTCTGTTTTGCTAAAGGGATATAGGCATCAATGCTGGCCGCTTCAACTTGCCATTGATTTGGCCCTTTTTCAGGTATCTCAAGGATACGTTGCGCTGCGATTTCACCATTAAAAATCAATTCACAACTGGCGGCTGGATTAACCAATTTCAGTTCTTTTTCTAACTTTTGAGTGATGCTTTCTTCCACCAGATCAGACTTAGTAATAAACAGCTTTTGCGCGATGGAAATCTGTTTTACTGCTTCGGTGTGCTTCTTCAAGGTGGTAAGGCCATTGACGGCATCTACCAGTGTAATGACTTGTTGTAGATGAAAATGCCCCGTAACGCCGCTGTCTATTTGAAAAGTTTGGACAATTGGCATAGGGTCGGCAAGCCCTGTGGTTTCAATCATGACACGAGAAAAAGGCGCGATGTCGCCTTTTTCTTGCTTTTCATAAAGCTCCATCAGAGTGTCCACCAGATCACCACGAACCGTACAACAAATACAACCACTTTGTAGGAGTCTCAGGTTTTCCTGACTTTCTTCCACCAATAAATGGTCCAGTCCAACTTCACCAAATTCGTTGATAATCACCAGTGTATTGGCCATATCCTCTTGGTTAAGTAGCTTGTTTAAAATCGTGGTTTTACCGCTACCAAGGAACCCTGTGAGCAGGGTCACAGGGAAACCGTTTGAAGGTGTTATGTCATTCATTAACTAACCTCGTGTACCAATTTACCTGCAAAATAGGTCGACAATACTTGAGTGTCAGAGACTTGATCCATGGAAATATCAAACAGATTGTCTTTTAGAACCACAAAGTCAGCGGATTTACCTGGTTCCAAGGAGCCAGTTTCTTTTTCCAATCCCATGGCTTTAACTGGCCCCAAGGTATAGGCGTATAAAGCTTCCTCAAGAGACAGTCCTTGCTCTGGCCACATTTCCCCGGGTACCTGACCACTTGGGTCTTTACGAGTAATGATACCTTCCATTCCAATCCAAGGACTTGGGTCTGGTAGTACAGGCCAGTCGGACCCTGCCGCGATAAGTACCCCTTTTTCTAACATGAGCTTGTTCGGGAAAGAGTGAGTGACTCGTTCTTCCGGTAAGATGGTTTTTAATTGTTCAACAATCATTCCCGGGAACCAGATCATGGGTGACAAGTCAGCGACCACATTTAATTCTGCAAAACGTGGAATATCGTCATGACTGACATAACCCGCATGTGCGATCTGATGTTGCCATTCGCCGCCATTAAAATTACGTACCACTTCAATAGCATCTAAGGTGGCACGTACAGCATTATCACCCGTGCAGTGAATTTTCAGACTGATGCCTTCACTCTCGCAATCGGAAATGACTCGTGCCAGTTGTGGTACAGTCATAAAGTTATCGCCACGGAAACAACAGCCAAATTTATCGGTCGGTAGGTACGGATCAAGCATGGCGGCAGTGTGTGTTGTAGGCACACCATCCATAAAGAGTTTACCAAAATCAGGACGGAAGTATTCGCTACGATATTCATCGCGCAAATTGAATAGGGATTTACCCCATTCGTCACTGGCGAATGGCCCTTGTAAAACTGGTATGGAAGCTACTACCCAAGCGGATAGTTTGTTTTGATCTACTGTATCCTTGATGCTGTCCATAACGGTACGATTGGCTAAGGGTTCTTGAATACAAGTAATACCAAGGGCATTCAGTCTTTTGAAGGCATGGGCAGTCGCTTGAACATTTTGCTCGCTCTGAGCTTTGATGGTTTCTATTACAAGGTCTTCAACTAAGGCTGAAGCAGATTCTAATAACAGTCCTGTTGCTTCACCTGTGTTTGCATCTCTAGCTATGGTGCCGTTTTCGGGTGACGGTGTATTATCGTCGATACCGCAAATTTCAAGACCGACTTTATTGGTCCAGCGGTTATGGTGTGATTCATCTCTAAGCATCACTGGACGACCTTGTGAGGCTTCATCCAGTTTCAAACGATATTCAAGGTTGATTTGATCTAGTAAATGACTGCCAAAGATACCACCGACAATCCATTCACCTTCAGGAGTGTTCGCTGCAGCTTGCGCCACAACACCAATAATCTCATCTAATCCTAAGAAGGGTGGAAAGTTCGCTTCAAATAATTCACCTCTTCCGCCAAAGACAAAATGGTTATGGATATCAGCTAACCCTGGCATAACCATTTTGCCTTGAAGATCAATTTTATTTGCATCTTTAGCATAAAGACTTTCCAGCTCATTTGCTGAACCAACCGCAAGGATTTTATTGTCTTTAATTGCCATGGCCTCGGCCCAAGGCTGTTGCTTATTGACCGTATAAATTTTGGCATTAGTAAAAAGGGTAGTTGTCATTGATGTAACCTCGTAATGTCTTATGCTCTTAGGCTAAGTCTTGAAAAAAAAAGTGGTTAGCCAAAATTGGCAAAATGTAGATTTTTCTATGAGTGATCAAAGCTAAAGTGAAAGAAGCGCTAATGAGAAGGGAGGCTCAAAAGCGCTTGGACGCTTACACAATAATGGGGGTATGGATATAAAGATTAGAAAACAGCGCCAAGACGAACCGCTAAGTTATAACCTTCTGCTCGATTTTTAGCATTAAATTCTTTATAAGCATGGAAAGAAACAGTTGGTAGCCCAGGTTTCATAAAGCTGGCAGCCGGTCCTACTGCCGCTACTTCGCCCTTGTTGCCATCTGTAATGGCATTGCCAGTATAACCACTATAGGTTTTGTCGTCGGTAAATTGGTTGAAGTAATAACCGCCTACACCAAGAGTCCAAGCGCCAACGTGCTGTCCTATGCCAAAGTCGTAACGAAGACTGCTGCCGCTTTTGTAATCTGTGTCTTCGTTTTTGGTGTTAACATTAAGTTCAATGAAGGAAGACACTTCTAAGCCCGTTTGATTTATGTAGGTGAAACCAAAGGAAGGGGCAATTGTCCAATGATTGACACCAGAATTAACAAACTTGTTTTGGTCATAATCGCCGGTAGGGGCTTGAATACTGAATTGGGCATTCATTGCCAGATTAGGTGAGGGTGTCCATCCCAGAATCAAAGGAGTAATGAACATATCGCCTTGACGGAAGACCTCCCCCTCGTTTTGAAATACTGGCGTGTTGCCATTGAAAATCGTGATATCACCGTCTAAATTCAACATGGGCATAATGACAGAGAAACCATACTTGCCACCAAATAATTCAGTGTCTGTCATTTTCATATAAAGTATAGAAATTGCTTGAACATCTAGGGAAAAATCTCGTCCAGAGAATTTATCACCATTGCCATCTTTTTGAGTATCAGTCGTGTAATAAGCATAACGAAGACCAAAAAGGCCAATATCAGATTCTGGTGGTAAAAAACCGGAACCAAAATCATATGTCCCCATTGGGGTAATGGTAATGCCATTTTCAGATGCATTTGCTGACAGGCTGAATCCCGCCGTGATAGCTGTGGCTAACGCACAAGAGATAATTTTATTTAGTGGTTTCATCAGTTGTTCCTATATTTGCGAAATAGTTTTTTTGCTTTTTTATTACTTATTTCACATTAACAACTGAAACAATTGTGGGTTATCCGATTTTGGCACAATTCATATGTGCGTTTTTTAACGTTTGAGAGGGAAGCTCATCAAATAGGGTGCGATATTCAGCGGCAAAACGACTGAGGTGCATAAAGCCCCATTTTGATGCAATGTCCTGCACTGATGTCTGTCCATCCGCTTGGCAAAGCTCTCTATGAGCGGCGTTAAGGCGGATTAAACGTAAGTAAGCGATAGGGTTAATGCCTAGGGTTTGCTGAAAGCAATATTGCAGTTTACGACGGCTGGTTCCAAGTATACTGCACAGCTCAAGAATGCTGGGAGCGGCTTCAGTACAGCTTAAAACATACTCTCGTGCTCTATCGACTAATTTCTTTTGGGCCATTGGAGTAAGATGCACTTCATGTTGATGATCTGAAAGGTCGATTACAGATTGAAGAATCGTGTCATGAATACTCGATTGAATGCCGCTATAGTGAAGAAATGGAGAGGTTTTTTGTGGGTCAAGCAAGCTGTTTAATAAGCCAGTCATGTTATTTTTTTCAGCTTGAGCAGCATAGTTGTCAATGGGGTAAATCTGTGATTTTTCTAAAAATTGTGGGTCTAAGTTTTGGTTGTTTAGATACTCAAAGATTTTTGCTTTATTAACACTGACACACAACACACTGAAGTTTGTAGAGGTCTGAATTTCTGGTAAATCATCTGCTGGTGAAAACAAGAAATTATCGGAAGAAAATTTACGGCCGTCACAATAAAACGTCTCTTCAGCTTGATTGGTTGGCATGCTAAAGGTCAGGCTATCTTCATTTAACATGCCGCGTTTTATGATGGATTGGTTAGTAGTCTCTCTGATCAGGTCAATGCCCATGATGGATAGCTGATCAATGCGCCCTTTAAATTCTCCGGAGGAAATTTGATCGTAATGAGCATGCCAGTTATTAGGTAGAGCAAATTCATGCTCATGAACACCTTCTGTTTGAATACTTTTAAAAGCTAATTCATTGGTGCTTAAGGTATGGTGATGTTCTATCAAGGTGCACTCCTGATCACTGAATTCTTGTAATTATTTTGGCTCTCATTACGAATTTGTAACAAAATTGACGCTAAATTGCCAAAAAAGGATACTTTTTATTTCAATTGAATAGTGTTATAAGTTTTTGCTGTTAAAACTTACCTGTTAGTAAGGTAAGATCTAGCTTAATTCATACTCTGGTGATGCAAAAAGTAATCCAAATATGACGACTTGCTAACAAAAAAATCATTATTTTTCTGCAAGTAACTCAAGTGGCCAAAGAAAGGTGACAGGCGGCATGGTCGTTTTGTTTTTAATCCTTTGCTCTGCTATGGCAAAGAGAGTTATCCACACGCTGACCCCTACATGGATGTAGGGGGTTAGAGCAACGCAGGAGTAGGTTGTTGTAGTCAGTGGACTTGTTCGCACCTTCCCTAGTGAGAACCGCATCATATAAAACAGTAGCAATGGATTATAAGGTATGGATTATGTTTGATAATCATCTTTGGCCCCCAAGTTTTATCAGACCATTGAGTTGGCTGTGCTAAAAATGTGTGTAGACTGAGACAAGAAAAGCGTCACAAGATGAAGGTAATAATGAGACACTTAAAGGGGATTTTAACCTTAGTATTGCTGGCGGTTGCTTATCACTCTCACGCAGAATTTCGATCATTAGATTCTTTTCAATCAGGATCGGATTGTTACGACAGAAACGAAGAACCTTATACAGCCATTGTGGATACTCATCTGCATTATCGTCCTTTTGATGGTCGTGCAATTCCCTTTCAGCAGGTCAATGATTATTTGCGCAAAACCAGCGTTCGTTTTGCTAATGTGTACGGAATTGGACAAATGCTTCCCGCTTTATCTAGTTGTCAAAATTATTTGAAATGTCCAGGTACACCTGTATTACCGACCACTCGTAATGATATGGTGAATGCGGCTAATCTCATAGAGTACACACCTAGAGATTTGCACCTCACGCTTTCCATGACCTTTACTGATCTCTCTAATCCTGAATCAACTTTAGACATTATGCGTCTCTATGACCGGGAGTATCCTGGGTTATTTCGCTGGATGGGGGAAGTGAATTTGGTGAAACAGGCGCAGTTCAATAACCATCATGTTGCAGCGACACCTGAAGATATCACTCTATGGGCGGGTTTTATGTCGGAATTGGCGCAGCGCGATATGCCGCTTACCATACATGCTGATTTGGGGGTGAAAACGAATGCCACACTTTACTTGCCGCTTATGGAACAGGCATTAACCTTGTACCCTGATAATAAAATTATCTGGGCGCACATGGGAATTTCCTATGAACAACTTAATGTTTCAGCTGAGCAGCATATTGCCATTTTATCAAACCTGTTGAAGACCTTCCCAAATCTGTACTTGGATATTTCTTGGCGAGTTCTAGAAGATCATTACTTTAGTAAAAAAGGCAATAGGGCGCAGTATGTGGCCTTTTTAAATCGTTTTTCTGATCGTATTTTACCTGGGTCAGATTTCGTTGCATTTCGTAATAATCGCTTCGAGGTTTACCAACAAGAATTAGAGGTAACGGGACGTATTCACCAATATTTGAACGATGAGGCATTTCGCAACATTGCGTTGGGACAGAATTATTTTGATCTACTGAAATTAGAGTATGTAGCGCCTTTGGTATGCCTTCAGTAGCTTCCTTAACAATCATGAGACCTACTTGTCTTGCCATTTATGAAGGGTTTTTAATTGTTCCAATAAGAGTGATTTATTGTTAGGTGTGAGTTCACTGTAAAGTTTTAAAATGAGCTGGGCGTCTTTACTGATAATAATGTCGCCACACTTTTTTTCATTAGGTTTGGGAAAAGGGCTTTTTTCGCTTGGAGTATTTTGTGCATTGAGTAGGAAGTTTACGATATCACCTGGAGCTTGTTCGCTGGCAGCGTAGATAATCGAGGGTTTGGTATTGAGTGCTTTTGCCAGTTTCCAAAGCACTTTTTGTGATGGTTGGCGCAAACCTTTTTCTATACGTGACACATTGCTGGTGGCCATATCTGCTTCCAGTGCGATTTGTTCCTGAGTCATTTTACGTTGTAAGCGTAAGACTTTGATAACCTGTCCAATCTTCATGACGAGATTATCCTTTTGGACTGACAGAAACGACAAAACCTGTGAGGCAATTTATTTGACTCTGGTTGCCTTTTTGGCAATATTTGCCTGCGGTTTTGTCTGTATGACAAATAAGGGTATTGCAATATCAACGTTTTCAATTCGTAAAGCAGGGAATGGCTTATGGAAACAGGTTTTTGGAGCATTAAGCATGATTGGCGTGAGTTAGATCAAGATGGTGCTTTATTCTTCTTACTAGATGCAAATTTTTCGCTCATTTCATGCAACTCTTTTGTTTAAAATATTCTTCTAACTCGTTGTTATAACAGGATTATAAAATTTTTTATCAATTGCTTTTGGTCTTCAGAGAAACAAGATACTTTTTTTAAATGTAATTGAAAAGCATATGTAAGAA
This sequence comes from Marinomonas sp. THO17, assembly GCF_040436405.1. Taxonomy (NCBI): domain Bacteria; kingdom Pseudomonadati; phylum Pseudomonadota; class Gammaproteobacteria; order Oceanospirillales; family Oceanospirillaceae; genus Marinomonas; species Marinomonas sp. THO17. The sequence goes on along the minus strand of NZ_AP031575.1, from coordinate 1,447,545 downwards.
AGCCATTTCGTTTTTGTTGGAGTTGAATGTCATGCTGAGTCTTTCGGTAAAATTGAGTACAGAATGGATACAGATTGCCGAAAAGGAACATTTTAGTTTCAATTCAGAATGACAACTTTATAGAAGTCGACAAGGTTTTTTTAGACGTCCTACTATGACTCACTTGCTACAGCAAGATTTGATCAAAAATAAGTTAAATCTGGTTTATCAACTTTAAATTAGATCGATACTTTGTTCAGAAGCTCCCGAATGAAATATCGATCAATCTTATTCAAATAATAATAAGCCTAGCGCAAACATTAGATGTCACGCCATTTACTGAAAGGGTTAAAACTCATAAGCAATTGGCCGAGTGAGTGGCTCTGGGTTATTGCGTCGTTCAAGGCTTTTTCTATTCTCCGCCTTTATCTTTTGGCGATCTTGAGCATTGGATAAAGGCGAGAACCTCTGAATTCCTAAGTTAAGAAGCAAATCATTGTCATAAGATGATTTGGTGTCTTTGGTCAGAAATACTTCTGGTTAGACTTTTTACGTGCGCCGGTTGGCCTTCAATTAGGGCTTGCCGGTGAATTTATTTGTCGCTTTGGAATCATTTTTAATCTGCAAGAAGGAAAATGAAATGCTGAGAAAAATGAATATAGGGTCACGATTGTTTGCTGCTTTTTCAGTGATATTGTTGTTACTGATCATATTGGGTGGGGTGGCTATAGCCACCATGAAAGACATACGCGCCAAAACGGAAGTGATTGAAGGGGACATTCTGTCGGCGATTTCCAGTCTAGGTGATATGAACAGCAATTTAATGCGGGTGAGAATTTTTACATTACGCCTCTTAAATGACAATGATGAACAGAGTAAGAATAACACTTTTGCAACTTTACGGCAGATTAAACAAGAAGTTGAGCAATATCAGCAAGAGTATAAAGCACATATTCAAGTAGAGAGTGAACGTAAGTTATTTGAGGACTTTCTTGATCTAGAAAAAGACTATTTTGTGCTACAACGACAAGTGTCTGAGTTGGTAATGATGAGTGATACAACCAGTCTTGATACCTTGATTCCTAAGATGAATTTAGCGGCAGATAAGATGGTGAAAGCTCTTAAAGCCATCGTTGCCGAAAATCGTCGTATTGCTGATCAAGCGAGTGATGAAGGGCTACAGGAATTTCAGGCGAGTTTTGTGTTAATTAATATTATTGTGGCTTTAGCGGTTCTGTTTGCTGTGACGATTGCAATATTATTAGCAAAAAGTATTAATCGACCACTGCAAATGGCGATGCATTCTGCTGAAGTGATTGCTGAAGGCGATTTGACACAATCAGTCGTACTTGAGGGTAATGATGAAGTTACCAGACTGAGCAAAGCCTTGATGCTGATGCAAACCAACTTACGTTCAGCCATCCTTCATATTGGCAAATCCTCCAGCCAATTGGCATCTGCTGCTGAAGAGCTGAATTCTGTAACGGATAATTCTACTCAAGGTTTGCAATTACAGAGTAATGAAATTCAACAAGCTGCAGCGGCCATCAATCAGATGAGTTCCGCGATTGATGAGGTGGCGAGAACCGCTCAAACAACGTCACAAGATTCTATTGAGTCTTCTCGATTGGCTTCAGAGGGCAAGCAAAAAGTCAGTGAAACGACTAAGGTGATTGTGGATATGAGTCATGAAATGCAATCCAGCACTGGCGTGATAAACCAATTGGCGGAGCAAGTGACTTCCATTGGGCAAATTTTAGATGTGATTCGTGCAGTGGCGGAACAAACCAATTTATTGGCACTTAATGCTGCAATTGAAGCGGCCCGAGCGGGTGAGGCTGGGCGAGGTTTTGCGGTAGTGGCTGATGAAGTTCGCAGCCTTGCTCATCGAACTCAAGAATCAACCGAAGAAATTGAAACCATGGTGCGTGAAGTTCAATCGTCAGCGAATGCTGCCGTGACGGCTATGCAAAATGCCACCATGAAAACGGATCAAGCACAGCATGTGGCTGCAGAAGCGGCGACAGCATTAGAACAAATTACCAGTCGCATTGCTGCGATTAGTGATAGTAATCATATTATTGCCAGCGCTGCAGAACAACAATCTACTGCAACAAGAGAAGTTGATGATAATATTGCGACCATCAGTGATTTGTCTTCACAAACGGTGAACGGTGCCAATGAAACCAATGCCAATACGGCAGAACTGACGCGTTTGGCTGTTAATCTGAACGAATTAGTGGTGAAGTTTAAAGTATAAGGCGATTCGATTTCTGGGCTTTGCTCTAATGAGAAAAAGAGTTTAAAGGCTGATCTTACAACCAGAATATCTTATCTTTAAAGTATCAAGCAAAAGGAAGCGGCTGTGATAGCGTTTCCTTTTTTAGCAACATCTGGCATAACAGAAAGTCCAATTGATTGAATACATACGAGGTGCATATTTTGCAAGCCATGCAGTTGGGATTTAATCAAGAGTACGCTGAATTGGCGCCAAGCCTTGAAGAAGTGAAGGGGCAATCCGGTTTCGTCTTGTTGGAGTTCGGTGCACCTTGGTGCGGCCATTGTCAGGCGGCTAGTACCGTTATTCAAAGCCTATTAATGGCACATCCGACTTTGCCACATATTAAGGTGTACGACGGAAAAGGCAAAAAGCTGGGGCGCCAGTTTAAAGTTACTTTATGGCCTACCTTTATCCTCTTGAAGGATGGTAACGAAGTAAACAGGTGGGTAAGAGTGACCCAACAAAATGAACTTAATGAACTGGATTCTTTACTGGGCACACATCCCTCTACACGCTGATATCGATAATGCGTCCAAGGTTTTGGTTCGCATCATCTAATACTTGAGCGTTAGACTGTGCGTCCCGAGTCACTTGTCTGGCTTCTGTAAGGGTTTCGGCAAGCGAGCCATGTTGTACATCTAGCTCTTTGGGTTGTACTCGATCAAAATTCTGAGTGGACATTTGGGCAACTTCTTTGGAAATTTGATCCAGGTTTCTTTGGGTCTGTTGCAGTCCTTGTTGACCATACAAAAAAGGGGGATGTTGAATTTTCATTTTTTGTACCTCACACGTTTATTTGCTTATTTTAGCAACCGCTAAGAGATTTTTTGATGAGGCTTTTGTACACTTTTGTTTCTAATTGCAAAGAAATACCACAAGATTTTATGAGCAAAACTATTTTTCAGATGGTCTGTTTTCTCTTGATGATGAGTCAAACTCCGTTGGCCTTATGTCATTTGCCTGAAAATCATCAGCAAGCAGATTTTTATCAACTCATAGAGCAAGATTCAAAAGCTACATTACTGCAGCGTTTTGAGTTATTAAGTGGCAGTTTAATGGGGTTACCTTATCTTGCAGGGGGCTCAGGAGAAGGCCAACTTGGGCGCTTTGACGCAGATCCATTGGTACGCTTTGATGCGTTTGATTGTACTACCTATGTGGAAACTGTATTGGCAGGACTGTTTGCCTCCAATAAGACGGAATTTGACTCTGTGCTTAAAAATATTCGTTATCAGCATGGCAAGGTCAGTTTTGTATCCCGTAATCATTTCCCGAGTTTAGACTGGCTGCCCAATAACCAAACTAGATTGGAAGATGTGAGTGCGCAAATTGCGTCGCAAGCACTAGAATATGCTTCAGCTCGGATTGATAAAGCGGCATGGTATCAGCATTTGAAGAAGGGGCAGTTGACTTGTGATGACAATTGTCAGTCGTTACATGAGGCGTTACGAGTGCTTACTAAGGCCATTCCAGCAAAAGAGGTTCAACTCCCTTATGTGCCTCTAGTGGCCTTGTATAAAAGCGAAAATGGGCAGATAAACCAAGCTTTACTAGACAGAATACCCACACCCAGTGTCATCAGTATGGTACGACCAACCCGGCACCTAAAAGACATCATTGGGACCAATATGATAGTGTCTCATCAGGGTTTTCTATACCGCCGAGAAGGTCAGTTATTCATTCGTCACGCCAGCGTGAGGCATCAACGTGTGATGGATGAGGACTTTTTAGACTATTTTTTCCACTACACTGAAGGGTCTTCTTTAAAGGGCTTCAATGTTCAGAAAATACGCTTATGATGATTTTTTGCTGGACTTTTTACGGTTGAAATTGGTGTTGAAATGTTGCAAATGTAGATCAAGAGCATCACAGGAAATGGTGATTTCGCGAACCGACAGATACAAAGAATACATAAGACAAACCAGACTGGCGGCAAATATATAACTACCGACTTGTTGGTACTCTAGATAAATTGCCAGCATGGACATCACACATAAGAAAAAACTTATGACACCAGCTTCTTGCATGCGTCGAATCAGGTAAATGCGTTTGCGTAAATTGGCAATTTGCTCGGTACTGTTTTCATCTTCTTGCTTTGGATCAAAAGTACGTATGATGGACGCTAAGGTAACAAAGCGATTGGTATAAGCCAATAATAAGAGTGATACCGCCGGAAACAGCATGGCGGGTGTGGTTAAGGTGATGATCATGATGGCCCTTGAAGACAACTGTTGGATGAGGATTGAGAAAAGTAGTTTAACAGTTTTTCTAACAAGTGGGTGACGCATTAGCAGCGCATAGGAGAAAACGATGGAGTTATCAGCCTTAAAGGCCTATTTGTTAGCCAAACCTGAAGCGAAAGAAGATTATCCTTTTGATGACAAAACGGCGGTCTTCAAAGTGCAGAATAAAATGTTTGCTTTATTGTCGCGTCATCAAGGCAAAGCCTTAATGAATTTGAAGTGTCATCCCGATCATGCGATGGAATTGCGTGATGTATTTGAGGAAGTTATTCCCGCTTACCATATGAATAAAAGACATTGGAACTCCATTTTCTTTGAAGGCAGTTTACCAGATGGTGAAATCCAGCGAATGGTCGATCACTCCTATGCGTTAGTCGTAAAAGGAATGACCAAGGTGCAACGTCAGGGCTTGGAAGTACGCCATGGTGCAACTTTGATTTATCAAGGCTTATAAGAAAAAGTGGCCAATAGCGTATGCTATTGGCCACAGGTTATGGTTTTATTCTTTGCACATTGGCTCAAACATCACCTATTAGAGTTTAAAGGTCGACATTACACGCTGCGTTTCTTCTGACGTTTGTGCCAAGGTTTCACTAGTTTGATTGTTCTGCTGAACTTGCAAACTTGCTTGTGCGGAAAGTTCTGCCACTTTTTCATTTAATTCGCTCAAGGTTTGTACCAATTCACTTTGCGACGTTACGCTGTTAATAACCGCATGACTAGCATGATTAATGCCTTCGGCTGAGCTGGCAATTTCTTCCAGATATTTTGCCGTGAGATTGATTTCTTCATTGGTTTTCTGTGATTGCTGATGGCTCTCTGTAATGCGCAGCTCTGCCTGCTTGGCACCTTCTTGAAGTTTATTAATCATGGCTTGTATTTCGTCTGTTGATGCCTGAGTACGGCTGGCCAAACCGCGAACTTCATCGGCGACCACAGCAAAGCCGCGGCCCTGTTCACCTGCTCGGGCTGCCTCAATCGCCGCGTTAAGAGCAAGCAGATTGGTTTGTTCTGCTATTTCACTTATCACATCTAATACTTTACCAATGGTTTGAGACTGTTCTGCCAGTTGTACCACGGTATTTAAGCCAGCTTCTAATTCATTGGACAGCTTGTCGAGGGACTTTACTGTTTGTTGAATTGAAGATTGTCCAGTTCGGGTTTTCTCAACAGTTCCTTGTGCAGATTCTAAAGTACTTTGTGTGTTGCTAATGACTTCGTTTTTAAAGCCATCTACTTCACGAATGGCATCCGTCATTTGGGTAAACATGCCTTCACGTTGTTGCGTAATGGCTTTAGTCTTAAAGGCAACTTCCTTAAGTTCTTTACTCTTAGTTTCGACTTGTTTATTCAAGCTAACAGCTTTGTTCAATGTATCTGTAAGTCGCTCTACAAAGGTGTTATACGAAGTAGCAATGGTGGTTAGTTGGTCATTGCCGGAAACTGGAAGACGGGCGGTTAAATCCCCCGAACCATGTGAAATGTTTTCTAAAGCCGTTTGGATCTGACTAATAGGTAAGATGATGGAACGTAAAATCAAAACAGACAATAGTAAGGCAAGCAGAATAACGATCAAGCTGGAGGAGCCCAATGTAATGACGCCTGCTTGAAATTGCGCGTCAACGTCGTCAAGGTAAATACCTGAACCCAGTATCCAGCCCCAAGGCTCAAATCCCTTAACATAGGAAATTTTTTCAACGGGAAGGTCATTACCGGGCTTAGGCCACAAGTAATCGACAAAACCCGCATCTTGGGCTTTTACCACTTTGACAAATTCTGAAAACAATTTTTTACCATTGGGATCTTCCAGATTGGCGAGATCTTTGCCATCAAGCTCAGGTTTGACAGCGTGCATCACTATGACGGCATTGTAGTCATTGATCCAAAAATACTCTGAACCCGCATAGCGAATCCCTTTGATGGTTTCCATGGCATATTTTTGAGCTTGGCTTTTGGTTAATTCGCCACTTTGTTCAAGCGAGTAGAAATGGGTCAGTACGCCGGTAGCGGTTTCAACTACGTGTTTGGTCTGCGCGTATTTTTCATTAAGTAAGGAGGACTTGTATTCACTTAGAGCAAGCGACATGACAAGAACTAGACCAATAGAAAACAAAGTCACTAGGCCAATTAGCCTATGCTTTATTGGAATTTGTCTTAAGAGGTTTAACATAGTTACTTCCTTATCGTTTTGCATATGGAGAGTGCAAATATGTTTTCTAAGCAGAAAAAACATCAAGCTATTTGCGCCTTCACTATCCCTATTATGCTGTTAATTTTTGAAAAAAGTGCTGTTTATTTACAATTTTTATCCTTTTTACACTACAACTTTAATAATGCCATTTAATTGTCATTTATGTGTAACTTTTTATCTCTAGAGTACTTGAGAACTTCATTTGAAGCAGGAGTGAGGTTAAGAGAAAGTGTGGGGAATCATTTTTTCTATATATCTCAATATATTAGGTCGTGCTATGTAGCAAGAAATGTGACACGCATGATCAAAATCCAATGACCAGCAACAAGTAATAGGGCAGTATTATGACCATTAATCAAAAGCAAGAACTGAGTTTTGATGAGTTAGATGAATTAGTGCGTCCAGCACCGGAAGTGGTGGAATTTGAAGAAGTCGCAAACAAAATGGTATCGCGTCGCGGCTTTCTAAGTGGTGGTGCCGCCGTCGGTGCCAGTGCATTTGTGATGGGATCGACCTTTGGTGCAGCGCAAGCCATGGCGGCACATCATCAACCATCTCGTTTGGCTTTTGATATGGTAAAAGCGACAACAGCCGATACCATTACTTTGCCAAAAGGTTACACCTGGCAAGTGGTGGCTTCTTGGGGTGATCCATTGTGGTCAAAAGGTATGCCATTAGATACCACAACTGGGGGAACTGGCGCTTCTCAAGAAATGGCGTTTGGTGATAACAATGACGGCCTTGCCTTCTTTAATCACAATGGTGTTTTTGTATTAGCGGTTAACAACGAGTACGTGAATCCTAAAACCCTGAATGCGAATCGTGAAGATGGTAAAACCATGACTGCAGACGATGTGCGTAAGAGTAAAGCTGCACACGGTGTCTCAATCATGGAGATTGCACAATACAATGGTAAGTGGAGCATCATCAAAGACTCTAAGTTCAATCGTCGCATCACAGCAGATACAGAAATGGAAATTACCGGCCCTGCCCGTGGCCACGCTTTATTGAAAACGTCGGCCGATCCTCGCGGTGTGTTAGCTAAGGGAACATGGAATAACTGTGGTCAAGGTCAAACACCTTGGGGTACTTACTTAACCTGTGAAGAAAACTTTAACAGTTACTTCGCTTCATCAGATGAGAATTATCAATTGCCTGATGAGCTGAAGCGTTATGGTGTGAGCACTTCTGAAGGTCGTTACAAGTGGGAAATGGCGGACGATCGCTTTGATCTTGCCAAAGAACCAAATGAGCCAAATCGCTTTGGTTATGTGGTAGAGATTGACCCACTGAATCCCACTTCTCGTCCTAAAAAGCGTACTGCTCTGGGTCGTTTTAAACACGAAAATGCCGAAGTTGCCATTGCTGCAAACGGTCATGTTGTCGTGTATCTAGGCGACGATGAACGCGGAGAATTCCTATATCGTTTTGTATCTAAAGGCAAATACCAAGTGGGTGCGGATAATTCTGATTTACTTGCTGAAGGTACTTTGTACGTAGCCAAATTCCATGACAATAATCGTGGTGAGTGGTTGGCGTTAACGCCTGCAACAACTGGTATGACCGAAGCGGAAATTGCTATTCACACTCGTCAAGCGGCATCAAAAGTAGGCGCAACCACTATGGACCGTCCTGAGTGGGTAGCGGCGAATCCAAATAAGGTAGAAGCTTACTGCTGTCTAACCAACAATAAAAATCGTGGTGTGAAGCCAAATGCCGGTGGCGATGAGACGCCAGCGCAAGGCCCTAATCCACGAGTGAAGAACAATTTTGGGCAGATCGTTCGTTGGGAGCCGATGAACGAAGATCATACCGCAAAAGATTTCAAGTGGGATTTGTTTGTGATGGCGGGTAATCCAGCTGTCTTTGATGATGCTTATGCTGGTTCTGCTAACGTGAACAAGGACAATATGTTCAATTCACCTGATGGTTTGAAGTTTGACCGTAACGGTTTGTTGTGGATTCAAACCGATGGTAACTACTCAAACGAAGGGGATTTTGCGGGTCAAGGTAACAACCAAATGCTGGTGGGTGATACTGAAACCGGTGAAATCAAACGTTTCATGGTAGGCCCCACTAAGTGTGAAGTGACAGGTGCGGCATGGAGTTCTGACTACTCGACTATGTTTGTTAGTATTCAGCACCCAGGTGGTACTTGGCCGACAGGTGGCACACCTCTATCCAGTGTGATTGCCATCACTCGTGAAGATGGTCGTGCTATCGTGTAAGCATGGTAACGAGAAATGACGAAAAGCCAGCATATGAGAATATGCTGGCTTTTTTATTTACCGCACAGGACATTTTTACAAATAAAGTATGTATCCCATTTTGGGTTAATACTCATCATTCGTTAACCTATTTGGATAGATTGAAAGAATATGCATCCTTTATCAAACGGATGATGTTGATTCTTTCTGCCCTTGCTAATGAATTTATTACTGCATTTGTTCACGATTCAAGCGCCTTATCTGAGCATTTATGAATTATGATGGAAGTGGGAAATTTGGGTCAGTTTTGTTAAATGCAGGGTAAATTATGGAATTTCTATGGTCAGTAGCAACCGTCAGTATTCATTGGGCGGCGTTGATTTTTGTTGGTTTGTGCTTTGTACTGATGGTGACGTTAGTGGTGATGTATTGGGTGGATACTCATCAAACTACCCATACTATTCGTCGTAATTACCCTATTGTCGGACGATTTCGTTATCTGTTTGAGCATCTAGGTGAGTTTTTTCGTCAGTATTTTTTTGCTATGGACAGGGAGGAGAGACCCTTTGATCGAGCGGAACGCTCTTGGGCTTACCGCGCGGCGAAAAAAGTGGATGCGACCATTGCGTTTGGTTCCACTCGTTCTCTTGATACCTCAGGCGATATTTATTTTCTCAATTGTGCTTTTCCGACCTTGGCAGAAGATGCTGTTCAACCAAAAGAAATCTGCATTGGTGAACGTACGGCTAAACAGCCTTATCGTACTCGTTCCGTGGTGAATATTTCTGGTATGAGTTTTGGTGCATTGTCTAAGCCTGCCGTTCAGGCTTTGTCGCGTGGTGCTCGAAAAGCGGGTATCTGGATGAACACAGGGGAAGGGGGATTGTCTCCCTATCACCTAGAAGGTGGCTGCGATCTGGTATTTCAAATTGGTACCGCCAAATACGGCGTGCGTGATGCTCATGGGCATTTAAGCGATGACAGATTAAAAGTCATTGCTGCACATGACCAAGTACGCATGTTTGAAATCAAAATGAGCCAAGGTGCCAAACCGGGTAAAGGTGGTATGCTGCCCGGTGCTAAGGTAACGGAAGAAATCGCTCACACTCGAGGCATACCTGTCGGGCAAGATTCCATCAGTCCAAATGGTCATACCGACATCAGATCGATTGACGATCTGCTTGTCATGGTGCGTCATGTGCGTCAACTTACGGGCAAGCCGGTTGGTTTTAAAATGGTGGTTGGAGATGTAGGCTTTTTCGACCAAATGTGTCAGTTGATCCATCAAAAAGGCATGGATTATTGTCCAGATTTTGTCACCATAGACAGTTCTGACGGTGGTACGGGAGCCGCACCGCAATCCTTAATGGATTATGTCGGCATGCAGTTGCGCGAGAGCTTGCCTTTGGTCGTGAACACTATTACCTCATATGGCTTGCGTCCTTATATTAAGGTGATTGCATCGGGTAAGTTAATTGTGCCAGGTAAAGCGGCTTGGGCGTTGAGTGCAGGCGCTGATTTTGTGGTGTCTGCTCGTGGCTTTTTGTTTTCTTTGGGCTGTATACAAGCGCTGCAGTGCAATAAAAATACTTGTCCTACCGGCATTACTACTCACAATCCTGAGCTGCAAAAAGGTCTTGTTGCCAGCGAAAAGTCAGAGCGTGTTGCTAATTACGCTCAAGAATTATTGCATGGGATTGATTTAATTGCCCATTCTTGTGGCGTAAAAGAGCCTAGGGAATTGAATCGTTCGCATGTGCGTATCATAGAAAATCAAAGCCAATCACGCTTGTTCTCAGAGGTGAATCCTTTACCTGAGGTGAAAGCAGAATACATTCGTGTCATGGAATCGCCAAGTGATCAAGAGTCGTCTCTACATTAAGCATTTATCTCCTTGATATTGGCTATCTCTGGGCATTTTGTGATCTCTGGGGTATGTTGCTAGCAAGTTTTTTTAAAGGGGACGAATGTGAGCACCTTATTTCATTATGCTTATCATGTGACGTCATTGACGGAAACTCGCGAGTTTTATGTAAATCTATTGGGCTGCCAGGAAGGCCGCAGCACGGATACTTGGGTTGACTTTGATTTTTATGGTCATCAATTATCACTGCATCTTGGTACACCTATAGCCACGACAAATACCGGTAAAGTAGGGGATCATCTTGTGCCTATGCCGCATTTTGGTTTGATCTTACCTTATGAAGAATGGCGCGAGGTAGCGGATCGTTTAACAGGGGCAAAAGTGGCTTTTGACCTGGCTCCAAGTGTGCGTTTTGAAGGCCAAAAAGGAGAGCAATGGACGCTCTTCTTTAAAGACCCAAGTGGTAATGCCATTGAATTAAAAGGTTTTAAAAATATGGCGGAGGTATACGCGCGATGATTCCATTGGTGACCAGCTTTAGTCCACAAGAAGAGAGCCAATGGTTGCAGCAGTTGACTAAGCAGATACCAAATCAAGTTTTCAAGCCTTTGGCTGAGTTATCAGATCTGCAAAGGCAAGAGTGCGAGTTAGCCATTGTTGCTAATCCTGATCCTCAGGCCTTGGCCAGTTTGCCAAACTTAGTATGGGTACAAAGTTTATGGGCTGGCGTTGAGGGTATGGTTAATCAACTTCCTGACGCCAAGTTTAAAATTGTGCGATTGATCGATCCCCATTTAGCGGAAACCATGTCTGAAGCGGTACTAGCTTGGACCTTGTATTTGCATCGAGACATGCCGCATTATGCGCGACAGCAAACACATGCTCAATGGCAACAAAGACCTATGGTGAGAGCCAAAGATCGTCGTGTCGGCATCTTGGGATTGGGTGAGCTGGGTAATGCAAGTGCCCAACGGCTTGCTGCCAATGGTTTTCAAGTATTTGGCTGGAGTCGTAGTGAAAAACAACTGGCAGGAGTGACTTGCTTTCATGGCCGTGATGGCTTAACTCAGCTCTTGTCACAAGCTGATATTTTGGTGTGTCTGCTGCCTTTAACTTCGGCGACGTTAGGTTTACTCAATGACGATACTTTATCTTATTTGCCACCCGATGCGGCTTTGATAAACTTCTCCCGTGGAGCCATCATTGATGACATTGCCTTGCAGAAAAAGTTGCAGCAAGGTGAAATTCGTCATGCTGTATTGGATGTCTTCCAGCAAGAGCCATTACCAACAGATAATGCGTATTGGCGTATGAAAAATGTGACGGTATTACCACATATTTCTGCGCCTACTCATATTGAAAGTGCCTGTGATGTCGTGGCAAAGAATATTCGTTTATATCAAGCAACCACAAAAATACCCGCTGCGGTTGATGTAGGTCGTGGCTACTAATAAATCTAATAAAACGGAGATAAGTATGCCCCACTGTATTGTTGAGTTTAGTCAAAATCTGTCACAAGAAGTACCACCAATGGATATGCTGGAAGCGGTGCGCGATGCCACTATGGCCTCAGAGCTGTTTACTCAGGAAGACATTAAGCTCAGAGCTTTGCCATATAAGGACTTTTTGACCGCGGGTACGGAGGATGCTTTCATTCATGTTACCTTACGCATTCTTGCTGGCCGTTCGCAGCAACAAAAGCAAAGGCTGTCGCAAATGGTATTGGATGCCATAATGGCCTTTGCTCTTAAAGACGTCAGTTTTACAGTGGAGGTGTGTGATATGGATAGGGACACTTATTGTAAAAAAGTGGTGTTGTCTTCATAAGAAAGGTGTAGTGAATGAAGTGGTTATACTGTTGTTTGTTGGTCTTGCCGAGTCTTGTGTGGGCAGAAGAGGATGTTGATCTAGCGTCTGATAGTGCGCCGCAAGAAGATTCAGAATCTTATTTTCAAGCGGAAGAGCCAGCAGTACCTGAGTCAATTAGCCAACGAGCGAAAGAAGCTAAAGGGCTTTTTCAACAGCGGGAAATGCGAGAGCGAGCGACCGTTAATAACCCTTTTGTAATCACTCCCCATCGACCTAACTACTTTTTACCTATTGCATACACGTCAAATCCAAATGATCGTGCTTTTTTAGGTGACAAAAGTGATTCGGAAAGTTTACAAAGTGTCGAATTTAAATTTCAACTCAGTGTGAAATTCCCAGTGGCTTATAATCTAGTGGGGCCTAATAGTAGTCTATGGTTTGCCTATACTCAGCAAGCCTATTGGCAAGCTTATAACAGCAATATTTCCGCCCCATTTCGCGATACGAATCATGAGCCAGAAGCTTTCATTGTGGTTAAGCCCAAAAAGGGCTTATTCGGTATTAAGCCAAGTTACATAACCTATGGTTTAAATCATCAGTCCAATGGTCAATCCGGTGATTTATCCCGTTCGTGGAACCGTTTTTACATTGATTTTTTGTTTGAAACAGACAATACCGCCTTTTCTATCAAACCTTGGTACCGTTTTCCCGAAAGTTCGAGGGTAGATGATAATCCTGATATCGAAGACTACTATGGTTATGGTGAACTTAACATCATACATGTGATTGACGATTACAGTATTGACATGATGATACGTAATAACCTTGACATGTCTGATAATCGCGGCGCTCTTCAATTAGGTTTCAATTTCCCCTTGTGGGGGAAAACACGTGGTTATATTCAATACTTTAATGGTTATGGCCAATCACTGCTTGATTACAACCATCAAACCCAGTCTTTAGGCATAGGTATTATGTTGAGTAACTGGTTATAGGCCTCCTTATTTTTTGAAAATTGACATGTTTTCGTCATCATTTTGTCATGGAGGTGTCATTTTTGGATTTTAAGCTAGGTGGTAATTTAACCTAGGAGTACAACAATGAAACTTATCCCTATCGCAACCAGCTTAATGGCACTCACTCTTCTAACGGCTTGTGGCGGACAAATGACGAAATCTGGTTCTGCTGACAAAATGGCAGATGCCTCAGCCATGAACAACAATGATTTGTACGAAGTACACCATGAAGGTCGTATTTATATTTTTGACGACCGTGATGTTTATGAAGATTTTCTTGCTGTAGGGGAAACGTCTTTCCGAAAAGTTCGTATTGGTGAAGGTCCTAAAGGCGAAACAATTGTGTTTGGTTTGACCAACGAAGACAAGAAGAAAACATCTGGCATTGCCTCAATCGAAATGTATGATGGTGACTTGGCTGGTGCAAAAGACTTTTATGGTGAAATGCGCGTAGAAGGCCGTATCTTTGTTTTTGGTTCTTTAGAAGAAATGAACACGGCTCGTATCGTGGGTGAAGTACCATTACGCTACACAGAAATCGGTGCTGGTCCAAAAGGTGAAACAGTTGTCTACGCTTTGAACAGCAGCAACAAAAAAGTGCGTCCAGATGCGATGATTGCTAAGTTCCACAAAATGAATGATATAAAATAATTCATAGGAATTTGAGATGAATAAATGCCCCGCTTGTCGGGGCATTTTTGTTGTCAGATACAGGACTTTATTTATTTTTATTTCCTAATGGTCCTGTCATCAAGATGTCACCAAATCGCCACCTAACTGACATTTTCCTTGTTTATGTTGAATGATAAGAAAAAAGTGAGGTGGCCTTATGAACATACTTCAGAATATTCATGCATTTGATGTACAAACTTTCTCATGGTGTATGGCGCGTAAACACAGAGCCAAACTAACCAATATGGGCAGAGCGGTATCCTTTACAGCGGATGGCCCTTTATACGCCATGTTAGCAGCGCTCTTGTGGTTAAATGGTTACCACACTTTAGTCATTATCATAGCTGCAGGTTTTGCTTTAGAGCGAGTTTTGTATCTGATTTTAAAACGTGGATTTAAACGCAATAGGCCTGCTGACGCATTGGATAATTTTAACAGCTTTATTATTCCTTCTGATCAGTTCTCTTTTCCTTCTGGGCACACCTCAGGTGCCTTTTTCATGGCCTATTGTTTGAGTGAATGGTTTCCAGGTCTCAATCTTGTATTGTATTTCTGGGCGATGAATGTGGGCTTATCTAGAATTTTTTTGGGTGTGCATTTTCCAACGGATACAGTAATAGGCGCTTTGTTGGGAAGTGCTTGTGCGGGCTTGATGATTGGAGTCTTAGTATGAAAATCCTTTATGGTGTTCAAGGCACAGGCAATGGTCATATTACTCGTGCCAGAGCCATGGCAACGGAAATGAAAGCGGCTGGCATAGAGGTGGACTTTGTATTTTCTGGTCGGGCTAAACATGACTATTTTGATATGGAGTTGTTTGGTGATTATCGTACCTTTGAAGGATTAAGCTTTGTTGCACGCGATGGTAAGTTGGATCTGTACGCTACCTTTCGTAAGGCTAATTTTTTACGCTTGTATCGTGACATTAAAGAGCTGGATACGCGTGGATATGACTTGGTGATCACGGATTACGAGCCTATCGTTGCTTGGGCTGCAAAACGTCAAGGTGTGCCTTGTTTAGGGTTTGGTCACCAATATGCTTTTAAGTATGATATTCCCCGTTACCAAAAAAATCCGATAGCACAATGGATTATGGCGAATTTCGCACCAGCTGAGACACATTTAGGAGCCCATTGGCATCATTTTGGTCACGCTATCTTGCCTCCGCTTATTCAACATCATGAGCTGGATAATACGCCGCAATCGAATCAGGTGTTAGTGTATTTGCCATTTGAAAACAGTGAAGCGGTTTTGGATTGGTTAGACGCCATTCCAGATTATCAATTTAGATTGCATTGCAAAGACATAGAGCCCGGTGTGTATGGCAATGTGGAAGTGTTTCCTTTTAGCCGTACCCAATTCCAAAAAAACCTTAGTGAATGTGAATCTGTTCTCTGTAACGCCGGTTTTGAGTTGAATTCTGAAGCCTTACACTTAGGCCGCCGTATCTTGGCTAAGCCCATGCAAGGTCAGATTGAACAACATTCCAATGCCATTGCATTAGAGTATTTAGGTATAGGTATGACCACAGAAACACTGAGCGCTGAGTGCATTAAAGAATGGTTGGAAACCAGTCGTGTGGTGCAAATAGAATACCCTAATGTGGCTAAGGCTGTAGTGAATTGGTTGCAAGAAAATGATGATTCGAGTGTGGTGGATTTATGTCAAAGTTTGTGGCAACAAGTCCCTAACCTTAAACAACTTAGTTTTCATTACCCATATGCTCAAAAAAGCTTAAATCAAAACACAATGAAACGCGCGACTGTTTAAACAGCCGCGCATTTTTCTTTGAATAAGTGTTGCTTGAAGTAATGTTCCTTGAAGTAATAAAGGGATTAGGATGTTAAGTTCTCATTAAAGAAAGCCAAGGTACGCGCCCAAGCCAATTCGGCATTCTTTTCATCATATCTTGCAGTGGAGTCGTTGTGGAAACCATGATTGGTTTTTTCATAAGTGTAGGCCACGTAATCCACATTATTCGCCTTTAATGCTTCCTCATAAGCAGGCCATGTATCGTTTACGCGTTTGTCCATTTCTGCAAAATGTATTTGAAGAGGTGCTTTAATCTGATCAATTTTGTCATTTGCTGGGGTTCCATAATAAGGCGCTCCTGCATTGATCACATCAGGGATATAGGCCGCTAATGTGTTGGTCAGATAGCCACCAAAGCAAAAGCCCACCATACCGACTTTTCCTGTGGTTAGCTCGTGATCTTTAAGCACTCGAGCGGCGTCCATAAAATCCCCCTCAATTTTGCTTCTGTCTAAGGTTCTTTGCATGGCACGTCCTTCATCATCATTGCCAGGATAACCACCGAGAGGAAACAGAGCGTCGGGAGCCAGGGCGACAAAACCAGCTTTTGCCAAACGTCTAGCGACATCTTTAATGTAAGGGTTTAAACCACGGTTTTCATGAGCGACAAGAACTGCAGGTGCTGGATTTTCTGCATTGACGTTTTTGGGAATAACCAAATAGCCTCGTGCTTTGCCATGACCACTCGGTGCTGCAAAGTCTATATAAGAGGCCGTAATGTCAGGGTCATTAAAAGACACTTGCTCGGCTTGAGCATAATTGGGAGTTAGAGATTTCGCGATGACGGATAAAGATAAGCCTGTGACTCCTAAGGTACCCAAACGCGATAAAAATGTACGTCTGTCTATGTCGCCGTGGGCATATTCGTCATACCAGTCAAAAGCTTCTTGGGGAATATCGCTTGTTTTGATAGGGGTGGTTATTTCTGCTGTTTGATTCATTTCAATTCCTTCTTTTCTTCATAGGGAAGGTACGAATAAGAATTTACTTATGCCCATCAAAAGCTTGAGCCCATCGTACCTGCTTTCGTAACACCATGTTTACAGACTACAACGCATAACTTAGATTGGATTTTGTTTGCTAAGTTCATTTTTCGTACAAAAAATTTCAAAATTTTACTCACAATCTTTGTACGTAACATGATCTAAAATTGGTTTACATGCGTATAACGGAAAGTTAGGTTTGATTGGCTGAAGCAATAACTTAGGCTGAGAGCGGCTGACTAACAAGTTCATTAAAACTTGCCATTTTGGCTATTGTTAGTTGTGATAAAGATTGTCATTCTTACTGAAGTTGGTTGAAGGAAAGAATACTAATGACGCGCAAATCGCCTATCATTATTACAGGAGGGGGTCAGCGCCTAGGCTTGGCATGTGCAAAAGCACTGCAGCAAGAAGGCTACCAAGTAATCATTACTTACCGTCGTCAGAGAGAAGACATCGCAGACATTGAATCCTTAGGTATTCGTTGTGTGCAGGCGGACTTTTCCAGTGCTGAGGGAGTGGATGCATTTATTGACCAAATTTTAGACGAATATCAAGCTTTAGGTGGCATCATACACAATGCATCCGAATGGCAAGCAGAAAATACTTGCTCAGATACGGCACTATTAATGGAAAAAATGTGGCAAGTACATGTATTTGCTCCATACCGTATTAATCTTGCCTTTGAAGCATTATTATGTGCTGGTTTTAAAGAAGATGGCATTGCTGACATTATTCACATGACGGATTATGTCGCAGAAAAAGGCAGTGATAAGCATATTGCGTACGCTGCAAGCAAAGCGGGGTTAGCCAATTTGACTTGCTCCTTTGCAAAACGTTATTCGCCTCAAGTTAAGGTGAATTCCATTGCACCTTCATTACTCATGTTTAATCACAGTGACGATGAAGACTATCGGCAGAAAGCCTTAAATAAGTCACTGTTACGAAAGGAGCCAGGAGAGCAGGAAGGCGTACTCGCTGTTAAGTATGTATTGGAAAGCGGCTACTTGACAGGTAGAACCTTGTCTCTGGATGGAGGCAGACATTTGGTATAACCAAATAGGGACTTCTTTTAGCAAAGCCTCCTTGTCACAGACAGGAGACAGTAACGTAGGACAAAGATATGAAAGCTAACATAGTGGAAAACTCGATGGTTAAACATGCCTTTCTCTCTGAGGAGGCTAAGCAAGTTCGTGATGCACTTGTCAAAAGTGGGTTAGAAACGCCTATGATTGATAATGGTCTGACCACGGAAGAGAAATACCAACGTATTAAAATGGCTTTTGAAGATGTGGTCAGTACTCTGGGATTGGATTTAACAGATGACAGTCTGGCTGAAACGCCCCATCGTATTGCAAAAATGTATGTTAAAGAGATCTTCTCAGGATTGGATTACACTCAGTTTCCTAAGATCACCGTCATTGAGAATAAGATGAATGTGGATGAAATGGTTAAGGTGAGTGATATCAGCTTCACCAGCACCTGTGAGCATCATTTTGTGACCATTGATGGTATGGCTAAAATAGCTTATCTACCTAAAGACAAGATCATTGGTTTATCGAAGATTAATCGTATTGTGCGATTTTTTGCGCAGCGTCCTCAGGTACAAGAGCGTTTAACACAACAAATCTTGGTGACTTTGCAATCTCTGTTAGAAACAGAAAACGTCGCGGTTAGTATTAGCGCGGTACACTACTGTGTGAAAGCGCGTGGTGTTATGGATGCGAGTTCTTCCACGCAAACCACTGCTCTGGGTGGTTTATTTAAACGTAGTGACAAAACTCGTGGGGAATTTCTTACCCAATAGTTCATCATGATGAAAGTAATGATTAAAAAGAGTCTCGTATTTGTAGGCTCTTTTTTTTGTGTCAGAATAAACAAATTCTTAACATCCTATGGCAAAAATTCGTGAGTAGAAAAAGTAATGTCGGATAAAAAATACTGGTTTCCAGCAAAAGAAAACGGTTTGGGTTGGGGCAAACCCAATACATGGCAAGGCTGGAGTGTGTTGCTTGCCTATCTTGCGGCCGTTTTATTCATCTCGATATTGATTGATCCCAAACAAGCTTTATTAGAATGGTTTGTTTGGGTAGTGATAAACACCACAGTGTTATTAATTATTTGTTATCTAAAAGGCGAAGCGCCGAGCTGGAAGTGGAAACCCATTGCAAAAGAAAAGCGTAAATGGTTTTAAGTAAAGTTAAAGATATCAACCTGTTATAAATCGGCTACACTCTCACTTTCATATCTGTATTTTTGGCTTCTTATTGATCATCCGCTATTGATGAAAAGGGTGTGGTCATGCGAACTTCTGGTATTGTTTTACTGGTCGCTTATTTAGGTTTTATCAGTTTGGGGTTACCTGATGCGGCCCATGGTATAAATTGGCCCTTTGTGCGCGCAGACTACCATGTACCAACTGGCTGGCTGGGCTTGGTTATTGCCAGTGGTGGTGTAGGCTATTTAGTGTCCAGTTTTTCCGTTGCAAATCTGTTGGCTCGTTGTGGAGTGGGTTGGTTACTTATTCTAAGCAGTTTGTTGGTTAGTATAGGCTTATTCGGCTTTTGTTTGAGTCCTAATTTTATCTGTTTTATGTTGTTTGCTGTGGTCATTGGCCTTGGTTCTGGTGCCATTGATGCTGGCTTAAATGCCTACGCAGCAGAAAATTTCTCTACGCAGCATATGAATTGGCTACACGCAGCCTTTGGTATTGGTGCAACCTCAGGCCCTATTATCGTTACCAGTGTATTGGTGCATTTCTCGCAAAATTGGCGTTTAGCTTATGGGGTTATCGGTACTATTTTACTTTTTATGACGATGGTTTTTGTGTTGAGTCGTCACCTTTGGCGCAATCCATCTCAATCAATAGCGTTGAATCCTGATTCCTGCAAATCCGACGTCACAGAGCCAGCGCCAGCAAACGTTAGCCAGTGGCAGGCATTGCGACATCCTCTGGTGCGACTACAAATTGCTTTTTTTCTCGTTTACACCGGTCTGGAAGTAGGGGTCGGACAATGGGCATTTACGGTTATGACGGATTCCCGGGGCATCTCTATCAGTACAGCAGGTACTTGGGTGGCAATATTTTGGGGAGCGTTGGCTTTTGGACGAGCCATTTTTGGTTTTTTGGTAGAACACTTTGCGGTAGACCCTTTATTGGCATTGTGTTTGATGGGTATGGTACTAGGCGCGTTCAGCTTCAGTCTGCCCTATCATGCTTATTATAGTTACTTAGGCCTTATGCTAATGGGCTTCTGTGCTGCACCTATTTTTCCTTGTATGATTTCACAAACTGCGCTGCGAGTGGGCAAACCACTTGCCGCTCATGCCATAGGTTTTCAGATGAGTGCCGCGGTAAGTGGTGCTATGACATTGCCATTTATTAGTGGTTTATTAGGCGAGTTATTTGGCTTAACCGTTTTGAGTATCAGCTTACTTATTTACGCCTTGGTGTTACTTACCTTGTTTGTGATCATCATTAACAAAGCAGACAGAGGACTAAGGCATTCTGTAGATGCTCACTAGACAGCAAAGTAACACAGACTGAGAGTCTAATTGGTTTTGCTTTCAGGGTCGTTTTCTAATTGATTTCTCTGTAACAAAGCAGGGAATAAGCACATCCAAATGCCGACGACCGCTAAGGTTCCAACCCCGCCTATGATGATAGCTGGAACCACGCCAAACCAAGCGGCTGTAACACCAGATTCAAATTCCCCTAGTTGGTTTGAGCTGCCGATGAATATGGAGTTGGCGGCACTGACTCGACCACGCATTTCATCTGGTGTTTCCAATTGTACCAGAGTTGAACGAATGACCACGCTGATCATATCTGATGCGCCTAGTAGTACTAATGCCAACATAGAAAAAATAAGATGACTGGATAAACCAAATAAAATGGTTGCCACGCCAAATACCGCGACGGCAGCAAACATGATTTTGCCGACACTGTGTTGCAGTGGCCGTCGTGCTAAATAAATAGACATAAGCAAAGCCCCAACAGCAGGCGAGCAACGTAATAAGCCTAAGCCCCAAGGGCCCGTATGGAGAATATCTTTGGCGACTATGGGTAAGAGTGCGGTTGCTCCGCCTAACAATACGGCAAACATGTCCAACGACACTGATCCCAAAATAACTTTATTGCCTTTAATAAAACGCAGTCCGCCTAGTAAGTGCTCCAGATTGATAGGGGCTTTGTGCTTAACCACAAAGTTATATTGCAAGAATAATAGAATGGTGCAAGACAATAAGAAACAGCTCATGCTGGTGGCAAACAAGGTGGTTGGCCCGAGTAAATAAATTACGCCACCTAATGCCGGGCCAGCAATAACCGAGATTTCTCGAGCTGAAGCGATGGCACTGACGGCTCGAGAGAGTAGTTCACTGGGCACTAAGTTAGGTAAAATGGCCTGATTGGCTGGTAATTCAAATGCCCTTGCTGTCCCCAATAATATTGCACAAACATAAATCATATTGGCTGAAATGCTATTGGTTAGGTTGCCATAAGCCATGATGCCGACAGTAAAAGCCATGGTTAAGCGTGTACATATGCAAATCAATCTACGGTTATAGCGGTCTGCCACGTGCCCGACCACTAAAGTAAGTAAAAGCTGTGGCAAAAATTGATATAAGCCAACTAACCCCAGCGCGAGAGGGCTGTCCGTAAGGTCGTAAATTTGCCAACCAATGCCTACGCTAAGCATTTGAAATGCAAATGATGAGGCAATTTGTCCAATCCAGTAATGACGAAAGTTTTTATTATGAAACAGTTCGGGTAAGTCAGAATTCAAGGTTTTATCTCTGTTAGCTGTTGTGTCGCTATTCTAGCCTGCTTTGTAAACAAGATGTGTCTTGTTGAACGAATTGAAAAGTTTAAAAATTGTGAATTTTGATTGGTAAGCTCTTAACATAGGGTCGATTTGATCAGATTAAGTAATAATGTACCACGGTAATTTCATTGTTTGCTCGGATAGCAAGCCTGTGTCATCCAAGTGACTTTAGCTTGGTATAAAAAAGGAAAAAAGGACATACTGTGAATCACTCAGAAACGTATTCTTCTCCATATGTAGCGACTTCCCGATGGCTATTATTAATTTGTCTGACCATTGCTGGAATAGGACAATCCTTTGTATTCACCTCTTTGCCGCCGATTGGTCGTGAAATTGGTTTGTCGGATGTGCGAATCAGTACACTTATCACCGCAGGTGCGGCGACATTTGTAGTTGCATCGTTTTTTTGGGGGGGAATCATCAATCGGATTGGCCGTGTTCGTGCTGTTATCATTGGTATGAGCAGTTATGCGTTGACGATAAGTGCTACTGGGTTTGTTTTGCAAAATGCTCTGCAAGGGCATTTTACTGCGCAGCAAACCTATTTGATGGTATTCAGTTTACGCATTATCTTTTCAATGGGGATTGCTGGTATTTTGCCCTCTATTCAAACTTATTTGATAGCCCATACGGACATAAAGCAACGCAGCGCTACCATTGCTTTGATAGGAGCGTCATTTAGTATGGGGATGATACTAGGGCCAGCTTTCGCCGCCTTGCTAAGTAATCTAGGATTGACCGTGCCTTTTTATATTATTGGTATATTGGCTGGATGTGCTTCCTTGCTCGTCGCCTTGTATACGAAAGACGGTAAACATGTTCGTCAATTGGAAAAGCCTGCTCGTATTAACTGGCTAACTCAACCTGTTATGCCATTTTTGTGTATGTCTACTTTGGCGCTATTGTCGGTGACTGGCATACAACAGATCATGGGTTTTTTGATCCAAGATAGGTTTCACTTGGATGTGGTGCAGACGACTCATCAACTTGGGGCTGCGATGATGACCATGTCGTGTTTTAGTATTTTGGTACAACTAATATTGGTTCCGCGTTTTAAGTTGGGGGTGGTCACCTTAATTTTTGCTGGGGTGTCCGTAGGAATATTTGCTCACTGCGTCTTTTTGTTCTGGCAATCTTTATTCGGCGTATTTGTTGCTATGGCATTGTTTGGCGCAGGTTTTGGTTTTCTTTTCCCTGGTATTATCACAGCACAAACCTTGCTGGTAAAAGATGATCAGCAGAGCCGCTTGGCCAGTATGAATGCGTCAATGCAGGGATTGGGCGCCGCTTTAGGGCCAGTTATCATGGCGTCTTTTTATCAGCTTGGACAAGCTGTTCCTTTTTTGGCGCTGATCCTTAGCTTAGTAGGGATGTGTTGTGTTTTTGTCTACTGTCGAGCCAAATTCGGTGCCGCATTCGACTAACCTGAGTGGTTTCGTTTAATTAAGTTTGGCTTGCGCCACTTGTCGTGGTGACAGGCCAAAATGCTGATGAAAGCGTCGACTGAAATGACTTAAGCTTTGATAACCTAAGTCGTAACTTACTTGTGTTACTGAATGATTTTTCTGTAGCAGTTGATAAGCGCGACTCATGCGTCTTTGGTGTTGGTATTCTAATGGCGTACAACCAAGCTGTTGTTTAAAACTCTGATAAAAGCGACTGCGGCTCATACAAGCCATTTTGGCCAACTTTAGGGTGTCTAAAGGTTGTGCAAGGTGTTGTTCAATCCAATAGATAACTTGAGTAATGCCATTGGCATCTGGGCTACTTTGTGCGAATTGCAATAAGGTTTCACGACCATGATGACGCAAGATGCGGGTAATCAGTTCACTGACACCAAAATCCACTAATAAATCTCGATCGGGATCATCACGAACAAAGTTACTGGCCAACCTGTCTAATACTTGTTGAGTGGCTTGCGTATGTATGGTGTGCAAATGATGATTGGGATCAATGGGTAGATGTTGAGGCAGACTTTGCTGCATGATGTCATTCATGCGATCACAAATTTGAGCGATTTTTTCCTGTTCAATGGCGATGGTTAAACAGGTGGTTGGTTTGTTTAGTTGAGCCTCAGGAAAATCAATAAGAACCTCCTCGTTCGGAGCAAGAATGAATGATTCATGTGGCAAAAAAGGTACACTGTTGTGGTCTTGAGTGTGCATGACCTTAGCGCCCGTGATCATGCCACAATAGAGTAAGGTATCGGCTTTGAGACTGACCTTGTAGGCCTGTTCATAGGTATCATAAATACTCAATTCGGAATGTGGTCCGGCAAAACAGACGCGGTTTTCAACCAATTGAACTGGCGTACGTTTGGCGGCCAGATTGACTTTTGCAGAATTAGAACCATTCATAATCACACCTCTGGATTTATTATTGTTGGCGTGTTGCATTTTGTGTACTCATCATGGCTTGAGACATGTGTTTGGTCAATCGTTAAAATGTGAATAGATTTGGATTGTTGGATAAGTATCTTGGACTGTGAGGCAAGTTTTTCCCTTATTTTCTTCCTAAAGTGGGTCTTAAAACAATAACAAACGAACGGAGAAATAATATGATTTATGCCAAACCTGGTACTGAAGGTAGCCTAATTAGTTTTCAAGCTGAGTACGGTAATTACATTGGTGGACAATGGGTTGCACCAGTAAAAGGCCAATACTTTGATAAAACCAGCCCTGTGGACGGTGAAGTATTTTGTCGCATTCCCCGTTCCAGTGCAGAAGACATTGACCTTGCATTGGACGCGGCACACGCGGCACGAGTTGACTGGGGAAAAACCTCTGTTACTGCTCGTTCTAATATTCTACTGAAAATCGCCGATCGTATTGAAGCTAACTTAGAAGCCTTAGCGGTGGCTGAAACTTGGGACAATGGTAAGGCTGTCCGTGAGACGATCAATGCGGATATTCCGCTTGCCGCTGATCATTTTCGTTATTTTGCTGGTTGCCTTCGAGCCCAAGAGGGCAGCACTGCAGAGCTAGATGAACATACAGTGGCTTATCATTTTCATGAACCGCTTGGCGTGGTCGGACAAATCATTCCTTGGAACTTTCCAATTCTAATGGCTGCTTGGAAACTGGGGCCAGCTTTGGCCGCAGGCAATTGTGTGGTGTTAAAACCGGCAGAACAAACACCGGTTTCTATTTTGGAACTAATGAAAATTATTGGTGATTTATTGCCGCCTGGTGTGCTTAATATCGTCAATGGCTTTGGTAAAGAAGCGGGCGAAGCCTTGGCAACCAGCAAGCGTATCGCGAAAATTGCTTTCACAGGTTCTACTCCTGTTGGCTCACATATCCTCAAATGCGCCGCGGAAAACATCATCCCTTCTACGGTTGAATTAGGTGGTAAGTCGCCAAATATTTATTTTGCCGACGTCATGCAACAGGAAGAAGAGTACATCAGCAAATGCGTCGAAGGTTTGGTGTTGGCTTTCTTTAACCAAGGGGAAGTCTGTACTTGTCCATCTCGCGCTTTGATTCATGAATCCATTTACGATGATTTTATGAAGTTGGTAGTGGAACGTACCAAAACCATTAAACGTGGCAATCCTTTGGATACAGAGACCCAAGTTGGTGCTCAAGCTTCAAAAGAGCAGTTTGATAAAATTCTTAACTACATTGATATTGGCCAAAAAGAAGGTGCGGAGTTGTTAATTGGTGGAAATGTTGAACAGGTAGATGGCTTAGACAATGGTTTCTATGTGCAGCCTACTT
The DNA here is from genome assembly GCF_040436405.1 of Marinomonas sp. THO17. Classification (NCBI taxonomy): domain Bacteria; kingdom Pseudomonadati; phylum Pseudomonadota; class Gammaproteobacteria; order Oceanospirillales; family Oceanospirillaceae; genus Marinomonas; species Marinomonas sp. THO17. The sequence continues at coordinate 1,421,943 of NZ_AP031575.1, read as the reverse complement.
TGTTCAAAGGTTCGAATCAAATGCGCATTTTCCAAGAAGAGATTTTTGGCCCAGTGGTCAGTGTGACCACCTTTAAGGATGAAGCTGAAGCACTGGCCATCGCCAATGACAGTGAGTTTGGTTTAGGCGCAGGGGTGTGGACACGAGATACCAACCTAGCGTATCGCATGGGACGTGGTCTTGAAGCGGGAAGGGTGTGGATGAACTGTTATCATCATTATCCAGCTCATTCCGCGTTTGGCGGCTACAAAAAGTCGGGTGTGGGACGAGAAACTCATAAATTGGCTTTAGCCCATTACCAACAAACTAAAAACATGCTGATCAGTTATGACATTAACCCATTAGGCTTTTTCTAACTGATTCATTCGAACTGACACAGATTTGGTCAATCTTGCCAGAGTCGGCTTTGCTGGTTCTGGCTTTTTTATACCAAAAGGACTGTTCACGTCACTTTCTTGCCTTTCATCGAAATATTTTCTTGTTTCCTATTGGAAACTTAATTTCATAAGTGGTAATTTTCAACTTAGTTAATTTTGAGTAATGTCATCCTTAAGGCTTGTCTATGGCAATCAGTTTATTTGACCTTTTTAAAGTGGGCATAGGTCCTTCTAGCTCACATACCGTTGGACCTATGGTAGCGGCCAATGAATTTGCACATCGTCTGCAAAAGCAAACTGTTATGTCACGTGTGATGCGCTTAAGAATTGATTTATATGGTTCTCTTGGTGCCACAGGAAAAGGTCATGGTACCGGTGTTGCTGTACTTATGGGCTTGGCTGGGGAACTACCCGAAAGTATTGATACACATAGTGTTACTGAACGAGTAGAGCGAATTGAAACCGAACAAAAAATGGCTTTACTTGGAATGCATCCTATTAGCATGGTGGTGAATGAAGATGTGATTTATCACCGTATTGATCGTTTAGACTTTCATGCTAACGGCATGACGTTAGAGGCTTTTGATGCAACGGGGAAAAGCTTACAAAAAGCGACTTATTATTCCGTTGGCGGTGGTTTTATTGTTGAGGAAGACGATCAAGGTAATGTGCAGTTAGTGGAGGACACAACTAAGTTACCTTATGACTTTCACGATGCTCATACCCTGATTGAATTATGTCGGGATCATGATAAAAGCATTGCTGAGATCATGATGGCCAACGAACAAGTTTGGCGTAGTGAGACGGATATTCGACAGGGCATTTTAGACATTTGGTCAGTAATGAAGGAATGCGTTAAACAGGGCATTCAGAATGAGGGGATTTTACCAGGTGGTCTTAAGGTAAAGCGTCGAGCTGCCAGTTTACATCGTGATTTACTGAATAAAACGCGTATGGACATGATTACGCCTTCTCTTGGTGCTATGGATTGGGTAAACCTTTATGCCTTGGCAGTGAATGAAGAAAATGCTGCCGGTGGTCGTGTGGTAACAGCGCCCACCAATGGTGCTGCTGGCATTATTCCTGCTGTGTTGCATTACTACTGGGAATTTTGTCCGCGTTCCAATGAAGAAGGTGTCATTGACTTTATGTTAACGGCTGCTGCGATTGGTTTGTTGTTCAAAGAAAACGCTTCTATCTCAGGTGCCGAAGTAGGCTGTCAAGGTGAAGTGGGCTCGGCTTGCGCTATGGCGGCAGCGGGTTTGGCGGCGGCAACAGGTGGAACACCAGAACAAATAGAGAATGCAGCGGAAATTGGTATGGAACATAATTTAGGATTAACTTGCGATCCGATTGGTGGTTTGGTTCAGGTACCTTGTATTGAACGAAATGCTATGGCGTCAATGAAGGCCATCAATTCCGCCACCATGGCTTTGCGTGGAGATGGTTCCCATTATGTTTCCTTGGATAAAGTAATCCGTACTATGCGGGATACTGGACGTGATATGAATGACAAATACAAAGAGACGTCTCGTGGTGGTTTGGCTGTCAATGTCATTGAGTGTTGATGACATTTTTATTGCAAAAATATGGCATGTAACAAAAATGTCATATATCTCTAGTATATTGATTTTAAGCGCCTTTTGAGGCGCTTTTTTTTTCGGATCATTTTAGCAGCCACTATCTATAACACTTTCTCTAACAGAGAGGGTTTTTATCTAAAAAGCCCCAGTGTAGAATGGCGCCGCATTTTAAATCTTACAGAAATGTGACGAAATGATTTAGCACCAAATGACCCTAAAAATTTGGTAGAGATTAATTTTACGAAGTAGAGCCTTATGGATCTGACATACAATTCCAAGAAAGAATCCAATTCGTTAGTTGGTAATGATTTTATTCGCGTGTTAATTGCTTTAGCTTTCATTCTCGGTTGCGGTTTTTACGCTTCTGCGAATGGTATGGCAGCATCTAACTTATCTATTCTGGCAATTGCTGCGGCAATTGGTGCCTATATGGCAGTGAATATCGGTGCCAATGACGTAGCCAACAATGTAGGCCCTGCGGTAGGGTCTAAAGCCTTGTCAATGACAGGCGCTATTTTGATCGCCGCCATATTTGAAGCCGCAGGTGCATTGATTGCTGGTGGCACCGTTGTGGGCACCATTAAGAAAGGCATCATTAATCCAAATGCCATTGCCGATGCAGAAACTTTCATCTGGGTGATGATGGCCGCGCTTTTGGCGGGTGCTATTTGGTTGAACTTGGCAACCTACTTAGGTGCACCAGTTTCCACTACTCACTCTATTGTAGGGGGTGTACTTGGTGCTGGCATTGCTGCAGGTGGTTGGGATATTGCTAACTGGGACAAAATGACTGCTATTGTTGCCAGCTGGGTTATTTCTCCTGTTTTGGGTGGGGTGATCGCTGCGACCTTTCTTATCTACATCAAGCGAGCTGTGACTTATAAAAGCGACATGATCGAAGCGGCTAGGAAAACCGTGCCATTGTTGGTGGGTATCATGGTTTGGGCTTTCTCGACCTACTTGATTCTGAAAGGCCTGAAAAAGATCTGGAAACTGGATATCGTTGCGGCGGGTTTAATTGGATTTGCCATTGCTCTAACCGTCTATTTCTTGGTTCGCCCAATGGTTGACAAAGCGGCATCAAGCCTAAAAAACGATAAAGATGCGGTAAACAGCTTATTTACAATTCCTTTGATTGTTTCTGCTGCGTTGCTCAGTTTTGCTCATGGTGCTAACGATGTTGCAAATGCAATTGGGCCTTTAGCAGCAATCAACGATGCGCTTATTTCTGGTGCGGTTTCTGGTAAAGCGGCCATCCCTTTATGGGTTATGTTGATTGGTGGCGTTGGTATTGCAGTTGGTTTGGCATTGTTTGGACCTAAATTGATTCGGACAGTAGGCTCTGAAATTACCGAGTTGGATAAAATGCGTGCCTTTTGTGTGGCAATGGCTGCAGCTATTACCGTCATTATTGCTTCGCAGCTTGGTTTGCCCGTGAGTTCTACGCACATTGCAGTAGGTGGTATTTTTGGAGTGGGTTTTTTGCGTGAGTACTTAAAACTGTCTTATAATAAAAAACTTGCGGCCATAACTGCACATTCGGAAGAAGCTGGTCATGATGCAGAACAAACACAAGCTTTTGTAGAACGCTTTAATGCTGCTGATGTTACTGAAAAGCGTGCCATTTTACGGGAGCTAAAAGCTTCTAAATTGGCGTCTCCAATTTCTTCTGCTGAGCGTAAAGGTTTGAAGAAAGCGACCAAAAAAGAGCTTGTTAAACGTTCTGCCTTGCTTAAAATCGCCGCTGCCTGGGTCATTACAGTACCTGCATCAGCGATTTTAGCGGGCTTGATATTTTATATGTTGTTGGGTTTCTCTGTCACACACGCTTCATAAGGTAAAAACCTTATCCGTGCCTTCTTGAATGGCTTGAATGATTTTGAGAAGGCACAGGATTGGAGTAGAACCCTCCTAAAAAGGGATTCAACGCAGTCGTTAAAAGCTTGTTTTAACAAGCCGTGAAAGACCAATCATTTGGTCTTTTTCTGTTTTAATAACCGCATCTGTGGTATATAAACAACAAGATTTTAAATGCATTGGTTCTTTGAATCTTATTAGGAAGTGTTTAATAAGGGAAAAGTCTGTTGATATTGACTCTCATTCTTAGCATGATCGCCTTGTGTAGCGTGGTTCTTTTTGTTCAATGGAAACACAAGCAAAATGAACTCAAGAGACGCATACTGGAGCGATTATCCAATCGCGGAGAAAAGCTGTTACATGCTTTTAGTATGTTAACGGAGCGATATTTTTTAAGAGAAACTAAACTCTTTTTAATTGAATATTTATTGTCTGTGATTCAGCGGTTAAAACAAGCTGGTATGCATACGGAGTTTACTTATCAGCAATACAATTTAACGCGCTTGTATGCAGAAATTTCATCCAGTAAATACGTTGCTGAAAAACGCAGAGTAAGCAGCCAAGTCGAATTTGATCAAACGCAAGGTGCGTTGCAATATATTCTCAAAGAATTACGTAATTTATTGGAACTGAATTACACAAGTAGGGTGATGATTAGACATCACATAGGTTTGATGCGTTTCACGCATTCACTGGCTTATCGCGATTTACTGGTCTTTCAAGCCAAACAAGATTTGGAACATGAAAGACGTAGTCGTGCAATAGAAAAATATCGTTTGGCGCTGGCAGTAATGGATAAGCACAGTACCATAGATTTGGCTCGCAAAGAGTCATCACGATTACAAAACATGATATTGGACGTCGAAGAAGAGTTACTTGTTAAAACAAAGAGTGAAAATAGCGATTAGAATTACTTAATTGGTTAACCTGCGTCTATTATTTAGTCAGGGTTGATGTAAATTTAACTTAACAAACGACGTTTAATATGAGTACAGTTACCATTACCGTGCTGTTGTTAGTAATTGGCGGTTTTATTACTTTCGCTATCGTGCTGCAATTAAAAGAGCAGGCACGGCTAGAGAAGTTACGCAAAGTAGCGTCGCTAAACAACCAGTTACGACAAGTTCGTCGCTATCTTGATGAAATGCCGCCACAATATCAACCCAAAGATATGCGCATTTGGTTATTTACCCGAATGTTGGCGATATATGATCAACTTATCTCATTACAGCCAGATGCCAGTTTAAAACGACGTCGCAATAATCTTGCGGAAGAGTTGTCGGAATTTCAAGAAAGTAAGCAAAAACGTCGTGCCTTACCAATGAACGATGAGCTTAAAATTATTGAAGTTAAACGTTTGTTTGAATCCTTCAAATCTTTTCTCGTTCAGTCTCAGAAAGATAAAATTATTAACTCGGATGTGGTGCATAGATATCGTAAGTTAATGGATTTTTATCATTACAAAGTAAACGCCGATTATCATGCTTATCTAGCCAGAAGGGCTTTCCTGAGTGGTCAAATGGAAAGTGCAATGGACCTTTATAAAGAAGCTATAAATCAATTGAATCCTATACAGGATGATCTTGAAGCTCAGTCTATCATTCAAAAGTACACGGATTTACTACAAGAAATTCAGCAAGACTTGGAATTACAACAAGCTGAGGAAGAATTAATTAAAAGTATGGAAAGTGAAAAAGAAGAAGAGTTAGATGATGAATGGAATAAATTCATTGAAAGTTCGACTTTTCAGGAGAAAAAACGCTTTTAAGCGTTTCTTTTTATTTAGGGAAGGTGCGAATAAGTCTTCTGAACATCAGTCTTATCAGAGAAATGGCCTATCAAGGCAAGAGTGAGCAGGAATGTTAATACCTTTCAATCACTCTTAACACAGAGAGGTCGTTTCTCCGAAAGACCCGAAGGAGACCTACATGGATGTAGGGCATTAGGGCAGCGCAGGAGCTTGCTGCCGAGCGTGGGTTAAGCTCTCTTTATTCTTTGTTAAGCTTCTTGCCAATATGCTTATATTGGACAGCGAAACTTGCCTCGAATAAAAGAGAGTTATCCACACGCTGACCCCTACATGGATGTAGGGGGTTAGAGCAACGCAGGAGCACGTTGCCGTAGTCAGTGGACTTGTTCGTACCTTCCTTAGTTCTAACCCTTTATATTTACTTGTGAATTGTTAAAAGGATGTTACTGTGAATTTTGCTTTGTTGTCGGCTTTTATTCCCACCTTTTTCTTTGTTTCTATTACGCCTGGTATGTGTATGACATTGGCCATGACCTTAGGTATGACAGTGGGTGTTAAACGGGCCTTGTGGATGATGTTAGGTGAGTTGATTGGTGTGGGAAGCGTGGCCGTTTTATCGGCGATTGGTGTGGCTGCATTGTTATTGAATTACCCGAATGTGTTTACCCTATTTAAGTATCTTGGTGGTGCCTATTTGGCCTTTATTGGTATTCAAATGTGGTTGTCCAAAGGCAAGATGGCGATTAAAAGTGGTGAAGCTAGCACCTCTGCTTCACGCAAAGAGCTTATGTCACAGGGTTTTGTCACCGCAATTGCTAATCCTAAAGGTTGGGCTTTCTTTGTTGCATTACTACCACCATTTTTAGTGGCCAATCAACCTCTAGCTCAACAATTGATTGTGTTAATTAGTATTATTCTAACCTTAGAGTTCAGTTGTCTGTTGATCTATGCTACTGGTGGTCGTACTTTGAAATCATTGTTGATGCAAAGTGGTAATGTGCGCATCATGAATCGCATTGCGGGCAGTTTGATGGTGGGCGTAGGGCTTTGGTTAGCCATAGGTTAATCAGTTAAGCTTTGCTCTTATTGCGTTTTTTAGCCGTCTTGCTGCTTGTTTCGGTAGCGCGTTTGTTTTTCCCTGCATTGGATTTGTACCTGCGTTTTTTAAACGGGCTCTTTTTCGGTGCGGGTAAGTTTTGCAGGGTCTGGCTGGATAATTGTTGTGACAGAGTTAACAGCTCAGACAAATTGCCAGTCAGCGCGGTCATAAAGTCCTGATATTTGGCCTCACCTAAACTCATTGCATTGAGTCTTGCTTCCCATTTTGCTGTCATGTCGGGCGTGATTAATTGTTCAGGTAGCGCATCAGCAAAGGCTCGACCTGTTATGCTAGCGTGAATTTGTTTGCCTTGACGTTGTAAAAATCCGCGTTTGAATAAAAGTTCTATAATGCCAGCTCTGGTCGCTTCCGTACCCAAACCATCCGTATCTTTCAAAATGGCTTTAATGTTTTTGTCAGCAACAAATCGATTGATGCCTGTCATGGCCGCCAAAAGAGTCGCGTCAGTAAAAGCGGCGGGCGGTGTGGTGACCTTATCTAAAATAATACCTTGTTGACACCAAGCTTGGTCCCCAGTGACCAATTGTGGTAGCTGATCTTGTTCCTCGTCCTGATCAGATTTTTTCTTGGTTGGCAATAAAGCGCGCCACCCTTCCGCGATGGGAGTGTTACCTTTGGCCTCAAATATTCCTCCAGCAATTTGCACACGAATAGTGCTCGCTAGGTATTGGTAGTCAGAATAGAATTGCATCAAATATTGACGCGCGATCAAGCCAAAAACTTGTCCCTCAGCTTTACTAAGTGCACTGGCTTTGTGAGCTTGTGATGTAGGTATGATGGCATGGTGAGCAGTAACTTTTTTATCATTCCAGGCTTTACTTTTTAAAGCCGGGTTTGCATGAGCAGTCCCTTTTGCTAATTCCTCTGAGACGCCTGAAAGTGCTTGAATAATGCTTTTGGCTTCATGGTGCTGCAAACTGGGTAAATATCGACAATCGGACCTTGGATAGGTGATTATTTGATGTTTTTCGTACAAGGCCTGACAAATGTCTAAGACCTGTTGTGCTGACATGCCATATATTTTAGCTGCATCAATTTGCAGTGCCGATAAATTATAAGGTAATGGCGCTGCTTGTTTTTTCTGTTGGTAATCCGATGAGATGACCAGCGCAGCTTGGTTACTAATGCGTGTTGCAACATTTTCTGCCAAGGCGCGATTTAATACCCGACCTTCTTCATCCATGTGCGGGCGACAAGCCTCACTGGGTAACCATTTGGCACGAAAAATTTGTTGTTCTGGCGTGATGAGTTGTGCCCATACTTGGTAAAAGTCTTTGGGTATGAAGTCTTCTCTTTCTTTGTCACGATTGGCAACCAACCCCAGCACTGGTGTCTGTACTCGACCTATGGATAAAACCCCTTGATAACCTGCCTGACGGCCTCGAATGGTGTAAGCACGTGTCATGTTAAGGCCAAATAGCCAATCGGCTCTGGCGCGTGCTAACGCTGAACGGGATAAGGCAGAGAATTCTCTATTGGAGCGTATTTGTTGGAGTGCTTTTTTCACAGCATTTGGCGTGAGATCACTGATCAACAAGCGTTGCGTGTCGCGTAGCTTTTGTGCCGGTACTTTGCAGTAATGCAACACCTCATCGACCAGCAATTGTCCTTCTCTGTCCGGATCTCCGGCATGAACCAGTTGGTCTGCTTGTTTAATAAGCTTTTTGAGGATGCTAAGTTGTTTTTTAGTGTTACTTTTCTCTTGCCATAGCCACTCCTCAGGAATGATAGGCAAATGATCCAATTGCCAAGATTTAAACGCAGGGTTGTAAATGTGTGGTTCGGCTTGTTCAAGCAGATGTCCTATGCACCAGCTAATACAATCTCCATTGGCTAACCAGATACAACCTTCTTGCTTTTTTTGGGAGCCAGAAAACGCCGCTGCTATGGCACGAGCTAAACTGGGTTTTTCGGCAATATAAAGAATCATGGTCACACTTACTGTTTATATATACAGTAAGTGTAACCAAGTGTTTTCATTAACACCAGAGTTGATTTATTTGATGGGCACAACCAATACGGGAATGTCACTTGAGTGAATGACCTTATTGGCGGTGGAGCCAAGCAACATTTGTCCAAGGGTACTGTGTGTTCGACTGTTCATAATGATGAGGTCGGCTTGATGCTGTTTGGCAATTTGCTGAATGGAGTCTGCTGGCGAACCACTCACAATGAGGGTTTCAGGTGCATAAGTCAGCTGTTTTACGGAATCTTGATATTGCGTAAGAAAGCCTTGTAGAGCATCGTCCAAACGGTTTTGCACCTGCTCTTTCGCTTCTTTTCGCATGCTTTCCAATACATCATCATTGATGTAGTTATGTATCATAGTAGCAGCTTGTGGATTTAAGGGTTCCATAACATGCATAAAAATGACTTTAGCCTGATGAGTAAGTGCTAGGCTGAACACCAGTTCAATTGCGGACTGTGTATGAGTCTCTAAATCACAGGCATAAAGCAGGGTATTGAGTTTGGGTAACATAACTTCGCCTCCACATCCTTTTTTTATTTAGACGCTTTAAGCTTAGTCCAGTCAGCTTTTTCTTTGCTGATCTGCATCAATTAATAGACAAGTGACAGGCAAAGTTTCGTTGAATGTATTGAATGCCTAAATTTAATTGACGTGGTTAGCAAACAGAAAACAGCTCATTGAGGTAATGAAAACAAAGCTGATAAAGAGCATGCTCCAGTAGTCAGCGGTTTTTTTGTCTGATTTGTTAGTTTGGGGGGCTGGAACAAAAGCACCTGTCTTCATGACGATTTCCTTTTGTATCAAGTTAATATTATGTTAATGATAATCAATGTCATTTAAAAAATCTATCTTTTCTATTATAAAAATTAACCAGTGTCCTTTCTGGTTTGTGACATGTCCCATATCTATTAGCTATGTTATGATGGCGCCTGAATTTTTGAAGCCATTGAAATAGAGAGTGTATTTATGTCAGAACTGTCGTTCGACTCAAATGAAGCAAAAATAGCATATGGTATTGGTCGTCAAATTGGTGACCAGCTACGTGGTAGTGATCTAGGTGAGTTGTCTTTGACTCATTTGTTTGCTGCGATTGAAGACGCGTTGAACAATGCTGAAATGCGTGTTCCAGGTGCTGAGTTGGAAGCGGCATTTGCTGAACTGCAACAAAAAATGGAAGAAAAAAGTCGCGCAGCGTCTGCTGAAAACATCGAAGCTGGTGAGGCTTTTCTTACCGAAAACAAGGCAAAAGATGGCGTACAAGTGACGGATTCTGGCTTGCAGTATGAGGTGCTAAAAGAAGGTAAAGGTGAAATGCCGAGTGCAGACGCAACAGTACGAGTGCATTACGAAGGCCGTTTAACCGACGGTCAGGTATTCGACAGTTCTATTGCGCGTGGTGAGCCGATTGAGTTCCCGCTAACGGGTGTCATTGCTGGTTGGACAGAAGGTTTACAGCTAATGAAAGAAGGTGCGAAATACCGTCTTACTATTCCAGCTGAATTGGCTTACGGTGAACAAGGTGCTGGCGCTATGATCAAGCCTCATTCTGTTCTTCAGTTCGATGTTGAATTGATCGCTATTGTTTAAGCTTTATATTATTAGATATTAGATAAGTTTAACAGCGTAAAAAAGCGAGCTTCGGCTCGCTTTTTTACGTTTATCTCTTAACAGTAGCAAACCAATTAAATATCTCTCGTCATGCGCACATGAAGCTTTCCTGCTTCAAGGAAGACTTTACCATCACTGCGAAAGCCTTGTTTTTCATAAAAGCTTTGGACGTCTACTTGAGCATTCAGAAATGCCTGACGATGCCCCATTTCTCTGGCCACTTGTACGGCTTTGCGCAGGAGTTTTTCACCGTAGCCTTGATGACGATAAGCGGATAAAACAGCAAGGCGGCCAATTTGTCCTTGTTCTGTTAATCGGCAAGTACCAGTGGGCACAGCCGTAGTACCAAATGACAAGAAGTGCACTGAGTCTTCATCTTCATTGTCCCACTCATCTTGGGGCTCGATACCTTGTTCTATTATAAAAACTTGCGTGCGTACAAATTTCAGTTGATCTCTACTGCTATTCCAATCTGACGTTAAGACATTCATTTTGTGTCCTCATCCGTTTCATTGGCGGTCACTTCGATGAGACCTTGCTGGCGAATGAAAAAACGCACCAGCGGAGTTAGGTCGATATGTAAGTTTAAGTCTAAACCAGAAAAGTCAAATTCGCTTTGATCACAAATGGCTTGCACAAAACTGATCATTTCCTTATCAACGACAATGTATTCACCGTTGCAGAATACTTTAATTTGGTGTGTGTCAGTTTGTTGTAGGTAGTAACAAATGCGCGCATCCCCAGGACGGATAAAGGTATGGCCTTGAATCGCATGATGGAAAGCCTGATCCACTTCTGTTTTATTGAGCGGTGGGTGGTATTCAGGGTATTTGCTTTCGCTCATGGTTTGCCCTAACCATTCCGCTAAGAGATCAGGCTGTTCCAGCATTTGGCTGAGTTTTTGCTGTAGATAAGCAATGTCGTCGGCATGAATTTCGGCATTGTGTTCTCTTTTTTCTGTTTCTGGAGCGGCAAAGCGTTGCTTCTCATTGATCTGCTCACAGAGCTTATCACGCACTCCAGTCAAGGCATCTTGTAAGCTAGGAGCCCTAAAACCGACAGAATAGGTCATGCAATCGTCGTCTTCTGCACGGCCATTGTGAGCGTAATTGGGTGGTAAATACAGAATGTCGCCTGCTTCTAGAATCCAGTCCATGTCTGGCTTGGCATTGAAATTATCCAATATGTGTAAATCGATCCCAGCAATGGCGGAATCTTGATAGTCTTTAGGTGCCAATACTTGCCAGCGGCGCTTACCAGCAACCTGAACTAGAAACACATCGTATTGATCATAATGAGGCCCGACGCTGCCGCCTGTGGTGGCATAGCTGATCATGACGTCATCGAGTCGCCAGCTGGGTAAGAATTGGAAGCCTTCTTTTAAGGCTTGTACTTCTGGAATCCAATGATCCACCGCTTGCACAAGCAGTGTCCATTCTTGCTCAGGCAAAGTAGCGAATGTGTCTTCATTAAAGGGCCCTTGTAATAATTGCCAAGGGGTATCGCCATTTTCTATTACAATGCGAGACTCCACTTCCTCTTCCATTGCCATCCCAGCCAATTCATTGGCATCCAGTGGCACTTCGAAGTCCGTTAATCCGGCTCGAATCAGCAGAGGTTTCTTCTGCCAGTATTCGTTCATAAAAGTGTCTGCTGTCATACCACCAAGAATGGAAAGAGGAGTGTGGATATCAAACATAGTAGGCTCAATAAAAAATGAAATGAGTTCAGTGGATAAAAAAGAGCCGATAAATCGGCTCTTTTAACATCCGTATTGATAAAAGGATTACCCTTTAATGGCTTTGGCTTGTGCCACAGCGTTACCAATGTATCTACTGGGTGTTAGGGCTTTAAGTTCTTGCTTCGCTTGCTCAGGTAACTCTAAATTATCAACAAAGGCTTCAATTGTGGCTTGATCAATAGCGCGACCACGGGTTAGTTCTTTTAGCTTTTCGTAAGGCGATTCGATGCCATAGCGACGCATTACAGTCTGAATGGGTTCTGCCAATACTTCCCAAGCCGCATTCAAATCTTCTTCTAGGCGAAGCGCATTGATTTCTAATTTGCTGATGCCTTTTAGGGTCGCTTGGTAAGCGATTAAACTGTGTGCTAGACCAACACCAAGGTTACGTAAAACAGTAGAATCGGTTAGGTCACGCTGCCAACGAGAAATAGGCAGTTTGGCGCTTAAGTGATTCATAATGGCATTGGCGATGCCCAAGTTACCTTCGGAGTTTTCGAAGTCGATTGGGTTGACCTTATGTGGCATGGTCGAAGAGCCGATTTCACCTGCGATGGTTTTTTGCTTAAAGAAGCCCATGGAGATGTAGCCCCACACATCGCGATCGAAGTCGATCAAGATGGTATTGAAGCGGCTAATGGCATCGTACAACTCAGCGATGTAATCGTGTGGCTCGATTTGCGTGGTGTAGGGGTTCCAAGTTAGACCAAGCGAGGTTACAAATGCCTTTGCATGAGCTTGCCAGTCTACATCAGGATAAGCAGAAAGGTGAGCGTTATAGTTACCAACCGCACCGTTGATTTTGCCTAGGAATTCCACTTGTTCGATTTGTTTTAGCTGACGTTGTAGACGTGCTGCTACATTGGCCATTTCTTTACCCACAGTCGATGGTGAAGCGGTTTGCCCGTGAGTTCGAGATAACATAGGTTGGGCAGCGTGCTCAATGGCCAAATCTTCAATCGCCACGATGACTTTTTTCAGCTCCGGAGTAATGCCTTCCTCCAATGCTTCACGCAACATCAAAGCGTGAGATAGGTTGTTGATGTCTTCTGAAGTACAAGCAAAGTGAACAAATTCAGAGATAGCGGCTAATTCTGCGTTATCCGCCATTTTGTTTTTAATGAAATACTCAACCGCTTTGACGTCGTGATTGGTGGTTTTCTCAATGTCTTTGATGGCTTGAGCATCGGCTTCACTGAAGTTGTTGGCTAATTGGTCCAGAAAAGTACTGGCCTCTTGGCTTAATGCTGGTACTTCAGTGATTTGTGGGTGGTTAGCAAGAGCTTGTAGCCAGCGAACTTCAACGATGACACGCATACGCAGTAAACCGTACTCGCTTACAGAGCGGCGCAATACGTTGGTTTTCGATCCGTAACGACCGTCGATAGGGGAAATCGCATTTAAGCTAGTTAATTCCATTGAGATAACGCCTCGAACATGGTTTTCAGGGAGCGGCTATTATAGGCAAAACAGGCAGGGTAATACAGGGATAAGGCGATGGCTTTGATATAAAAAAGCCCAGATAGCCGTTTTGATTCGCTATCTGGGCTTTGAGCCGATTTATTTGTTTAATAAATCGCTTATAAAGACGCTAACGCTTGGTTGAAGGTTGCGCTAGGGCGCATGATCTTAGCCACTTCTTCCAAGTTCATGTGGTAGTAACCTGCTAAACTTGCTGGCTTGCCTTGAACCTCTGTCAACTCAGCAACAATTTTCGCTTCGTTATCAGTCAGCTCTTTTGCTAGCGGTGCAAATTTAGCTGCTAAAGCGGTATCGTCAGTTTGTGCTGCCAATTCCTGTGCCCAGTACATGGCTAGGTAGAAGTGACTACCACGGTTGTCGATTTCACCAGTTTTACGAGAAGGTGACTTGTTGGTATCCAAGAGTTTACCTGTCGCCTTGTCTAGGCAGCTTGCCAAGACTTTTGCTTTCTCGTTGTTTTGCTTAATGCCAAGCTCTTCGAAAGACACAGCGACCGCTAGGAATTCCCCTAGAGAGTCCCAACGAAGGTGGTTTTCTTCTAGAAGCTGCTGAACGTGTTTCGGTGCAGAGCCACCGGCACCTGTTTCGTACATGCCGCCACCATTTAGCATGGGTACGATAGACAACATTTTCGCAGAGGTACCTAGCTCCATGATTGGGAACAAGTCTGTTAGGTAGTCACGTAGCACGTTACCAGTAACGGAAATGGTGTCCAGTCCGCGAATGATGCGTTCCATAGAGAAGCGAATTGCTTCGTTGTAAGGCATGATGCGAATGTCTAAACCGTCAAGATCGTGTTCTTGTAGGTACTTCTCAACTTTTTTACGCAGTTGAGAATCGTGAGCGCGTTCTTCTTCCAACCAGAATACCGCTGGCGTGTTAGATTGACGAGCACGAGTCACGCCCAATTTCACCCAGTCACGAATTGGCGCGTCTTTGGTTTGACAAGCACGCCAGATATCACCTTTTTCAACTTGATGCTGCATCAGCACATTGCCTTGCTCATCAACAACACGCATGGTGCCATCTGCGGCCATTTCGTAAGTTTTATCGTGAGAACCGTATTCTTCCGCTTTTTGAGCCATTAAACCAACGTTTGGCACTGTGCCCATAGTAGCAGGATCGAATGCGCCATTGGTTTTACAGAAATTGATCACTTCTTGGTAGATACGAGCGTAAGTACTTTCTGGCATAACGGCTTTGGCGTCGTGTGCTTTGCCATCACGGCCCCACATTTTGCCTGAGTTACGTATCATGGCAGGCATAGAGGCGTCGACGATCACGTCACTTGGTACGTGTAGGTTAGTAATGCCTTTGTCAGAATCGACCATGGCCAATTCTGGACGTGTGTTGTAAACGTCTTGAATGGCTTGTTTGATTTCTTCTTGCTGTGCTGCTGGAAGTGTTTTGATTTTATCGTAAACACTGCCTAGACCGTTGTTTGGGTTAACACCGATTTCTTTGAAAAGCTCACCGTATTTTTCAAACACGTCTTTGTAGAAAACGGTTACAGCGTGACCGAACACAATAGGGTGAGATACCTTCATCATGGTGGCTTTTACGTGAAGAGACCACATGATGTCGTTTTCTTTGGCATCTTGTAGCGTCTCTTCAAAGAAAGCACGAAGTTTTTTGCTGCTCATGTTCATGCTGTCTAATACTTCGCCAGCAATCAAAGGCAGTGATTTTTTCACTTCAACAGAACCGTCTTTAGCAACAAATTCAATGCGTACGGTCTGGTCTTTTTCCATCGTGACAGACTGCTCAGAAGAGAAGAAGTCGCCGCCACGCATGTAATCGGCATGTGAAGTAGAGGTCTTTTTCCATTTACCCATAGAGTGAGGGTATTTACGAGCAAAGCTTTTTACCGCAGCTGGTGCACGACGGTCAGAGTTACCTTGACGTAGTACAGGGTTTACCGCACTGCCCAGTACTTTAGCGTAACGAGCCTGCACGTCTTTTTCGGCGTCTGTAGTTGGGTTTTCTGGGTAGTCAGGAAGATTGTAACCTTGTTCATTCAGTTCTTTGATTGCTGCATTTAGCTGAGGCAAAGAAGCACTGATGTTAGGCAATTTTACTATGTTGGCTTCAGGAGAAAGGGTCAGTTCTCCTAGAAACTTAAGGCCATCTTCCGCTTGCTTGTCAGCAGGTAAAACATCAGAGAAAGCCGCTATGATACGACCAGCAAGAGAGATATCGGTAAGCTCAAGTTCGATGTCTGCTTCTTTTGCAAAAGTACTGAAGATTGGCAATAAAGAAGATGTCGCCAAAGCTGGTGCTTCATCGGTCAGAGTGTAGTAAATGGTTTGTTTTGACATGTAGTTCCCCTAACATTTCAGGCGTTGTGCCCATTGAATCTAAGATGACTTATCGCCGCCATTGCTATTCTACCCGTGGACAGTGGGTAAAAATTTGCAAGTATACTAACGAAAAAAAGTCTCAAGTCCTATTGGTTGCAAACTATACTCGTAATTAATGCAACTTATTCTTGTTTATTTTACGTCATAAAAAAAGACCACGAAGGCCTTTTTATTATTTAATTTCGCGCCTCTAACGCAGCCAAAAGAGCTTTGCGTTTGAAAATCAAATGCCAGCGTTTTCCTCCTAGCTGGCGCCACAACATGGCGCCACGTACACCGGCTAACAAAATAGCGCGTACTTGGTTGGCGATGTGTGCTTGCTGTAAATATCGGCTGTCACCGTGCACCTGAATGCGGAACGGCAATTTACTCAATGAGTCCTGATACAAGCCAGAAATAGCGGCCATCATATTTTCATGTAACACAGAATCGTAGTGAGACTGTTTAGCGGCGATCTGCTGAATACGCTGACCAATCAAGGACAACATGTCCGGTTGTTTAGCGAGTTTGCTTTCCAAATGAACCAGGCTTAACGCATAGCGCAAAGTATTTGGATTAAGGCTATTTCTGTCTTTTCCCAAAGCTTGACGAGCAATGCGTCGCCCCATGGCCAGATTAGTTTGACAATCCCATTGACCGCCATAGATATCTTCTGTGGTTGGCGCATCGAGAGTCAGTACACTTTCGATCAAGGGCTGCAAATAATCTTGATCAACCTGGCCTGATTTGGCGAGATTGGCAACTAATTCTGCTGCTTGGAATACGGCGGATAGGGCAATAACTTGCTCTTTTTCTCGGTTACTCACGGCTTTTCTCTTTATCCATCAAGGTGAATCTGTCGCGATTATTTGTTAAACGCAGCATTAATAATACCGCCACCTAGACATACATCGTCAAGATAAAACACCACGGACTGGCCGGGTGTGATAGCACGCTGTGGCGTTTCAAAGCAGACTTCCACTCGGCCATCGGCTAATTCATTGAGGGTGCACTCTTGATCTGGTTGGCGGTAACGACACTTGGCTTTGCAAGTCAGGGGAAAACGGGGTTTTTGTCGGGCAACCCAGTCAAAATTGTCGGCAATTAAGTGTGTTTTGAACAAGGATTCATGCTGACCACCTTGCGTAACCAGTAGCACATTACGCTTAAGATCTTTTTCAACAACATACCAAGGATCATCAGAGTAATTGGCTAAACCGCCAATACCCAGCCCTTGACGTTGACCAATGGTGTGATACATCAAACCGTGATGACGACCAATTTTGTCGCCTTCAAGGGTCTCAATGTCGCCAGGTTGCGCAGGAAGATATTGTTCAAGAAAATCTTTAAAGCGGCGTTCGCCAATGAAGCAAATGCCTGTGCTGTCTTTTTTATTGTGAGTGACCAAATCATGTTCTTCCGCGAGACGGCGAACTGCTGGCTTTTCCAGCTCGCCCACAGGGAATAGGGTTTTAGCGATTTCGTCTTTACCGACCGCGTATAAGAAGTAACTTTGATCCTTGTTGTTATCCAAGCCTTTGAGCAACAAAGGTTGGCCATCTTGCTCACCACGACGAACATAATGGCCAGTGGCAATGTAATCGGCACCTAATGCTAAGGCGTATTCCAAGAAGGCTTTGAATTTTATTTCTTTGTTGCAGAGTATGTCTGGATTGGGGGTTCGACCGGCTTTGTATTCGGCAAGAAAATGCTCAAAGACGTTGTCCCAGTATTCCGCTGCAAAATTCGCAGTGTGCAACTTAATACCGAGTTTGTCGCTTACGGCTTGAGCATCGGCCAGATCTTCTTTAGCGGTGCAATATTCCGTGCCGTCGTCTTCGTCCCAGTTTTTCATGAACAAACCTTCCACTTGGTAACCTTGTTGCATCAAAATAAGGGCGGAAACGGAAGAATCTACACCGCCGGACATACCAACGATGACTTTTTTCGTGCTGTTTGCGTTCGTCGCAAGGGCGCTGTCGTTCATTCTTTATACAGTCTCACTTAAAATAAGCTTTTGCCTAGAAAGGCTAGAAATGGTCAAAATTGTAACATTTTACTCTGCTTGAATGTGACCTCTTTATGGGATTTTGACATCTTCTTCCTAGGTTCTTGGCAATGGATAGCTTTAAACTTACTCATTTTCAAGGCGCATCGGGAGTGAGGAATTGCTTTGATAAAAAATGCAATGGAATCGGCGACTTGTTATTGGCATCTTCAATACAGGCATTGATCAATGGGCTACGATGTGGCTGTGCTTGAATCTCTTCATAAGTAAGCCACTGGCTGGACAATATGTCATCGTCTAATTGCTCAGAGACCTGTTTGATTGGCTGGCATAAAATACAGAGTCTATGGTACGTGTCGGCGCCAGGGTATGGGGTGAAAGCGTATAAACCGAGCAAACCTATTGGTTCCACTAACCAACCAGACTCTTCCTGTGTTTCACGGATAACTGCGGTGAGCAGGTCTTCATTGTTTTCCACGTGACCGGCTGGCTGATTGAGGACGATTTTCTCGTCCTGACGTTCTGTTACCATGAGGTAGCGATCGCCCTGTTTGACCAGTGCGGCGACGGTGAGGTGAGGAAGTCGGCTTGTTTCTTCGTTGTTCAAACTGTATTACCTCTTGTTGAAGTGCTTCGGTCGTCTCTGCATATTGCCACTGTCCATGAGGTACCTGATCTAAAGTATAAGGTCCTATGGCGTAGCGAATAAGCCTGAGTGTTGGAAAACCTACCGCGGCCGTCATACGG
Organism: Marinomonas sp. THO17; assembly: GCF_040436405.1. NCBI lineage: Bacteria > Pseudomonadati > Pseudomonadota > Gammaproteobacteria > Oceanospirillales > Oceanospirillaceae > Marinomonas > Marinomonas sp. THO17. The sequence goes on along the minus strand of NZ_AP031575.1, from coordinate 1,403,362 downwards.
CGGACTTGACGGTTTTTACCTTCGCGAATGGTTAGGCTCAGCCAGCTAGTCGGAATCGTTTTGCGTTCACGTACGGGTGGCGTTCTTGACCATAATTCAGGTTCTGCCATCTGGTTGGCCTGTGCTGGTAAGGTAAGGCCATCTTTGAGTTTAATCCCTTGACGTAATGCTTGCAGTGCTTGCTCAGTAATCTCACCTTCCACTTGTACCCAGTAGGTTTTGGGCATTTTGAATTTAGGAGAAGCGATGAGATGTTGAAGTGCACCTTGATTGGTCAGTAACAACAAACCTTCAGAATCATAGTCTAAACGGCCAGCTGGATAAAAATGAGCGGCTTGAATGTAATCTGCTAGAGTGGCTTTTTCACCATCTGAGGTGAATTGGCTAAGTACATGAAAAGGTTTGTTGAAAACAATGAGGTTGCTTGGCATAACGCAGTAAAGTCAGTTATCGACGAAAAGGGAAGGGCGAATTAAGGTCGCTTACTTCTTTGTAGAAGCAAGATACCAAAAAACACCCCAAATATCGATACTGACAAGAGGGCGTCGCTTAGGCAGGAAGCGATTCTTTGCTGGTACTAACGGTTTCCTTTTTTACTGTCTCATTTTTGATGGTCTCTGTTACAACAGGGTTGATGTCTATGGCATGAAGGCCACGTTCACCTGGTTCCACATCAAAAGTTACTGCTTGTCCGGCTTTAAGCGTCTTATACCCCTCGACGTTAATGGCAGAGTAATGAATGAACAAATCTTCATCAAAATCCTCTGAAATAATAAAGCCATAGCCTTTTGCATTGTTGAACCACTTTACGGATCCGTGATGCATGAGTCACTCCTTATCCACTCAAAATAATTACTCGATATTAATTTTGCTAAAACCAACCTTGGTTGGTGAGCGCCAAAGGTGTCGCGTTTGTTGGGGCAGATTTCTAAATAGCTGCAAACTGTTTTGTGCTTGACGTGGTAGAATCTTTTACACAAAGCATTGAATGCATTTTTAGATACCCTAATAATGAGCGTAGAAGTCGTTTCGGGATTTGTAAAATCCAATAGCAAATGTGTAGCGTAAATAAGTTGTAATGCGTCAGATTTGGCAAATTACGTGAAAAATTGTAGCCTCAGAGGCATATGATGATTGTAAACCAGCAAATTAAGCTAACATCAGAAGAAGATCAGCCAGGTCACTCTGGTGTTGCCATCGCACCAGAAGAAACCGAGTTGAAGCCACCTTCCATGTATCAGGTGGTATTGTTTAATGACGACTATACGCCAATGGATTTTGTCGTATTTGTATTACAACGTTTTTTTTCAATGGACGGAGAGAAGGCCAAACAGGTAATGTTAGAAGTGCATACCAAAGGGAAGGGTGTCTGCGGCATTTACCCCTTTGATATTGCCGAAACGAAAGTGGCAATGGTTCAACAGTTCGTACAGCAAAACGAGCACCCCTTAATGTGTGACCTACAAAAGGTTGATTGATTCAGAGAGAGGGAATAGCAATGTTAGATAAAGAACTAGAGCAAACCCTGAATACGGCTTTTAAAGCAGCACGAGACAAACGTCATGAATTCATGACGGTTGAGCACCTTTTGTTGGCTTTGATTGAAAATGGCGCAGCCTCAAGTGTACTAAAAGCTTGCGGCGTAAACTTAGAAACCTTAAGCAAGGAATTAATTGAATTCGTCGACAGTACGACACCATTAATTCCTGAAGATGATGAAGAACGTGAAGTGCAGCCAACATTAGGCTTCCAGCGCGTTCTGCAACGTGCCGTTTTTCATGTGCAATCCTCGGGCAAGCGTGAAGTGACGGGTGCTAATGTTCTTGTTGCTATTTTCAGCGAGCAAGAGAGTCAAACGGTTTACTTGTTAAAACGTCATGGCGTTGCGCGCATTGACGTGGTGAATTATGTTGCCCATGGCATTTCCAAAATGGGCGATTCTTCGGATGAAGTTGAGCAAGATGAGGATACGGAAGAAACCAATACCGCTCCTCTACAGAAGTTTGCGCTCAACCTCAATGAAGAAGCTCGCAACGGTAAGATAGACAAGCTGATTGGTCGTGAATACGAAGTAGAGCGTGTTATCCAGACCTTGTCCCGTCGCCGTAAAAACAACCCCTTATTGGTTGGTGAGTCGGGTGTGGGCAAAACCGCCATTGCAGAAGGCTTGGCCAAACGCATTGTCGATGGGCAGGTGCCAGATGTTATTGCCGATGGCGTGGTTTATTCCTTGGATCTTGGTGCACTGTTGGCCGGTACCAAATACCGTGGTGACTTCGAAAAACGCTTGAAACAGTTACTAAGTGAGTTGAAGAAGCTGCCTAATGCAATTCTGTTCATTGATGAAATTCATACCATCATAGGGGCAGGGGCGGCTTCTGGTGGCGTGATGGACGCATCTAACTTGTTGAAACCTGTGTTGAGCTCGGGTGGGTTACGTTGTATCGGTTCAACCACCTTCCAAGAGTTTCGCGGGGTGTTTGAAAAAGACCATGCCTTAGCTCGTCGTTTCCAGAAAATTGATGTGAACGAACCCAGTGTTGATGATACCTATCAAATTCTCAAAGGCATCATTGGTGCTTTTGAAGAACATCATCAAATCAAATATGAAGAGCCAGCCCTATTGGCAGCAGCAGAATTAGCGCAGCGTTATGTGACAGATCGTCACATGCCGGATAAAGCCATTGATGTTGTCGACGAAGCGGGCGCGTATCAAAGACTGCAGCCAGAAGAACAGCGTAAGTCTGTGATTACGGTGGCAGAAATAGAAGACATTGTCTCTAAAATCGCCCGTGTCCCTGTTAAAGCGGTGAATTCAGATGACAGACAAGTATTGGCAAACTTAGAGCGTAACCTGAAAATGGTGGTGTTTGGACAAGACGATGCGATTGATTCTTTGTCGGCGGCCATTAAGTTGTCACGTGCTGGTCTAAAAGCTGAGCAGAAGCCGATTGGTTCCTTCCTGATGGCGGGCCCTACAGGGGTTGGTAAAACGGAAGTGACCAAACAATTGGCCAAACAGCTTGGTTTGGAGTTGATTCGTTTCGATATGTCCGAATACATGGAACGCCATGCGGTATCGCGCTTGATTGGTGCACCACCTGGGTACGTCGGTTTTGATCAGGGTGGGTTATTAACGGAAGCCGTGACTAAGAATCCTCACAGCGTGGTTTTGTTGGATGAGATTGAAAAAGCCCATCCTGAAGTCTTTAATCTGCTGTTGCAAGTCATGGATCATGGTACCTTGACGGACAACAATGGTCGTAAAGCAGACTTCCGCAATGTGATTTTGATCATGACGTCCAATGCCGGTGCGGAAGAGTTGGCTCGTCGATCCATTGGCTTCTCTAACCAAGATAACTCAACGGATGGTATGGAAGTGATTAATCGTACTTTCACACCGGAATTTAGAAACCGCTTGGATGCAGTGATTCAATTCCAGCAATTGGATGAACGCATCATCTTCAATGTGGTGGATAAGTTCCTAGTGGAGTTACAGGCTCAGCTGGATCCTAAAGGCGTCTTGCTGGATGTATCAGATAACGCGCGGGGCTGGTTGGCCCACAAAGGCTACGATCGTCAGATGGGGGCTCGACCTATGGCGCGCGTCATCCAAGAACACTTGAAGAAACCCTTGGCCGATAAGATATTGTTTGGTGACTTAAACGAAGGCGGCAATGTCAAAGTGACCTTGGATGAGAAGAAAGACAAGCTTAAGTTTGACGTAGTGAAAGAAGCTGTTATTCACTAAAATAGCTCATTCACTCGATTTACTTTATAAACAAAAAACCACGCAACAGCGTGGTTTTTTTATGGATGAACAACCAAAGCTTCACAAAGTAAATTGATAGAAGAAGCCTTGATTATTATTAGCGAGCGCGGTAAACAATGCGACCCTTGGACAGATCGTAAGGGGTTAATTCTACTTTTACTTTGTCGCCAGTCAGGATGCGGATGTAGTTTTTGCGCATTTTTCCTGAAATATGTGCGACAACAACGTGTCCGTTTTCTAATTCGACGCGAAACATGGTATTCGGCAACGTATCAATGATAGTGCCTTCCATTTCTAAGCCTTCTTCTTTTGCCACAATATGTGTCCTATGGTGTTAACTTAATTTGGTTTAATGACTTTGCTATTCAGTTTAGCGGCGCTGATCTAAAAAGCCTGTGAGAAGAATTCAGTGAGTATGGATTACTTTAAATTCGCTTCAATCAAGCCTAACGTTTTATTCACACCGAAAAAATTATCGAGGCATATTCTGCCTAAAAACCCAGCGCAAGGCAAATTCCCATGTGAATTTTACGGGATTTACCCGAAAATTTGCTGCTTTTTTTGCATCTTAGCCAAGTTATTTAAGGCTTGGTTCTTATCAGGTGAGGCGATATTGCGCTTAAGTTGGGTAATAAAATCGTTACGGGGAATGAGCTTGGCTCCGAGTGATAACAGGTGTTCGGACTTTACTTGGCAGTCGATGAGTTGGATATTGAAGTGGTTTGCCTGGTCGCAGAAGGTTTTTAACGCTATTTTCGAAGCATTGGCCTGTAACGAAAACATAGACTCACCAAAGAAAACCTGTCCCATGGCGACACCATAAAAACCACCAATGAGCTGTTCGTCCTGCCACACTTCAACAGAGTGAGCAAACCCCAATTTATGCAATGATTGATAAGCTCGTTTGATATCTTTGGAAATCCAAGTACCTTCCTTATCAGCTCGTAAAGCAGAGCAATGTCCAATAACGGCATCAAAGGCGTGATTAATGGAAAATTGGTATTGGCCTTTTTTGATGGCTTTGCTAAGGGACTTCGAAGTATGAAAATGTTCAGGCTTGAGTACACACCTTTGTTCGGGGTGCCACCAGAGTATAGGGTCTGGATCGCTGTACCAAGGAAAAAAACCGTGGCGATACAGGTGAATCAATCGCTCGCATGATAAATCCCCACCTAAAGCAGATAGGCCTTCAGGGTCTTGCAAGGCTTTATGAGGTTGTGGCGTATCGTAAGGTGACTCAGAGAGAATGACGAGTTCACAAGCCTCATTTACATCCTGATGGTCTGAGCCATTTGACTCTAAATGATTGGGATCTGAGTTATTGGGCTCTAAACTGTTAGACTCTGAACTATTGGGCATGACTATTAGATTAATTCCTTAGCATTTGATCATGCGTTGGGGTGCTTTTATCATTTTTTCGATCATCTTGTCTGTATGGCAGCCAAGTATGACTATTGCGAAAAAGTAAAACCACTGTGAAAAATTATAACCATTGTGAATGTAAACGCCAAGCTTGATAAAAATCAAAAAAATCAAAAGAAAACAGTAAAGTTTTTCTAAAAAAATGCGATATTTCAATTGTGGAAAAAAAGATATTCAAGCTGCGACTTGCTGACACATTCTGACAAATATTTCGTGCTAATGTGCACAAAGTAAAAAGGAAAAATGGCTGCGCCAGTCAAAATTGACTGTTTTTTGTCCAAAAAAGGGTGCAAATTGAAAAAAAATAGAAAAAAAGTGCAAGGAGTGCTTGACCAATAAAGGAAAACTTGGTTTTAATCGATGCAGTCCTAAACGGTAATTCGAAAAATTGTTGGATGCAGTTTTGGAACTACTCGATTTTTTGCTTTTATGGCAATTGTCACAAAAGTGAAACTGATTGGTTTTAAGATACATGAGTCGTTGATTTAACAACGTTTCTTGGTAAGACGAAAATCTATCAAAAGGTCTACAAGGCCACACAATATAATATAAAGGGGAATCTTGAATGAAAGCGATTAAACTTGCTTCTGTGTTTGCGGTATCTGCTGTTGCAGCTGCTGTGTCTACTTCAACTCTAGCTGCTGATGCTATCATCACTGGTGAAGCTGGTGTTGAGTTTGTTACTATTGATGACGGCGTTGATGAGCTTGATGGTACTGATCTTGGAGAGCTAGAGCTTCACGTTGATACTGGTATCGTTTACGCTGAGCTAGAGTTTAAAACAACTGGCGATGATGAGGGTGTAACAACTGGTCTTGAGAAGTTGTACGTAAAACAAGGCGCAGTTTCTTTCGGTCGTTTTGATGGTTCAGTGTCAACTGGTTCATTCATGGGTATGGATGAAATTTATAGTGGTGTTGATCTTGTGACTTCTACTGATAACGATACTGATAATACTGGTATTCGTTATAAAGCCACTCCAGAGCTGACTTTTGCAGTTGAAGCAACTTCTGCTACTGATACTGAAGATTCTGATATTGGTTTTGCTCTTTCTTATGTAGCTGACTTAGGTGGTTTTAAAGCTGGTGTCTCCGGTGGTTCTGTTGGTGACGCAAATGCAGTGAACGTAGGTCTTCAAACACAAGCAGGTCCTGCTACATTGTCTTTGAACTATGGTTCAGGTGCTAAAGGCGCTACAGGTGATACTGATGTAGAACAAATGACCGCTTCCATTGCATTTGCAGCGACTGATGCGTTGACTTTAACTCTTGAATACTCTCAAGATTTAGAGACTGATGGTGAGCCTTCCGCTACATATTTCGTTGGTGAGTTCGTTTCAGGTGACTTGACTTACTATGTTAAGAACTATGCGGGTGACACATCAGAAGCTACTATTGACGCAGGTTCAGAGCGTACAATCGTTGGTGTGAAAACTTTCTTCTAAGGTTCCTTTTTGTAAAAGAAAGTCTTTCTTAGGAAATACGAAAGCCAGCCCTTTGGGCTGGCTTTTTTTATGGTAAGCTTAACGGGTTTTTAGTCTGCCCTTGATTTAGCAGGCTTAAGTTTGGGTTAGCATAATATAGGAAGGCAAGTTTTGTCAGAAGAGATGAGTGAATCGACTCGATCACCAATTTGGGATATGTTTGCTAAGCAAGCGACTTTTATAGTTGCTTTGGTATTTTTATTCTTTTTTGCGTTAGCAACCTATTCGTATCATCCTGATGACGCAGGGTGGTTTTATTCAGGCACAGGTGCTGCCATTCAAAATTCCATGGGGCCAATTGGCGCCACCTTAGCCGATTTGATGTCCGCCTTTTTCGGTGCTTTATTTTACTCCTTACCCCCTTTATTTTTCTGGCTTGCCATTATTGTATGGCGTAATCCTCATGCTTTGTTGCCCGTTAATAATGCCTTGTTGAGTCTTATTGGTAGTATCTTGTATTTGTGCTTTGGCTCGGCCCTGTGTTTTTTACACACGGTGGGTAATGAGGATCTGCAATACGGCGCTGGTGGTATTTTAGGGCAAAGTCTTGGCACTGCCTTATATGGCGTTATTGGTTACGATGGTGCGACTTTGGTCAGCTTGGCTCTGGTGATTCTGGCTTTTACCCTCTTGTCTCAATTACATTGGTTGAGCCTCATGGATAAGCTGGGCGAGGCGGTGTTCAAAAGCATTGCTTGGCTTAATAACAAATGGCGCGACAGCAGAACTCAAAAAGCGGAAAAAAAAGCAGAAAAAAGAGCTCATCGTGAGCATATTAATGATGATGCAGCCTTAGAAGAGGCTGCTGAAGAAGCGGAAGAGCCTGCTATTTTCCGTAAAAGGCGCAATAAACAATCCGCAGCTCAGTCTGATACGGAAGAAGAGTCGGCAGGAAGCTCTGTGACAAAAAATCGGTTCGCCTTGTCGGGTTTGTTCACCAAGTCAAGCACAGCAGGGTCTGCAAACTCCACAGACGCAGCAACCAAGCTTCAAACGGAACCAGAATTCGGCGGTCTTGACGATTTAACCTTAGAGGATGCCGAGATCGACTTTGGTGACACACTTTACATAGAAGACGAATGGCCTAAGCGGACTACTCAAGATAATGAGCAAGCGCCGCCGCTTTTAGACCCTGAAAGTGAAGGCTTATCAAGGGCCAAGGCAGACGAACTCTTGTTTGGTGATGCTCAACCGGCTAAAGATCAAGCGCTTATAGATCAACCGCTTATAGATCAACCTTCTTCTGATCAATTGGTAACAGGTCAAGTTGGCCATAAGCCAGCGGTGAGAACCTTATCCGAAGCCAAGCAGCTGGATAACCTAGCTGGGCCAGTGTCTCCGGATGAGCCAGTGAAACCACAGGAAAAAGCCTACACCTTGCCCGACCGTTCTGTGTTGACCCAGCCTAAACCCAAACAGGGGGGCTATACAGAAGAGGAATTGCTGTCCTTGTCCTCTTTATTGGAGCAAAGATTGCAAGAGTTCGGTGTCAAAGCCGAGGTGGTGGAAGTGAACCCCGGCCCAGTGATCACGCGTTTTGAAATTCAACCGGCTGCCGGGGTAAAAGTTTCTCGTATTACCAATTTGGCGAAAGATTTGGCGCGCTCTTTGAGCGTCATGAGTGTGCGCGTGGTGGAGGTGATTGCTGGTAAATCCACCATAGGCATTGAAATTCCCAACCAAGTGCGTGACACAGTGTATTTCTCTGAAGTGATTAACTGTGATATGTACGATAAGGCGTCTTCTTGTCTGACCTTATCACTTGGTCATGATATTTCGGGCGAGCCTGTTGTGGTGGATTTGGCAAAAATGCCCCATGTTTTGGTGGCTGGTACCACAGGCTCGGGTAAGTCCGTAGGGGTGAACGCTATGATTCTCAGCATGTTGCTGAAGTCCACCCCAGATGATGTTCGAATGATCATGGTTGACCCCAAGATGTTGGAATTATCCATCTACGAGGGCATTCCGCATTTATTGACGCCAGTCATTACCGATATGAAAGACGCTGCCAATGGGTTGCGTTGGTCGGTCGATGAAATGGAGCGCCGCTATAAGCTGATGTCTAAACTGGGGGTGCGTAATATCGCGGGTTACAACAAAAAGGTGCGTGACGCCATTGCGGCCGGAACACCCATTGAAGACCCTTTATGGCAACCTGAAATGGCCATGTTTTCTGAAGAGGGCGTAGCACGCACTGTGCCGTATCTAGAACCCTTACCTTATATTGTCATCATTGTTGATGAGTTTGCCGACATGATGATGATAGTGGGTAAAAAAGTGGAAGAATTGATTGCGCGTATTGCGCAAAAGGCCCGTGCCGCAGGTATACACCTGATTCTAGCAACTCAGCGACCTTCGGTTGATGTCATCACTGGTTTGATTAAAGCCAATATCCCGACCCGTATGGCGTTCCAAGTGTCGTCGAAAATTGACTCGCGAACCATCTTGGATCAAGGGGGCGCAGATCAGTTGTTGGGTATGGGGGACATGCTTTACCTTCCTGCAGGTTTGCCAACGCCCATTCGAGTACACGGAGCCTTTGTTTCCGATGAAGAAGTACACGCGGTAGTGGAGGAGTGGAAACAGCGTGGTGAGCCTGAGTACATTAATGATGTGGTGGTCAATCCAGAAGATTTGATGTCCGATGATGGTGGGGAAGACAAGGATGCTTTGTATGATGAAGCGGTAAAGATTGTCATAGAAACCCGTAAAGCCTCTATTTCTTCTATTCAGCGCCGTCTGAAAATAGGTTACAACAGAGCGGCAAATTTGGTCGAAGCAATGGAAGCGGCTGGATTGGTTGGGCCCATGGGAAGCAACGGTCAGCGTGACATTCTGATCCCAGAGTAACCCTTGTGTAAAACAGGCTAACAGGAGAAGCATCTTGAGAAAATCATGGCTGAGTGCCTTGCTGATTGTAACCAGTATGATGGTGACAAGTGCACTTTGGGCAGATGAAGCGGCACGTACTAAAGTGACGTCTCTATTGGAACAAAATCGTAATATTGAAGGAGAGTTTCGTCAGGTTACCTATGATGAAAAAGGCAAACCACTGCAAATCAGTGAAGGTGTCTTTTTGCTGGCCAAACCAAATCAATTTGTTTGGGACAGTATCAAACCCTTTGCCCAGCGTATTGTTTCGGATGGTAAAACGATTACGGTTTGGGATGTGGATTTAGAGCAAGCCACACAAAAACCTTTATCGGAAGAAGTGGGTTCGTCACCTGCCGCCTTATTAGGGCAACCGGCTGAAGAGGTTTTACCCCATTACAATATCACCACCTTAGGGTCTGAGACATTTCGTTTGGTTCCCCGTGAAGAACAAGACTTATTTCAGGCGCTGACCTTGTCTTTCCATGATGGTCACATAGCGTCCATGAGTATTTTGGATGCATTAGGGCAAACTACCGTGATTGAATTTAATCAGGTTGAAACTCATGCTGGCGTAGCAAAAGAAAACTTCACTTTGGATCTCCCTGATGAGGTGGATCTGATCATAGAAGGGCAATAATGCAAGACTTGTTTGCAGAGGAAAGTCATGGTGCTTATCAGCCGCTTGCCGCGCGGATGAGGCCCACTCGATTGGAAGATTATATTGGTCAGGCTCATCTGGTTGGGCCGGGAAAGCCTTTACGACGCATGGTGGAAACTGGTCACTGCCATTCTTTTATCTTGTGGGGGCCGCCCGGTGTGGGTAAAACCACCTTTGCTAAACTCTTGTGTCAGGCATTGAAAGGGCATTTTATTGAAATTTCTGCGGTCATGTCTGGGGTGAAGGAAATTCGCGCTGCCGTGGAGCAGGCCAAGCAATTTCGTCAGATGAATGGCACGCAAACCATCTTGTTTGTAGACGAAGTGCACAGGTTCAATAAATCTCAGCAAGATGCTTTTTTACCTTATATCGAAGATGGCACCTTTTTATTTATTGGTGCCACTACTGAGAATCCAGCGTTTGAATTAAACTCCGCGCTATTGTCTCGTGCTCGTGTGTACCGCTTAAAAACACCTTCCGCGGAAGAGGTGAAATCCGTGTTAATAAGAGCGTTGCAAGACGCAGAGAGCGGCTTGGCCAATTCAGCTTTGACCTTAAGTGATCATTATTTGGATGTCATCGCACACGCCGCCGATGGGGATATTCGTCGCAGTCTGAATTTTCTCGAGATCTTGTCGGATATGGTTGAGCCGGGGGAGTCGGTCAGTCAACAGCAATTAGAAGATGTGTTGGGGGGCAGTATTCGTCGTTTTGATCGCAACGGAGATGTTTTCTACGATCAAATATCCGCCTTTCATAAATCCGTGCGCGGTTCTTCTCCCGATGGTGCCTTGTACTGGATGGCGCGCATGTTGGATGGTGGTTGTGATCCGCTGTACATTGCGCGACGTTTGCTGGCCATTGCGTCGGAAGACATTGGAAACGCCGATCCTAGAGCCTTACAAGTGGGCTTAAATGCGTGGGACATTTTTGAACGCGTTGGGCCGGGAGAGGGTAACAGAGCCATTGCTCAAGCAGCTGTCTACATGGCCTGCGCGCCAAAGAGTAATGCTGTGTACACGGCTTTCAAACAGGCCATGGCGGATGTATCGGCGCAACCCAGTTACGAAGTGCCTATTCATTTGCGTAACGCTCCCACGTCACTGGCGAAAAGCATGGGGCATGGGGATGAATATCGCTATGCGCACAATGAGCCAAATGCTTATGCAGCGGGGGAGAGCTACTTACCTGAGGAGGTAGCGCAATCCCGTTATTATCAGCCGAGTGATCGAGGTTTGGAAAAGAAAATCGCTGAAAAGCTTGAATGGCTGGCTGATCTGGATAAACAAAGTTCGCAACAGCGTTATCCGCTAACAGACTGGGAAGACGAAGTATGATGTATTTTATGATTGCTTTTGGTGGCGCCCTAGGGGCCTTAAGTCGATACGGTATGACCAAATGGATCAACAGTTACTGGCATCATCATTTTCCTCTTGCCACCATGATGGTAAACCTGTTGGGTTGTTTTTTGATGGGCATTGCTTTTGTTATCATTAGTGAACGCATGCCCAGTCTCGAACCTTATCGACCACTGGTGATGGTGGGTTTTTTGGGGGCATTTACTACCTTCTCCACATTTTCTCTAGAAATTGTGTCATTAATTCATATGCAGGCTTGGCTAACGGCATTAAGCTATTTATTATTGAGCTGCATTTTAGGCGTGCTTGGCGTTGCTCTTGGTATGGCGCTAACGCGTTTCTTTTAATCTGCCCATTTGGGGCAAATACATATTGTTGGATACAGAGGATATTGTTGCTGAGATGTTAGATATTAAAGCGTTGCGTGCTGACCCAGAAGCCATTGCGGCTTTATTGAAAAAGAAAGGCTATGAGTTGGATGTGGCGACTTTTTCTTCATTAGAAGAGCGTCGTAAAGCCATTCAAATAGAAACGGAACAGCTGCAACAATCCCGCAACTCAGTATCCAAAGAAATCGGCCAAGCCATGAAGGAGGGCGATAAAGACAAAGCGGCGCAATTAAAAGCCCAAACCGCCACCTTGGGTGATGATTTAAATGCGGCTAAAGAGCAGTTAACCCAGGTGCAATTGGAGTTGGATGCTTTGTTGGAAGGCATTCCAAACATTCCCCATGAATCGGTTCCAGAAGGGGAATCAGAAGACGATAATGTTGAGATTCGTCGTTGGGGTGAGCCTAAGGATTTTGCTTTTGCCGCAAAAGACCATGTGGATCTTGGTGAAGCGTTAGACTTGCTGGATTTTGAAGCCGCAGTAAAAATCACTGGCTCACGTTTTGCCGTGATGCATGCTGATTTGGCACGTTTGCACCGTGCGCTCACTCAATTCATGATGAATACGCACGCCGATGAGCATGGCTATAGTGAAGTGTATGTACCCTATTTGGTCAATGCGGCTTCTTTGAAAGGCACTGGTCAATTACCAAAGTTTGAAGAAGATCTGTTCAAAGTGCCAGTTGATAAAGACAGTGGCAACAGTGATTTCTATTTGATTCCGACGGCGGAAGTACCTGTCACTAACTTGGCCCGTGATGAGATCTTTAATGATGCGGATCTGCATAAAAAGTTTGTTGCTCATACTCCTTGTTTTCGCAGTGAAGCGGGCAGTTATGGTCGTGATACAAGAGGCATGATTCGTCAGCATCAATTCGAAAAAGTGGAATTGGTTCACATCTGTCGTCCAGATCATTCTGCAGAAGTGCTGGAAGAATTGGTTGGTCATGCAGAAAGTATTTTACAGAAACTGGAATTGCCATACCGTACCGTTATTTTGTGTGGCGGTGACCTTGGTTTCTCTGCACACAAGACTTATGACATCGAAGTCTGGTTGCCAGGACAAGGCAAATACCGTGAAATTTCTTCTTGCTCCAATATGTGGGATTTCCAAGCGCGTCGAATGCAAGCGCGCTGGCGTAACCCAGAAACAGGGCGTCCAGAATTGGCCCATACCTTGAATGGTTCTGGTTTGGCGGTGGGTCGAACCTTGGTGGCAGTGTTGGAAAACTATCAAAACGAAGACGGCAGTGTTCGTATTCCTGATGTTTTGGTGCCTTATATGGGCGGCAAAACCCTATTGAATAAAGCGTAATAAAGGTATTGGCAAAGAAAGCCTCCCAGCGAGGCTTTTTTTGTGTGGGTAAAGAGTATGACGGGTAAAGTGTATTTAATTGGCGCAGGTCCAGGCGATCCTGAGCTTTTGACATTGAAAGCATATCGACTGTTAAAGCAGGCCGATGTGGTTTTGTATGATCGTTTAGTCGGGGAAGAAATCATTAATCAAATTCCCGCAAGCGCTGAAAAAATGTATGTGGGTAAGGCCAAGTCGTTACACAGCTTGCCGCAAGAGGATATTAACTCCTTGCTTGCCGCAAAAGCCAAAGAAGGTCATCAAGTGGTGCGTTTAAAAGGCGGTGACCCTTTCATTTTCGGACGTGGCGGTGAAGAGCTAGAAGAATTGATTGAAGAAGGTGTGCCCTTTGAAGTGGTGCCAGGAGTCACAGCCGCAGCGGGTTGTGCGGCCTATGCCGGTATTCCCTTAACACACCGAGATTATGCCCAATCGGTGCGTTTCTTAACTGGACATCTGAAGGATGGTAGCACAGATTTGCCGTGGGAAGAGTTGGTTCATCCTGCTCAAACCTTGGTGATTTATATGGGATTAACCGGCCTCAAAGACATTAGCCAATCCTTGTTGAAGTTTGGTATGTCGCCAAGTATGCCTGTGGCTGTGGTGGAGAAAGGCACCTCAAAGGTGCAGCGTGTGTTCACTTCCACCATTAGTCAAGTGTATCAAGTGGCGACGGATAATGAGGTGAAGTCGCCCGCTTTGCTTATCATAGGTGAAGTGGTGAACTTGCAAGATAAGTTGGCTTGGTACGGCAAGTACTGAGGGCGAAGACTTATAAACAATTAGCGGGTTTGGGAAGACCTGCGATTTTGGCGGCCAGCTTAGGTGGGCTGCCAGGAAATAAGGTCATCAGATAAATACTGCGGCCTTTTTCCTCTCCAAGCTTTTTGCTAACGGCTTTGACCAATGGTCGCATGGCGGGCGAGACTTCAAACTCTTGATAAAAATCTCGTAGCAGGGTGATGATTTCCCAATGCGCAGAGGTTAATTCAATGTCTTCTTGTTTGGCCAAATGATGCGCTAACTCTGGACTCCAATCGTCCAGATTAAGTAGATAACCTTCTTCATCAAGTAAGTTAGTGTCTAACATTCTTGTTACCAGCTGACGTGTTTATTGGCAGAGAAAGTCAATTCAACCCACTCTGTATCTGATAGGGCCTTACCCCATTTGGGCTGAATGCCATAAGCCAACGCATCTTTGTGCAAATAATACAAATGGATAGATTGTGCCGTTAATTTTTGCAACCAGTTCGTATCCATTTGCTGTAAGCGTAAACAGGCTTCTTCAATGAAAATGATGGCATCACCATGACCAAGACTTTGTTGCCAAAGTGATTCAGTATCACCTGGATAAGCTAATTGATTTATCTGATGTAATGTCATGATTAGAACCGATAAATTTGTTGGTATTGGGTGAATAAGTCTTGCCACTCTTGGTCATTTAATAAAATGCTTTGTGGCCAAAACCCTTGCTCATCAGCAGCGTTTTGACTGGCCAGTGCATAGACTTTATCAATGTCATAAAACTCTAGACCATCGAGTAACTTATGCAGGTTTTTACCATCTTGCTTTGTTGGCTTTTGCTGAGAGTGGAGTAATGATAAGGCAGCACCTGATACACAAATAGCCACTTCTTGTTCAAAGGTGGCTAACACGAGAGCCAAATCCAACCCTTCTTTACAGGCTAAGTTAGCGTAAGGACTGGAGGATAGATGTATGAGTGTTTTTGTCATGCCGTTACCTAAATTGAATGACTTTTTCAGAAGTATTCATTAGCTCTACTAAGCTTCCCAAGCCTTCTAATTGAAAGCCATCAGCCAAGGAAAACTGCTCCAGTTGGTAACGATTGGCTTCGCTTTCATTAATCACGCCACGTCGCACAGCCGCAGCAATACAAATATAGAGAGGAAGTTGAAATTGCTGAGCAAGTTCAAGCCACTCTTGATGTAAGTTGATTTCATCTCGCGGTGGTTGAGCTAAAGTATTGCCGATCAGCACAGCGTCTTGATAAAAGAAAACACCGTTAATACTGTCCGCTCTCTGCTCTAGAGCGGCCCTCGCAAAGCGCAAAGCAGAATGACAAGCTTTGGTTTGATAGGGGGAACCCGTGATGAAAAGAGTGTGCTGCATGAAGAATAAACCTAGAGTCCTTAATGGCGTGAATTTTACACATAAAAAAGGCCGCAGTCAGCGGCCTTTCGAAAAACGGCTTATTTCAATGCGAGTCTTAATCGTCGCTCGACATGCCTAGCAAAGACAAGATGCTTAGGAACATGTTGTACAAAGAGACATACAGGTTCACCGTAGCAATGATGTAGTTGGTTTCACCACCACGCACGATTTGACTGGTTTGCAGCAGGATAACCGCGCCTGAGAACAAGGCAAAACCCGCAGAAATGAAGATTTGCAATGCTGGCATTTGCACAAAGAAACCTGCAATCACAGCAAACAATAGAACAAAGAAGCCGACTGTGATAAAGCCATTAAGGAAGCTGAAGTCCTTCTTTGAAACCAGTGCATAAGCAGACAAACCAAGGAAAGAAAGTCCTGTCATGCCCAGTGCGCTCATGATCAAGCTAGCGCCGTTCTGAAGGCTTAAGTATGCGCTTAAAATTGGTCCTAAAGTAAGGCCCATAAAGCCAGTTAAAGCAAATACGCACAATAGACCAGCGGCACTGTTCTGACATTTGTAAGTTAAGAACAATAAGCCATAAAAGCCCACCAAGGTGGGAATCAAACCTAGGTGAGGTAGATTAAATGCCATGCTCAGGCCAGCAGTGAAGGCGCTGAACAATAGGGTTAGCGACAACAATCCGTATGTGTTGCGGAGCGTTTTGTTGGCCGCTTGGGACGAGGTTGTCGAAAGGGCATCTGTGTAACGCATTGGAGTAACTCCTATCAAGTTGATGTTTAACTATGGACTTAATATGCGGGGTAAAGTTCCAAAGTTCAAGTATGAATATGTCTTTTACGCTTTAAAGCTGAACCCGGAGCATATTATCATAAAATAAATTCGCACCTTCCTTAAATACTTTTATATTGTGAATACTTGTGTACTGGTCGTGCTTATGTATTAGGCTTTTGATAAACTAGGTAACCATATTGTTTAAGTGAGTGATATGTTGGAACACGATTATTCCTTACCCATCTCCTTTTCCATGGCTGCGCAAATCGGTTTAGAGGAAACTGTGTTGCTGACTTATTTGCAGCAGCAATGTTATGCGCAAAATACACAAGTATTAAGATTGGATGTGCGAGTGCTGAGCGGCCAGTTGTCTTTTTGGACTGTGCCCATCTTGATGCGTGTGTTGGGCAGTTTGCAATTAGGACAATTACTGAATTTTCAGCGTCAAAACGACATAATTGAAGTGCAATTGACCGGGAATAAAGTCACCGCTTACGCTACTAATCATGATGCCACTTCTCATCATTCAGTTTCACCTAACTCTCCGCAAGCCAGCTATATGAGTCATGACACTCAGGCGGATTCTGTCCATGAAGCCGCTCGTGCTAAAGACGATGCTTTGATGGAAAAAATGGATCGCCTGCATAAAGCCTCAAGGCAAAAGAACGCTGAGTTCACACCGCAAGCCAAAACCTACTCAACACAAACGCCAATAAGGCAATATGATACCAAGCCAATCCCCAATAAAGATCGTCGCGGTGTCACGGATTTTGATTTGTATCTTGAACAGAAGGAAAGAGCGCGTCAGCCAGACCAATGGCAACCAGAAGAAGCGACTTTTGAACAAATTCAACAAGCGGGTATTGCAAGAGAATTCGCGGTTGAATTGCAGACAGAATTTTTATTGCGCATTAAGGAACAGCGCAAAAATGTCAGAACTTGGAACAGTGAATTTTTCAAATACGTAAAACGTCAGTGGCAATATAAACAATCGGATCGGTCTTCATATGAAGGAACCTCAGACAGTTCAACATTTACTAAAACCTCTCGAGAACAGGTTAGCGACGCCCTCAGCAACATCCACGACACAGACTGGTGATTACACCAGCGAGCAGGGAGCAACGCGAGATTCTGGTCCATCGGAAGCGGAGCAACAGACTCGTGTCTTAGTAAATATGCTGTTTGCGCGTTTTAAAGCCATTTATACGCACAAATTTGCTTCGGCTTACAGTACGCCGGATGAGGTTAAACTCGCCAAGCGAGAATGGGCCATAGCGCTAAAAGGCTTTCAAGAGCCCTTATTGGCTTATGCGGTGGAACGCACTAAGGAAACCTATGCTTGGCCGCCAACCATTTCTGAGTTTCTGAAGCTGATTAATACCGCCTACAAAGCCTATGGCTTGATTG
The DNA here is from genome assembly GCF_040436405.1 of Marinomonas sp. THO17. Lineage (NCBI taxonomy): Bacteria > Pseudomonadati > Pseudomonadota > Gammaproteobacteria > Oceanospirillales > Oceanospirillaceae > Marinomonas > Marinomonas sp. THO17. Next base: position 1,385,740 of record NZ_AP031575.1, on the reverse strand, counting down.
ATCCGCGTTCTGCTTATTTGCAAGCTTGCGCTTGTCGAGTGGATCCTTTGACTTTTGCTTGGAGTCATCCCGCTGTGTATTTTGCCGCAGCCGATACCGGATGGTATAAGCTGAAATCAGAAGAAGAACGGGTTACTTGGCCTTTGTTTGAACAGGCCTATTTGAAAATGATTGACCGAGTGATTGCTGGTGAACGTTTGCGTGTACCACAAGTGGTAATGATTGAGGATAAGCATACTTTCGATGTGGCAAAGCTGGTCGAACAGATTGCACAAGCATTAAATATGGCGGAAGACGATATTGCGCCACTTTTATATTACACGCAAAAAACATTGGGTTCTGGTATTCGCAAGCGCTACCGCGAGCAAAGCCAGATGAAGTTGGAATCTCTTGGTTATCAGGGCAGTTTGCCTAACTAATTTTACCGAGTTCATTAAAGACTTGGTAACGAAACAAAAATTATGGCTTTGTGTTTATTGACAATTTTCTCGATGCGCGTTGTTATAAGCCTATTGGATTAACGAAACCTGTATTGAAAAATATCTGGGGTAGCTATGTTGAAAGTGTTAATTGTGGATGACCATGATGTGGTCAGCCAAGGAATTAGCCTCGTTTTACAGGACGTTAAAAATGTAGAAGTAGTGGGTGTGGTGCACAGTGGTGAAGAAGCCATTGCGACGTCGCGAGCGACAACACCTGATATTGTCTTAATGGATGTGCATATGCCAGGCATTGGAGGCTTGGGCGCTACCAAAGAAATTAAACGAATTCTTCCGAAAACCAAGGTTATTGCTTTAACCGCTTTGGATGACAACCTTTATCCCGTTAAATTGCTTGAAGCGGGGGCGTCAGGCTATGTTACTAAGGGGACAAATTCCTCAGAGTTACTGGATGCTATTAGCATGGTGGCTAAGGGTGAGCATTATATTTCCAAAGACATAGCGCAGCGTATGGCCTTGTCTAAGTTTTCCATTGATGAGCAAGGTTCTCCCCTGGGCGAATTATCCGATCGTGAACTGCAAGTGGCACAAATGATAGTGGATTGTAAAAAGTCCAGTGAGATTGCCGAGCATTTGAATGTCAGCCCCAAAACGGTCAGTACTTATAAGACTCGCATCTTTACCAAGTTAAACATCGACAGTGATGTGGAATTGATTCATCTGGCCGTGCGATACAGTGTGCTTGGAATGGGTTAGGTCAACGAGGTTGGTTTGAGCCATTCAGAATTTGATGCAAAACACTTTGTCTCTCATTTGACAACGCGCCCAGGCGTGTATCGCATGTATGATGGTCAAGGTGAGCTCTTGTATGTCGGTAAAGCCAAAAACCTTAAAAACCGTGTTGCCAGTTATTTTCGTGCCACCGGCTTAACCACTAAAACCATGGCCTTGGTGAGTCGTATTCACCATATTGAAATTGCCGTTACCAAGAGTGAAACCGAAGCCCTGTTGCTTGAGCAAACCCTGATTAAGCAGCATAGACCACCTTATAACATCTTACTTAGGGATGATAAATCTTACCCCTATATTTTGCTTTCGAGTCATCGGCATCCTGCATTATTGTTTCGTCGTGGTGATAAATCTAAGCAGGGGACATTATTTGGTCCATTCCCAAGTGGCACAGCGGTAAGAGAAAGCCTAAATACCATGCAGAAGGTATTTAAGGTGCGACAATGCGAAGACAGCACCTATGCCAATCGTTCACGTCCTTGTTTGCAATACCAAATTAAGCGTTGTTCTGGTCCCTGTGTCGGCTTAATTAGCGACGAAGAATACGATGCGGATGTGCGTCACGCTAAAATGTTTCTGCAAGGCCGCAATAAAGAACTGACGGCTGAGATTTCGACTCAGATGCATCAAGCGGCTGAAGAAATGGAATTTGAGCGGGCGGCTGAGCTGCGTGACCAAATGATTCAACTCAAGCATATTCAAGAGCAGCAGCATGTTCATGGGCAATCCGGCGAAGCCGATATTTTAGCCTCCATCATTCAGCCTGGTGGTTTGTGTGTGCATGTGATGATGGTGCGTAACGGTAAAGTGGTGGGCAGTAAGAGTCATTATCCCAAAATGCCATTGGAAATATCGGCAGGGGAGTTGTTGTCATCCTTTATTGCGCAGTTTTACTTAGGTGGTGCACAGGAATTGCCCAAAGCCTTGATTCTAAGTCATGAAGTAGAGGACCTTGATGCCTTGGTGGAAGGCATTTTGGAGACCACAGGCAAAAAAATAGAAATTACTGCCAATGTACGTGGCCAAAGGGCGCGCTGGTTAGATTTGGCGAAATTAAATGCCGAGCAAGGCTTACAAGCGCGATTAACCGACAAAAGAAACCACTTTAGCCGTATAACTGCTTTGCAAAAATTGTTAGGCTTTGCAGAACCGCCTGCTCATATGGAATGTTTCGATATTAGTCATTCCAGTGGTGAAGCAACGGTGGCTTCTTGTGTGGTGTTTGGGCCAGAAGGACCAGATAAGAAACGCTACCGCTCATTCAATATTGAAGGGGTGGAAGCGGGTGATGATTATGCCGCCATGAAACAAGCCCTAACGCGTCGTTATAAACGGGTGAAAAGTGGTGAAAACCCCGCGCCAGATGTGCTCTTGATTGACGGTGGTAAAGGGCAATTGAGTCAAGCGGAAGCCGTGTTGGCCGAACTTGGGCTGGTGGATATTTTCCTCTTGGGGGTAGCCAAGGGAGATACGCGTAAGCCCGGTTTAGAAACCTTATACATAGGCTCAAAAGAAGAGGAAGTGGTGTTGCCACCAGATTCAGCAGCATTGCATTTGATTCAACATATTCGTGATGAAGCACACCGTTTTGCGGTGAAGAGTCACCGCCGACGTCGTGATAAAAAACGACGTCATTCAGTACTCGAAGACATTCCTGGTATCGGACCAAATCGACGCAAAGAATTACTGACAGCTTTTGGAGGGTATCAAGAGTTGTTATCTGCCAGTCAGGAAGACATAGCGAAAGTAAAAGGCATTAGTGCTAAAAAAGCGGAAGAAATTTATCTGCATCTACATAAAAGTTAATAACCCTTTGTTTTACTGGGCATCTGTGTCCTCATATAAATTGGATTGAGAATGAACATACCAAACATACTGACGTCTATCCGTATTTTGATGATTCCAGTACTGGCGATTATTTATTATTTGCCTTGGGAAGGGCGTTATTATACCTGTGCCATTATCTTTGCTTTGGCGGCCATTACTGACTGGTTAGACGGCTATTTGGCACGTAAGCTCAATCAGACATCAGCATTCGGTGCTTTCTTTGATCCAGTGGCCGACAAACTTATGGTGTCTATTGCCTTGGTGTTGTTGGTGGCCAGTTACGCCAATCCATTGATGACCCTTGCCAGTGCCGTCATTGTGGGGCGAGAAATTGTCATTTCCGCATTGCGTGAATGGATGGCGGAAATGGGTAAGCGTGCCAGTGTGGCAGTGTCTTATATTGGCAAACTAAAAACGGCCATGCAGATGTTGGCCATCTTTATTCTGCTTGGCTCTCGTCCTGATAGCCCAATTGCGCATTTGGGTGAAGGGGTTTTGATTGCTGCTGCCTTACTTACTCTTTGGTCTATGTATGTTTATTTGAAAGCCGCTTGGCCAGAACTCATGGCGAAGGAATCGAGCGAAAACTAATCAGAATAGAGAAAAGTGTCTAAGTTAGTTATTTATTTAGAAATTTTCCTTGACGTGAAAGCTCAAATACATAGAATAAGCACCGTCTTTTGAGACGCGGGAATAGCTCAGTGGTAGAGCACAACCTTGCCAAGGTTGGGGTCGCGAGTTCGAGCCTCGTTTCCCGCTCCATTTCTTAAGACGTCTGATAAAGGCCGGATGGCAGAGTGGTCATGCAGCGGACTGCAACTCCGTGTACGCCGGTTCGATTCCGACTCCGGCCTCCATATCAGATTGCCCGGGTGGTGAAATTGGTAGACACACAAGACTTAAAATCTTGCGATAGAAATATCGTACCGGTTCGATTCCGGTCCCGGGCACCATTTATGGTGCCTTTTTTATGCCCATATTTTCCTAAAGCCTCCCATCTCTTGCAATATCTAACTTTTAGCGCCTATTAATATTCTTTCTGTTTGCCTTCTTTTCCATTTTTGGTGTTTATCTATTCCAAAGCTCAGCACCATTTTTGAGAATGAATCACAGTGAGTGCACACAAATGGCTTCACCGTCACTCAAAATTGACTAAACTACTAAATATTAGTAGTTTTAATGGAAACGAGAGGTTTTGATTATGGCAACGACCAGCATTGATTTAGGTGAACATTTCACCAATTTTTTATCGGAATTGAAAGAAACAGGCCGCTACCGTAATGCGAGTGAGGCAGTACGTGCAGGCTTACGCTTGTTAGAAGAACAAGAAGCGGAGTACCAAACCAAGCTTGAAACCTTGCGCCAAGCTCTTCGGGCTGGAGAAGAGAGTGGTGAAAGTGCCCTTACGCATGAGCAAATTATTGCTAAAGCCAAAGCAGAGCTAAATGGCGAATAAAACTCACACCTACTCGAAGCTCGCCGAACAAGATTTGATAGATATTTACCTCTATAGTGCTCGCACATGGGGGCAAAAACAAGCAGATAGCTATGATGCAGGGCTTAAACATGCCATCGGCAGGCTTGTCGATTCCCCCGACATAGGCAGAGCCTGTGATGAGATAAAAGTTGTTTCCGTCGATTTGAGCATAAACATCACACTATCTTTTACCGCCAGCGAAAGACTGACATTTTCATTGTGCGTATCTTGCATGAAGCAATGGACATCCGAAGTCGTTTATCCCGCCCCTGTTAACCCCTTATTAAACCTTACACAGTAAGGTGCAGATCAGCTGTGATGAACCATATCACTGGAAAATCACTTCAAAGCAGGCTCTCTTTCCACCCTAAAAAGCACGATCCCAAAGGCGTAACAAAGCCCTTAGCCTTGCCGCAGTGAAGAGGCTGGTAAGGATATGGTGCAAGGATATCGGCCTGCCAGAGAATGACGGCTCTCACACTTTACACAAGGCATAGGGCCATCACTAACGCATACAAAGCCAAGCTGGGCGCTTGTCTACAGCATTGAGATCACTATGGTTATTTTGTCGTTATTGAGCTTTATTGTTACAGAGTTTTTAGCCCTGATGAAAGGCAAGCTTTGGCACCATGTTAAAGGTAGGTTTTTTTAAATTATCTTTTTGATAAAAATAACATCAAAATGATTGACTTGATTTAGGGCAAGATTGCATACTCGACAGCAATCAGCTTGCACCCAGTGTAGCTTGTTACCACTATGACAATAAAAATATGAAAACTAGTCGTAAAAGCGTCAGCTTGTTCATCATTGTGTTTTGGGCAAATTGGTTTTGATAAACCATCACCTGATATGCTGTTTGATCCTCAAGCATCTTTTCATATGAGCGATTGTCACAAGTTTTTTGTACGATGTTAAACGCTTAGAAGAGGTAATACCTATGGAAAAATTCACTCTGTCCTGCTGTTCAGAGACCATGTTCACCGATCTGTCTATTGTAGAAAGGGTGAAAAAGATCTCTGAACTGGGTTTTCTGCCAGAGTTATGGGATTGGACCAATCATGATATAGATGCGTTAGCGGCCACTGGTGTCGAGTTCTCATCCATGACAGGTTACATTGAAGGTGACTTCCTAGAGAACAGTGATCGTTTAATTGCGACCATTCATGAATCGGTTGCAGCAGCAAAGAAATTGGGTGTACCACGTCTTAATTTGCATGGTACAGGCCTTGATAATAAAGGCTTGCCAGTTAATCCACGTCTTCTTGTATCGGGTCGAGACTGGATTAAGGCTTATAAAGTATTGTCTGAAATTGCTGAGATAGGTGCGAAGAACGATGTTATGTTCGTACTGGAAAACCTCAATTTAAAAGTCGATCATCCTGGGACACCTTTCGCAACCGCAGAAGATGTTTTTACCCTAGTATCCGAAGTGAATCATCCAAATTTGAAAATGATGTTGGATTTGTATCACCAGCAAATTGACGAAGGCAACATCCTAGATTCTTTGACTCGCTACTTACCACACATTGGTGAGATTCAAATTGCCGATGTGCCAGGTCGTCAAGAGCCAGGTACTGGGGAGATGAATTACCCAGCCATCGCTCAGCATTTGCGCAAAATTGGCTATCAGGGCGTAATTGGTTTTGAAGGTTTCCCATCCAGTGATTCTGCTTTAGCATTAGAACGCTTTGAAAAAGCCTTTAATTAGGGATAAATGAAGTAAAAAAGCTCGCATTTGCGAGCTTTTTTATTGATTTTGATTTTTCTATTCTGGTTTATCTTGGAAGATTAAGGGATAAAGCCAATGTTTTCTTTGGTGATTATGGTTGGGAAAGGGGTTTTTATTGTTAGCGTTTCACCAGTGCGCAAATAATGTCCTAACAGTGTCACCGCATTGTGGACGTTTTCTTCTAAGTTCTGATCAATAATGATGTCTATGGTATCTTCCAATAATAGGTTTTTGGTTACCTTGTTTAGCTCATGGGCAATAAAGACGATGTCATGATCCAAGCCTTTTTCGCGCAATGCTTTGGCAATACCGGCATTACCACCAGAGGTATTATAGATGCCCAGTGGTATGCTATTGGTATCGACTTCTCTGCAAATGGCGATATAACTGTCTTCATCTGAATCGTTATTTTTGATGGCTTCGCGAATTCTAAGATTCGGAAACTTATTGCGCAACACGCTACGAAAGCCCAATTCACGTTCATATTGTGTGGTGTAGGTGGCACTCATCACCAGCAAAATATCTCCTTGCATCTTGTTTAGGTAATGTCCCATCAAGGTGCCTGCTGTACGACCAGCGCTGATTTGATTAGTGCCAGCGTGAGACAGTCGTGTGCAGTTATTTAAGTCAGAAGTTAAGGTGACCACTGGCGTGCCTTGTTCAACCAGCTTATTAATAGTGGAGACAATTTGCGGTAATTCACGGGATAAAACAATTAAGCCATCAAACTGTTCAGCATATTGTTTGAGTTGTTGTAGGAAGTGGCTTAGATCGAAGTCTACTATAGCAAGACATTCCAGTTGTATCTTTTGTTCTGCAAAATGTATTTTGGCATGCTCAATGGTTTGCGATAGGGCCTCGATAAAAGTCGCCCCCGATTCAATGATGACGCCCAGTTTGAGTTCTTTTTGCGAGATTGGGTGGTGGGTGTGTTGTTGCGCCAGCTCCTCAATGACGGCCAATACCTTCTCTTTAGTGTGTGGGCTAACTTTTGCTCGCTTAGTGATAACACGATCTACCGTGGCGATGCTTACCCCTGCCTTATTGGCGACTTCTTTTAAAGTGGCTTTTTTGAGTATGGAATTCATTATGCCTCTGGAAATTAATCAACTGGCTGCTACCAATAACAACAGGTTAGCGCCTAACTATGGCATTGAGCCTATTCGATTTTGAGATAGTAAGCTACTGTTTGCTTTTTAACTTGCCTGTCTAGTATCCAATAAAAGAAAGCTTGAAATCAAATTTGATATGTTTTTATCATAAATGAAAAGCAATGCGTTAATTTTTTATCAAAATGATGTTGATCTTAATGACTTTTTCGCTCTAGTATTCGTTTGTGATCGCAATGGTCACTTCTTCACAGGGTTTGGAATAAAAATAATAAATAAATTGAAACCAATATTGGTTTTAAGAGGAGAGTGACACTATGAATCTACTAAAAACTTATGCTTTTGCTGGTACTTTCAGTTTTGCCGCAACGAATACGGCGTCTCATATCTCATATTAGCAACTTTCTATTTCACCGTGATATTGAACAAGATCCATCTTAGACAGACATTTTTAGCCATTTTGCTCAAGATATTGGCCTTTTCCTGCAAGGTTCAATGTCTACCCTAGCCGAGCTTACTTTTAAAGAAAGCTTCGGTTTTTTGACCGCCAGTAATGGCGGTTTTTTTTATGGTTTAATGGGCAAGGCAAGTTCTTCAAAAACGTCAGTTGCTATGTTTTTAAATGAGGTAAAAGCAGCTTGGTCTTTTAACGACTCAATACACCATAAGTACAAGTCTCTTGAAACCGCTTGAATTCCCTCTAATTGAATTTCTTTGATAGCAAAGGCTTCTTTAATTACTGTAACAGGGAAGTGTGGAAGAGCGGCTAGATAGCGCCCAGAAGCCAGCATTTTTATGAGCATATAAGCATCGTTGCGAAATACCGCCTTGGTTCTTGCCCCGTGAATGCCGTAGGAAGAGAGCATTTCTGTGGTTTGTTGCTCGAAATATGAGGCAATGCCTAAACTTAACCAATCGAGTGACATAAAGTCTTCAATTTGGATGTTTTTTCTTGAGGCGAGGGGATGTTGTTGACCACAAAAAATACCGATTTTGTCTTGTTTGATCAGTTCATGATGAAGGCTGCTGGTGTTTCGATCAGAAGATTGCGGGGCAATCACAATATCAAATTGATCATCCAATAAGCCCTCAATGGCTATGGAAGGGTTTAAGCAGGTGATGGTTAGGGAAACCTCTGGGTGTTGTTCTATCATTCGATCAATGATCTTGGGTAACACTCCCATTCCTAGCAGCGAGCCTGAAGCAATGCGAAGATTTTGTTTTATGCCTAATTTAAAGCGGGAGACTTGTTCGTTTGCTGCGTTAAGTCGTCGACTAATAGCGCGACCTTCTCTGGCTAAAGACTCACCAACCACAGTGCTGGTAACACCAAAACGACTACGAGTGAAAAGCTGCGTGCCAGCTTGCATTTCTAAGGTGGCCATAGCTCGGGTTAAAGTAGGTTGAGCGACATTCAGAAATTCGGCCGCCGCACTGATCGAACCTTTGTCCAAAATGGTTGATAAATAAATAAGGTGCTTAGATTCCATATTGTTAGTCTCTTTCGCTTCACTCTACTCTATCAAGGGCAAGCTGGATTTATTATTTGGAAACTGTTGGCATTCATTAAAAATTCGAGACTGGCAGTCACGGCATTTTGTTTGATCAATCCATTCAAGCATCTTGGCAATAGCTTGCTTGGAATTATCGACAATATGATGTTTGAGCACCTTTTGGTATGTGGGTAGACTGCTAAGCTCATCTGAAACCGTACCTTTAAGAGAACAAATCAGTAAATTACCACCAGATTTTTTCAGTTTGTTTATCTCGGCTTCTAGAAGTAGTACGCCAGATACATCCATAAAATTGATGCCTTTAGCCACTATGATGATGTATTTAGTGCCGTCTTGACTGCATTCTGCAAGGGCTTTTTGCACATAGTCAATGGAGCCAAAATATAACGAACCGTCGATGCGAATCATTTTGAGTTGTGGGCAAGTGTCGAGTTGATAGCGATGAATGTTACGAATGACCCTATGCTCGGCTTTTGAAAATGGAGCAACGTCAATTATCTTGGGACGCGAGGTTCTATGCAGATAAAAGCCAATGGATAAGAGAATGCCAATATAAATAGCAAATTCCAGTTGAATGAATAAGGTAGACAAAAAAGTACCGATCAATATACAGGCTTCGGAAACGCTGATTTTGATAGTGGCAATAAGGTGTTTCATATCCAGTAAATTCCACGCGATCAGAAGCACACTGCCTGCCATGGCAGGAAGAGGAAGGTAAGCGGTAGCCTGTGGAAAAAAGCTAATGACCAAGGCAACAATAATGGCAGCAAATACTGCAGCAAGAGGACTTGCCGCGCCAGCATCATAGTTGGCTCCAGACCGAGTAAAAGACCCTGAGCTTGGGTAGCAAGAGAAGAAACCGCCGACGATATTAGACAAGCCTTGTCCAATAAATTCTTGGTTACCATCAATGACCTGTTTGGAGCGCATGGAAATAGCGCGAGCAATAGAGACGGCTTCAATTAATCCTAATAGGGCCACGGCAAAAGCGCCTGAAAAGATACTTTGCAGCATTTCAAAGGAAGCATTTGGTAAGACAAAGGGGGGCAGACTGCCAGGCATACTTTCGACCATAGCGACGCCATGTTGTTCAGCTTGTAAAAAGACTCCCATGAGACTGCCAAAGAGCATTCCAATTAATAGGTTGGGAGCTTTAGGATGATACTTTTTGACGAGAATGGCACTGAGTAAGGTGCTTAACCCAATGGCGAGCGCATAAGTATTGAATTCAGTCATGGCTTGGAAAATTGCCATCAGTTCTGATATGAAAGACAGACCTGAGGGAACGGCTAGGCCCAGCAAGTGTTTGATTTGGCTAGTGGCGATCAGTATGGCAGCTCCGGTGGTAAAACCAATGATGACGGTATGTGAAATAAAGTTCACCAAAGCGCCTAAACGCAATGCGCCCAGTGAGAACTGAATTAAGCCAACCAGAAACGTTAGGCTGACCACAAGTCCAATTTGTTCAATAGGATTGGTGTAGCCAAGCTGGTTTGTCACAGAGGCAACCACAATGGATAAGGCCGCTGTTGGGCCAGATATCATATGAAATGAGCTACCAAACAAAGCAGCAACAGAAGCAGAAACAATGGCGGTATAAAGGCCGATTTCTGGCGGTAAGCCTGCAATGTAAGCATAGGCGACCCCCTGCGGTAACACTAAAACAGCCCCGGTAATGCCAGCCATGACATCTTTATTTAGATCCTTGAGAGTCAGCTTCCTACCCCAACTGAAAAAAGGCAAAAGTATCTTTAATAGGTGATTAAGCATGGTGAACCCCAAATGCATAATAAGGATAGGCAGTGCCCAGATTGCAGAGTTAGGCATTGATACTATTACAGCATTTTATATTCGTAAAATAGAAAAAAAGCGCTCTAATACGACAAAAATGCATACTAAATACCACTAATATATTTATTTTTGATCGATTGGATTATCAAATAAGTATTTTACGGATATCAATTTGCAAGTTAGATTGATCACACCTAATTTAAAAATAATAAACAAGGTGGGAGTTCTGAATGCAGAATGTGAAAGGACAATTCCGTCAAGGGATAAGCATTTTTGGTTTGATGTGTGCAGGTATGCTGTTCAGCACAGCAGCAACGGCAGAAAAAATTGGCATGGAATCCGCCACACCAAACAGTATTTTAGGTATGTTGCCTCAAGCCATGGCGCCTTACTGGTCGGAACAGGGCGTTGATATCCAACTTGCTCTCAATCAAACGCTGACTAAGTCATTGCTCAAATTAGCAACAGGCAGTTTGGATTCTGCCGTCATTCCCCCACCTGCTTTTTCTGCCATGAAGAAAGGCGTTGGGCCTTATGCAAAAATGTCTGAGAAGGCCCAGCAAATGTCGAACAATGTGCGTGGACTCTTTACCATTCCCGGTAGTTATTTTCACGCCATTACCCGTGCTGATTCTGGTATTGAATCTTGGCCAGAAGCGAAAGGTAAACGTGTTTTTATTGGTCCTCCAGCCGGTGTGGCGAACACACAAATAAGTAGTTTGGCTGCTGCGGGTGGTTTGCCAATAGGTGAATATGACCCCATTAAAGCCCCATGGGGGGCGGCTGTCCAAAGCTTTCAAGATGGGCAGTTTGATGTTTTTGTCGGTACTTTTTCGCTGGGATCACAAGCGGTCGCAGAACTGAGTTTAAGTAATCCCATTCGGATATTAGGCATTCCTGGGGAAAAAATGGTGCCGCCTGAAAGCTTAGGCATGCAGTCAGCGGAAATTCCAGCCAATACTTATCCGGGTCAAGTAAATGAAACCTCTGTACTTACTTGGCAAAGCATTATGATGATGGCCGTTAATAAAGACCTGTCGGACGATATTGCTTATACATTGACTAAAACATTTATAGAAAACCGCGGTGCTTTGGCGGATTCAAATGCGCTATTCAATGACATACTCACTACGGATTTTTTTGTTGGGGTAAATGCACCTCTGCATCCAGGGGCCATTCGTTACTATCAAGAGGCTGGGATTCCAATACCAGCTCAATTAATTCCTTAAGTGATTTTCTTTAAATGTTTCTCCTATGAGGTCTGATTAAGTGAGGTTTTGCCTCACTTATGGAGTGGTTATGTTTTTCAAGTCTCAAATGAGTTCGAAACTGCTTTCATGGATGGTGGCGGGACTCAGTTTAGTGATTGCTTTTTATGGTCTAGCGAATGTTATGCCGGCGATCGGTGATTTTCGCTTGGGGCCTTTTCCACTGGTGGAGTTTAGAGCGTCATTTTTTGCTTTGTGTGTGGTGACCATTGCTTTGGGGGCTTGCTTAAAATATTGCCAAGGCGAAACCTCACTATTAAACGCCATCATCAGCTTTATATTTTTGTTTGTAATGCTTTATTGCTGCTGGTCTTTTTATTTGGTGAGCAGCGAGTTAGACGAGGGAATGTTTTTGTTCGGTGCCAATGAAATGTGGATTGCTGTCTTGGCATCATTAGGCGCTTTGTACTTTTGCTGGCGTATTTGGGGGATTCCGGTTGCCTTATTGGGTGTGGTTGGCATTCTTTATATGGCAACTGGTCAGTATTGGCCGGGTCCCTTGCAGACAGTCAGCCATGATGTCAATGAAACCCTAGCACAAAATCTTTTGTACAGTCTTGATACGGGGATTTTGGGCAGTACTTTCGCCATCGTTATTACCACGGTTTTTCCATTTATCATCCTAGGAGCCTTGCTAGAAGGCGTTGGGGCGGGCGATTCAATGATTCGTATTGCCTTTCATTGGATGAGGAAAACGGCGGGTGGCCCTGCACACGCTGCAGTATTGTCATCGGCCTTGTTCGGTACGGTTTCAGGCAGCGCGGTTGGTAATGTGGTGGGGACAGGGGTTATTACCATTCCCATGATTAAAAGACGGGGCTTTTCTGCCAATTTTGCTGGTGCTGTGGAAGCTTCCGCTTCGACGGGTGGACAGATTATGCCACCCATTATGGGAGCGGCTGCTTTGGTCATGGCGGACTTCGTGGGAGTGAACTATATGACAGTGATTGTTGCTGTCTTGGTGCCATCCATTGCCTACTACGCCAGCTTATTTGCCATGATAGTGTTTGAATCACGCCGTTTGGGCATCACCTCCAGCGCAGAAGTGACAGGTGTGGATGCGCCGCTTAAGCAGGACTATTTGAACCTGCTGCTGATCTTTGTCCCTTTGGTAATCATAGTTTGCTTATTGTTATATGGCTTATCACCATCTGGTGCTTCCATTACCGCGCTGGCGGCTTTGTTTCCACTCAGTTTGATTAACCCAGAAATACGACGTAAGCCTATTAAGCTCATACAAAGCTTGCAGGTTGGTGGCCGTACTTTTGCTGGTCTATTAATGGCCATAGCAGCCGTTAGTATTGTTATTTCGGCATTATCGGCAACGGGTGTACCGGTGAAATTCAGTGTCTTGCTAGCCAGTATAGTGTCTAATTCGTTACTGATATCACTCATTATTGCGGCTTTTTGTTGTATCGTTTTGGGTATGGGCATGCCCACATTGCCCGCCTATGTCACGGTAGCTACCATTGCCATTCCAGCCATGGAGCAGTTAGGTTTGTCTGCGTTGACCTCACATATGTTTGTCTTTTTCATCGCAGTGGGTTCTGTTATCACACCTCCGGTGGCCATTGCGGCTTTCGCTGCCGCCAGTATTTCGGGGGGTGGGCCAATTGGAACTTCTGTTCAGGCGTCAAAAGTTGGCATCATGATTTTTGTGATTCCTTTCACCTTTGCCTTCAATCCTATGTTATTAACCGTTGCACAATCCGGTGTGAGCTTTGATTTGCTGGTGTGGAGTTGGTTGATCATTAAGCTGGTGGTGGGCATTTTATTATTAGCTACCGCCTTAACCGGGTTTCATTCACACAAATTGGCGTGGTACGAGATTATTGGCCGCTTGATAGCTGCCATTATGTTGTTTGCTCCTAACCCTGTCTGGGATCTAGTGGGAATCATTGGAGCATTGCTGTTATGGGCTTGGCATAAACGACAGGGTTTTAACATGGGACGCCGTTTAAAAGGAGTAGATTAATGACCAATATTATTTACATTGTGGCAGATGATTTAGGTTATGCCGATTTAGGCTGTTATGGTGGTCGTGAAGCTCAGTTTGGGAAGGTGTCGCCAAATATTGATAAGTTGGCTGAGCAAGGCATGATTTTTTTAGAGGGCTATGCCAATTCACCAGTCTGTTCACCCACTCGTTTCGCTTTAATGACCATGGCCTATCAATATCGCTTGCGTGGCGCACTAGAGGAACCGATTAACAGCAAAAGTATCGGCAGTAATACATTAGGTTTGCCGCCACACATTCCGACCTTGCCGGGACAATTGCAAAAAGCAGGCTATTACACTGGTTTGATGGGCAAATGGCACCTTGGTTATCCGCCGCATTTTGGTCCAAGATCCTCAGGTTACGATGAGTTTTTCGGCATCATGGCAGGCGGTGTGGATTACTTCTCTCATAAGAGTGGTCATGGTGATCATGACTTATGGATTAATGAAGAAGAGCATCAAGAAATTGGCTATTTGACGGATTTGATTTCAGAGCATTCGCTGGACTTCATTCATCGCCGTGCCAAAGCAGCGCCTGAACAACCTTTCTTTTTAAGCATTCACTATACGGCACCTCATTGGCCGTGGGAAACCAGAGACGACGCACATTTGGCCGATAACCTGTCAACCTTATTCCATTTAGAAGGCGGCAATATTCATACTTATCGACGTATGATTCATCATATGGATGAAGGTATAGGTCGTATTATGGCCGCGTTAGATGAGCATGGTTTAACGGAGGATACGCTGATTGTTTTCACCAGTGATAATGGCGGCGAACGTTTCTCCGATAATTGGCCTTTAGTGGGTGGCAAAATGGATTTAACCGAGGGGGGAATTCGTGTGCCTTGGGTGGTGCGCTGGCCCGGCAAAGTAAAAGCGGGTTCTGTTAGCATGCAACATTGTATGACCATGGACTGGTCTCGTACTTTATTGGAAGTAGGTAAAGGACCATTTGATCCAGATTACCCTGTGGATGGTATGTCACTGATGTCTGTCTTAACCGGGCAAGAAGAGCGATTTGAAAGGCCCTTATATTGGCGAATGAAGCATAGGGCGCAACGGGCATTGCGTTTAGACAATTGGAAATACTTAAAAGTCGATGAACATGAGTACCTATTTAACATCAAAAACGATGCGCGCGAACGGGCCAATTTAGGTAAGCGCTATCCGGATAAACTGGCTGCCATGCGTCAGCAATGGTTGGATTGGAATGCCACTATGCCAGCTATCCCTGAAGATGCGGTAGTTAGCCTAGGTTACAGTGTGGCTGACATGCCTCAGCGTTAATGGGTCAAGCAAGATTCAGTAGCACCTATTGCCAATTCTTCATTATTGGGGAATTGGCTTTTTTATGGGGGAAAAGTATTGCTGTTAACGGTCATTATGACGCACTAGTTAGATGGTTATGAGATGCATTCATTTTTTCTATGGCTTCTTCAATAACGCCTCTTAACCAGATAAGCCCTTCATCATTATTGCGATACTGATGCCACTGGAGACATTGCTGCATCCTAGGAAGCTCAAATGGTAATTCCAAAATTTTAAGCGGCCATACTTTTGCCATCTTGTACGCTAATTTGCTATGAACTGTAGTGATATTATCTGAGCCAATGACTAAAGAAGGTAAAATGGCAAAGCTGAATGTTGTAGCGACAATGCGGCGTTTAAGGTCAAATTTATTGCTAAACACTTTTTCAAAATAATTGGGTCTTTTTGGCGCGGGGCGCATCACTACGTGTCCTGCATTTGCATAACGTTCCATTGTCATCTTTCCATCTGCAAGCTCGCTTTCACTCCAAACGACACAGACAAACTTTTCATCATATATGACTTTACTGGGATGTTCTTTTGATACGAAATCAGTCGGAATAATGAGCAAGTCTGCTTTACCTTTTTCCAGTTGTTCATTTGGGTTTTCGACTTGTGGGAGAAATTGGAATCGAGCTGTGCTCTTTTGTTGGCTAACAATTTCTAAAATATGGGGAACGAGAACGGTTAATGTGTAATCCGAACAAATAATACTGAATATCCTTTCGGTCTTATCCGGTTCAAAGTTAGGTTGTAAGAGAATGGTGCTTTCAATGTTATAGAGTGCATTCCTAACCTGAGATTGTAAATTTTCCCCAAGAGGGGTGATCACCATCTTACGCCCTATCTGTGTGAGCAAGTCATCCTCAAAATACTCCCTGAGTCTTGATAAAGAATTACTCACCGCTGAAGGGCTCATATTAAGTTTTTCTGCCGTTCGCGTGATGCTTTTTTGTTCTAATAAAATATCTAATGCAACCAATAGGTTAAGGTCTAATTTTTTAAAGCGCATAATGTCATCTCAGATATTTTTTGTTGTTCTTGTCCATTCAATCTAGCGTTTTTTACTTGTAATTACCATTCGATCTCATCGAAAGGTTAGTTCGATTAAAAGGGTTTTACTGAAAGATTGTCCGTCATTAGATTTGTCTCTTCCTTACGATAAAAATAAAAACTCCATAAGGAGGAGGGAACTAGTGAACATTAAAATAAAAAAATTGGCTCCGTTAAAACTGAGCGCAGTAGCCCTATCAGTGATGTCATGCAGTCCGGCATTGTTGGCTTTTGAAATAGAGACAGGGAATTCAGATCTGCGACTGACGTTTGACAACACGGTTAAATACAGTACCGCATTTCGATTAAAAGACGCATCGAATGGATTAAATGGAACGGATAACCCAAGTCAGGGTGCGAATCAGAATGACGGCGACAATAACTTTGATAAGGGTCTTGTTTCAAATCGTCTGGATTTACTGACTGAATTGGATTTGTCCTATAAGGACGTGGGTTTTCGAGTCAGTGGAACCGCGTGGTATGACGAGGTTTATCATGGCAATACAGACAATACCAGTAGCTCCTCAAATCATAGTCCTGCTAGTGAATTTTCAGATGAAGCGAAAGAAGTAATGGGGGGTGATACGGATTTACTTGATGCTTTCGCCTACGCCTATTTTCCTGTATCCGACGGTATGGAAGGTACGGTTCGTTTGGGACGACATTCATTGCTTTGGGGGGAAAGTCTGTATTTTGGAATAAATGGTATTGCGGGTGGTCAAGCGCCATTGGATATTGTCAAGTTAGCTTCCGTGCCTAATTCTCAGTTCAAAGAGATCGCTCTTCCTACCGGTAAACTGTCGGTGGATGTGCCATTAACAGAAGCACTTAGTCTTGGTGCTTATGTTGGGTATGAGTGGGAAAAGTCTCGTTTGGCACCCGCCGGTGCGTACTTGTCTTCCAGTGATACTCTGGGTGGTGAAAGGTTACTTGCTGGCTCTAATGAGTTCACGAAAATAGGTGATCAAGAAGCCGAAGACGATGGCCAGTATGGTCTTCAACTTAGATGGAGTGATTACGATACCTTTACAGATTATGGGATATATGCAACACGTTATCACGCCACAACCATTAGTAATATCTACACAATACTTAACTCATCATTTCAGCCTAGCGAGTACCAATTTGCTTATCAAGAGGGGATCGAAGCCTATGGCTTCAGTATGGCAAAAAGCGTTGGGATTTGGAGTTTAGCGGGGGAAATTTCCTATCGTCGTAACGCCCCTTTGGCCAGTAAAGGACAAAGCATTACGCCAACTGGAACGCAATATGACAATGATTCGAATCCTGGTTACGCAGTGGGTGAGACTGCCCATGCACAATTCTCATGGATAGGGAGTTTAGGCCCAAGTTTTATTGCTAAGGAAGCAAGCTTTACGGGTGAGATCGCTTGGAATACTCGAGTGAAAACGACCGACAACGAAAGCATGCTGAACCCCAATGCGGACAAATCAGCGGTCGCTTTGAGAATGGTTTATAGCCCAACTTATCGTCAGTTTTTTGATGGTGTTGATTTAACCCCCTCTGTTGGGCTAGGGCATACATGGGGTAAATCGTCTGCCGTTGGCGCTGGTTTTGGTGTTGATGGTGGTGGCGATCTCAACCTTGGTATCAAAGCGGTGTATTTGAGTCGCTGGAATTTCTCGATGAATTATACGAAATACCTTGGTGAGGAAGGCTATTTCTTAGACGGGGATAACAATGCGCAATACAAACAAGCATTGAAAGATCGAGATTTCATTTCAGCTTCGGTACAGACCGTCTTTTAGTAGTAACTTGGAGAGATAATAATGAAAAGAAATACTAAGTTAATCACGAATGCCGTATTCGCCTCTATTGCTTGTTTGGCTGTGCCTACTTTTGCCGCAGTGTCACCAGAACAAGCAGCGAGACTGGGTCAAGACTTGACGCCTTTTGGTGCTGAAATGGCAGGTAATGCTGAAGGTACCATTCCAGCATGGACCGGTGGCTTTAATCAGCCAATTCCAGGCGAAAAATTGGGTAGCAAGCGCCTTGACCCATTTGCCGATGAAAAACCTTTATATACCGTTACTTACCAAAATATGGCGCAGTACGCAGACAAACTGTCTGACGGCGTAAAAGCTATGCTGGCGAAGTACCCTGACACTTATAAGTTGAACGTCTATCCTACGCATCGAACTGCTACCGCGCCAGACTGGGTATATGAGTACACCCAACAGAATGCGCTTTACGGTCACCTGCAAGGACATGACGTAAAGGGGGCTTATGGCGGTATTCCATTTCCAATTCCTAACAATGGTTTGGAAGCAATTAACAATCATCGACTTGGTTGGAAAGGTGTTAGCTCGGAAGCTGAAATTAACCAATATCAAATTACTTCAAGCGGTAAGCTAGTACTAACCACAGATGGTCTTATCAAAAACCAATATCCCTATTATTTCCAAGAAGGATCCGCAGAAGATTTTGAAGGCTTTTTCTGGGAAATTAATTTGGAAAACTATGGTCCACCCATTCGAGCTGGAGAGCGCATTGTAGGTCGTAATAACCTCGATGCATCGAAGACAGCATCCTATGTGTATTTAGCGGGTCAGAGACGGGTACGTAAGTTGCCTAATGCTTGCTGCGATACTCCGACTCCTGCCACAGCTGGCCTAATGTCATTTGATGAGCTTAGCGTGTTTAGTGGACGTACAGATGTGTTTGATTGGAAGTTGATTGGTAAACAGGAAATGTTGATTCCTTATAACCAAAATCGATTTTTGCAGTATTCAGACCAAGAAGTCATTACCGGTAATCATTTAAATCCTGAAGCCGTTCGCTGGGAGTTACACCGTGTTTGGGTCGTTGAAGCGACACTGGCGGAAGGTAAACGTCACCAAGCGGTTCGGAGTCGCTACTACCTAGATGAAGATACATGGGCAGGGATGTTGGCTGATCGTTGGGATTCTCAAGGTCAGTTATGGAAAACCCTATGGCAATTTAATTACGTCATGCCGGAGTTCCCTGGAACCATTGCTCAAACTTTCGGTTTTTATAATTTGTTGTCAGGTGAGGCATACGTAGCAAATTTATTAAATGACAAGCCATTTCAGAATAGACCTGTAGAACGTATCTCGACGAGTACTTTTACCGGTCAAGGGTTGGCGAGAAAAGGTGTTAGATAGAGTGAGCTAATGACTTTTACATCTAGGAGTGGCTTTTCTTCCCTTTTTAGCCACTTCTGGATGTAGGTTTTGAAAAAGCGACAAGCGTCGTAAAAATATAATTTGGAGTGAGTATGTTTCGTTATTTTCCGACTAATTATCCTTGGGATTTGTCCATCAATTTGGCACTTGAAATGGGCGCTAAGATTGGTGAAGTTGAGGTCATGTGTGCCCCTTTAAAGGAAGCGGCTAATGCAAAGGATGCGGCTGCGTCAAAAGCATTTCGTGAAACGTGGGAAAACATGGCAGACAAATTGTGCGAACTTGCTCAAGAGGATGAAGAAAAAGGGCGACTGATTTCCGCAGGTGAGAAATACGGTCGTGCAGCGACATATTATTTAACCGCTGAACGACTTCAAGGTCATGGTTCTCCAGGTCGTGCTGAATTGTATCAACGTTTTTTAGATATTTTCGCTCGTGGTATTGATCTGGCGAAAGAGAATTGCGAGCGAGTGGAAATTCCTTATGAAGGCAAGCATTTATCCGCCTTGTACGTTCGTGCAGAAGGGGTAAAAGGTAAAGCGCCTATTTTGGTTCAGGTTAACGGCTTGGATTCGACAAAAGAAATGAAATACCGAGTGGGCATGCCAGCTTGGTTGGCAAAACGAGGTATTTCTTCTCTAGTGGTAGACCAACCAGGTACGGGGGAGGCGATTCGTCAACAGGGTTTGACCGCCCGATACGATAGCGAGCATTGGGCTAGTCGAGTCGTGGATTGGTTAGAGACGCGTGAGGAAATAGATGCCAAACGCATTGGCATGGAAGGGGTTTCCCTGGGTGGTTATTACTGTCCACGTGCGGTTGCTTTTGAACCACGTTTTGCTTGTGGTGTGGTATGGGGGGCGAATCATGATTGGCGTGATGTGCAAAAACGCCGCTTAGAAAAAGAAGGCAGTTTCCCTGTTCCGCATTATTGGGATCATGTTCGTTGGGTATGGGGAGCGAAAGACATGGACGAGTTCATGGAAATCGCTGAAAAGGTTCATCTGGATGGTGTGCTTGACCGCATAAAAGTGCCTTTCTTAGTCACTCATGGGGAAAAAGACTCTCAAATCCCATTGAAATGGGCGCATAGAACATTTGAGCAACTGACCAATAGCCCTAAAAAAGAGCTCAAGATTTTTACCGATCGTGAAGGTGGTGTGCAGCATTCCAGTTTTGATAATTCCGCTAATGCTGGCGCCTATATCGTTGATTGGGTGGCCGAAACATTAGGTGGTCATACTGCCTGAGGAGAATGACATGAAAATTTTGGGTTTGGAAACAATTGTTTTTGCGGTAGAGGATATTGCTTCTTGTGCAACCTTTCTCACTGATTATGGTTTGATCGCCAAAGACGTTAATGAACAGGGTGGACGCTTTGAAGCTTTAGATGGGTCAGGGGTGGTGTTAGCGCATACTTCAGATGACTCATTACCAGCCAGTGTTGGCAACGGCTGTATGATGCGTAAAACCGTTATGGGAGTAGCCGATCAACAAACACTGGATCATATTGCAGAAGAGTTGCGAAAAGATCGTCAGGTAACCTTATTAGCAGATGGTTCGATTGAATCCACTGATGATTCGGGTTTTGCTATTGGCTTCCAGATTACTCAGCGCAAGTCTCTTGCCGTAGTGGGAGAAGTCTCAAATTTGCCAGGATCCCCTGTGTCACGTCCTGTCAATGCGCTTGGTGTGGATAATGATGCAGAGCAAATACGTCCACATTCATTATCTCATATTGTGTTTTTTGTTCCAGATCCAGTCAAAGCAGAAGCCTTTTACGTGGAGCGATTGGGTTTTCGTTGTACTGACCGCTTTGAGGGTGTGGGGCCTTTTCTACAACCTGCGGGTTCGTTAGAGCATCATACTCATTTTTTAATTGGTGCGCCGCCATTTATGACAGGTGTCGAGCATTTTACCTTCCATTTCGCAGGGCCGACCGAGATTATGCAAAATGGCTCTCGTTTCATTGAAAAAGGTTACCAAGCATTTTGGGGGCCGGGTAGACACATTTTGGGTTCCAATTGGTTCTGGTACTTCAATAGTCCTTTTGCTTGTCATATCGAAATGGATGCAGATATGGATTTGCACGATAAAAATTGGGAGCCAAGAAGCGCGCTTCCTGGAGCCGATAATTCGCAAGTTTTCTTATTAAAAAATCGTCCGAAATGGTCACCAGGGCCAGATTCAGGTCATAACGGAGATTATGAATAATCTCCTTCCTAAAAAATGAGAGAGCAGCACTTTTTTGATGGGGTAGGATAAGACTATTTTCTTGCTTCAAAAAAGTGCATTTCCCTAGATAAAAATAACTAATGTGGGTGTACAAAAGATGGTTAAGCCAGTTAAAAATCTAATGAGCACACAAGTGTTCTTAATCCATGGATGTCAAGTTGCATTGTTCTTAAAAGGAGGTTCATTATGAGACCTTCATTTGGTTTTAAGGGTAATGCCGCGTTGATGGTGTCTCATTGCGCCGGTATGTTGGATCTTGTCGCGTTACCTCTATGGATAGGTGTGTTGGTTGCGTCATACCAATTTGACTCTCAACAGTCTGGTGGTTTGGTGACGCTGTTTTTGATTGGCGCTGTGTGTGCCAGTATGTTCGTTGCGCCTCGTTTTAAGAAATGGAATCGTCGCGCGATTGCTGTGGGTGGTTTTTTGCTGGCGGCCCTGTGTTTTTTTGCAGCGGCTCAGGTACAAGAGTATTCCGTATTAGCTATCTTGCATCTTTGTGCGGGTTTGACCTCTAGTTCTGCATTGAGTATGGCTCATGGGACGATTGCTCGTAGCCCTAATCCGCATAAGCTGTTTGCGATTGCCGGTTTTTGTTTGGGTGTAACGGGCTTCTTTTTTATGGGGGCGACGCCAAACATTACTAAGGCGGTAGGTGGTCATGCCATTTTTATCATCTTTGGTGGCATCATGGCGATTGCTTCGCTGATTTGTTTCATCGCGTTTCCTTCATTGACGAAGAGTGAGTTGTCAGAAGGAAATAATGTGGGTGAAAAAACGCAAAAAATTCCTACAGGTGTCTGGTTCGGTATTCTTGCTATCAGTTTGATGGCCATTACTCAGGCGATGACCTTCAGTTTTATGGAACGTGTTGGTCACGATAGAGGGTTCGAACATCAAAATATCGTCATGATTCTGGTGGCGTTAGCCTTAATCAATATTGTCGCGGCAGCCCTTGCAGGGATACTGGAAAAACGTTTGTCTCCTCGTGCTGTGCTTATTATAGGGCCAATTCTGCAGATTATATTAGCGAACATTATTATGAATGCTGAGGTGTTGCCTGTCTTTGCGGCGGGCTCCATGTTTTTTGTGGCAATCATGATATTCACACATACCTTTGTGTTTGGTTTGTTGGCTAAGCTGGATACCTCTGGTCGAGCGCTTGCCGCGACACCTGCAATGTTAATGGTAGGTGCAGCCATCGGCCCCATTCTGGGAGGAACACTGATTAAGCTAGTAGGCTATCAGGGTATAGGTGTTGCTGCGGCAGTATTTGGTTTTGTGTCTATTCTCTGTTTTTTAAGAGTGTTTACTTCTGCTCAAACAGGCGAAGTGGAGTCCGCAGTATGATGCGTTGTAAGTTCCCTGTTTTGATCCCTTTGATTGCCTCAGCTTTGCTGAGCGCATCAGGCACACTGTATGCCGCGACGACAGTGGATGCGCTTGACCGTCCTGCCGTTTCGACTCAATTGGGAGCTCGCTCGGTTTTATTGGATGTCGTCGCATCGAAAAACCAATTATATGCCGTAGGTGAACGAGGGCTGATCCTTAAATCCAGTGATGGGGTTAAATGGGAGCAATTGCCCTCTCCGGTGAGTGTTACTCTCACTGGGATCTCATTTCATGATGCGCAGCATGGTTATGCCATAGGACATGGCGGCGCTATTTTAAAGACCATCAATGGAGGCCAAACTTGGCAAAAAATCTGGGATGGCAGAGTGCTTGCTAACCAACTGCTGGCGGAAGCCAAGTTGTGGGGAGATGAGGAAACCATTCGTAATCGACAATATCTAGTGGATGATGGTCCAGATAAACCTTTTTTAGATTTGTTGCAGCTAAGTGCCGACCACCTGGTTGTGGTTGGAGCTTACGGTCTTGCTTTTGAAACAAAGGATGGTGGCGAGACTTGGCAGCCTTGGATGGATCGTATTGAGAACTTTTTTGAGGCGCATTTATACGTCATTAAAAGCCAAGCGGAACGAATTTTGATCGCTGGGGAGATGGGCTTCGTTGCTTTATCTGAAGATTCAGGGAAAACATTTAGAAGTATTGAAACACCTTATGAAGGCAGTTTTTTTACCGCTGAGTTTTTGCCAGATGGTCGTATCTTATTGTCTGGCCTGCGTGGTAATACCTTTATTTCTAATGACGATGGCGATACATGGGAACAAGTTTTCAATCCGATTCAAGCGTCTATTGTCGCGTCAACCATACTTAAAGATGGTCATGTTTTGCTGGTAAACCAAGCTGGCTTGATTTTGACCTTAACTGACAAGGCGTTAGTAACAAGCAAACATAATGGTTTTCCACCCTTGACCAATATTTACCAGACTCCCAAAGGGGATCTGCTAACACTCAGTATTCATGGGGCAATACCCATTCCAAAAGGAGGTTTGCAATGACGTTGCCGCAAACTGATGCCATGTCTCATGACAAATTTGACCCGAATTCTGGTCTGCTTATAGAGCGTTTGCTGTTTAACCATCGAGCTTTTATTCTTGTTGTTTTCGCTTTGCTTTCAATAGTATTAGCATGGCAATCGAGCAAGCTGACAATCAATGCAAGCTTTGAGAAGACCTTACCGACTCAGCAGCCTTATATTCAAAATTACCTCACCTATCAAGATGAACTTAGCGGACTTGGTAATGCATTAAGAGTGGCCGTTGTTAACCCTAATGGCTCTATTTATGATGCTCAGTATCTTGAGTTACTTAAACAGTTAAGTGATGAGATATTCCTTTTGCCCGGAGTGGATCGAGTTCAAATGAAATCACTTTGGACGCCTTCCACCCGTTGGATTGGCGTAACGGAAGAGGGGTTAGAAGGTGGCCCTGTGATTCCAGAGTTCTATGACGGTTCTGAGACCAGTCTGCAAGCGTTAAGAGCAAACATTTCTCGTTCTGGAGAAATTGGTCGACTGGTCGCTGCTGACGAAGAGTCGAGCATTATCTATTTGCCACTCTTAAATCAAGATGCTGACGGCAATCCACTGGATTATGCGCAATACTCGACCATGCTAGAAGCGCTTCGCGATAAGTATCAAGCACAGGGGCTGGAAATCCATATTACCGGGTTTACCAAAGTAATGGGGGACTTGATAGAAGGAGTGCAAGCGGTCCTTTGGTTCTTTGCCATTGCTGTGGTGATTGCTACCTTGATGGTGTTTTGGTACACGCGCTGTGTTCGTTCAACGGGTTTGGTCGTGTTTGCGTCCTTACTCGCTGTGGTCTGGCAGTTGGGCATACTGCCTTCACTTGGTTATGACCTAGACCCATATTCTATTTTGGTACCGTTTCTTGTGTTCGCAATTGGCATGAGTCATGGTGCGCAAAAAATGAATGGTATTATGCAGGATATTGGCCGTGGCCACGATAAGCTAATTGCAGCTCGCTTCACCTTTCGACGTTTATTTCTAGCAGGCTTAACCGCATTGCTCGCCGATGCGGTGGGTTTTGCAGTATTGTTGATGATAGACATTAAGGTCATACAAGAGCTGGCAATCGCTTCATCAATCGGGGTTGCGGTACTCATTTTTACCAATCTGATCTTGTTGCCTATCTTACTTTCTTATGTTGGCGTAAGTTCAAAAGCAGCGCAGCGTAGCGTTGAAAATGATCCCTTGTCAGTCGAGATGAAAAAGACGCCCGTCTTATGGCTGTTGCTCGACAAATTTACTACCCGTAAGTGGGCCATTGGCGCGATTTCTGTCGGAGTTCTTTTGGCTGCTTTAGGCATACAACAAAGTAGTTTACTAAAAATAGGGGATTTAGATCAGGGGGCACCTGAGCTTCGTCAAGACAGTCGTTATAACCAAGATGTCGCCTTTATGAACAGCCACTATGGTGCATCCAGCGATGTTATGGCGATCATGATAAAGACACCTGATACCCAGTGTTCGCAATATTCAACACTTAATAAAATAGATGCGCTTGAGTGGCAACTTCGACAATTGCCGGGTGTTGAGTCTACGAACTCGCTGTCTTTATTGTCTCGTCGTGTGATGTCAGGTCTAAACGAGGGCAATCCTAAGTGGTACGACTTTGTGCCAAACCAAAGTATGTTGAATTACATTACGGCAGGGGCACCTCGCGGCTTATACAACGATAGTTGTAACTTGCTGACCTTATACGTTTACTTAACTGATCATAAAGCCGATACCTTGTCAGGTGTTGTTGAATACGTCGAGGCTTTCGCTCGTGATAACAACACAGAAGAGGTATCTTTTATGTTGGCTGCGGGCAGTGCTGGTATTCAAGCAGCAACGAATATCGCGGTGAAAGAAGCCTGGTATCAAATGTTGTTCTTGGTGTATGGCGCCATGATTATTTTGTCCTTTATTGCATTTCGATCATGGAAAGCCGTTGTGGTGGCTATTTTGCCATTAATGCTAACCTCGGTGTTGGCTGAAGCACTCATGGTTCAGCTTGGCATGGGGGTAAAGGTTGCTACGCTTCCAGTGATTGCCTTGGGCGTTGGCATAGGTATTGATTACGCCTTGTACATCTTGTCCATTGTGATGATGGAACTTAGAGCTGGCTCTTCTTTATCTAAGGCTTATCTAAGAGCCCTTAATTTTACCGGTAAAGTGGTGATGTTAACTGGGGTCACTCTGTCTATCGGTGTGATTACTTGGGTATTCAGTCCTATCAAATTCCAAGCCGATATGGGCTTGCTGTTAGCTTTTATGTTCTTGTGGAACATGCTAGGTGCCCTTCTATTGTTACCTGCATTAGCACACTTTCTTCTTAAGCCAAAATTTGATTCTACAGCACAAGGCCAGTGTGCGGAGCAAGTGGAACTTACTCATTCGTTTGATGCAGAAGAGGCTTCTTCTAACAGTGATAAAACGACGCTAAAGGCTTCGTCTTTATGAATACCCTGGCAGACAAGATTGCTTTATGTCATGTGGATGACGTAGGAGAGCGTGAAACAAAAGGGTTTTTAGCTGGAAGCGAGGGACAGGATTTACTTTTCCTAGTGAAAATAGAGGGCGAATTGTATGGATGGAAAAATTCTTGTCCTCATATTGATGGTGCTCCAATGGCATGGAAAAAAGATGCGTACATCAATTCTGAAAAGACGCACCTTACTTGCTTTGCTCATGGGGCACTTTTTGAACCGGAGACAGGCCTTTGTGTTCAAGGGCCTTGTCTTGGTAAGAAATTAGAGCCAGTCACTGTATACGTAGATGAACTGGGTAGAGTTTTTATGTGTGATTTAGAGAACAAAAATAAGGAGTCATAACATGGCTGCAGTGAAAAAAGTATTGGTCATTGGTGGTGGCTTTTCAGGCATGTCGGCGGCAATCAGAATGCGTCATCATGGGTTGGACGTCGATCTCGTTGAGATTGACCCAGATTGGTGTGAGTTGGGAGCTGGTATCACTATTAATGGTGCGTCAATGCGCGCTCTAGAGACCTTAGGCCTATATGATCAAGTAGTAGAGCAAGGTTGTGTTACCGATGGCGTAGCGATGCGCTTGGCGAATGGCACTGTCATTAAAGAATTACCGACGCCAAGTCCAGTTGGTTCTAATGTAGGAGGCAGTGGCGGTATTTTTCGTCCTACTCTGGCTCGTATCATGTCAAATGCGACTCTGGAATCGGGAGTAAAAGTACGACTGGACTGTACTTATGAATCCATTCAACAAAATGAAGATGCCATCATGGTTACCTTCACAGATGGCACGCAAACGGCTTATGACTTGGTTGTCGGCGCGGATGGTGTTCACTCCAAGCTGCGTAAAGAATTTTTCCCAGAAGTACCTGACCCTGAATACATAGGTCAAGGAGTCTGGCGCGCCATCATGCCTCGTCCTGCAGAAGTGAATCAGGTAAATATGTGGATGGGGGACCATCTAAAACTGGGTGTCAATCCAGTGTCTGAGACTCATATGTATATGTTTATCACGGAAGATAGACCCACTAAGGAGCATATTGATCGAGAAACTTGGCCGCAAGTTTTCGCGGATCTTATGGCTAAGTTTGACAACCCAACGGTGCAAGCCTTAATCCCCAAAGCCTTTGCAGACGAAGCTAATATTGACTACCGACCTTTAGCAAATCTTTTGGTTCGAGTGCCTTGGAATCGTGGCCGTCTGGTAATGATTGGCGATACGGTTGCTGCAACCACGCCTCACCTTGCTAGTGGTGCTGGTATTGGCATTGAAAGCGGCATTGTATTAGCGGATGAGTTGGCCGCTAATGATGATCTCGCTGTCGCTTTTGAGAAATTCCATGAGCGTCGTTGGGAGCGTTGTCGAATGGTGGTAGAAAACTCGGCTCGCCTTTGTGATATTGAAATTAATGATGGTGATAAGGCTGAGCATTCGCAAATTATGGGTCAATCCTTAATGGCCTTGAGTCAACCAATTTAATTTTCCTTAAACACACTTAGCTGTGCGCAGTGGTAATGTGCACAGCATGTTTTACTTACTTTGTGCATATCCTCTATTGATTTTTCATGCATAGGAGAAAGAGATGAAGCTTCCTGAAATTCACCGCGTGGTCACAGGTCACGACGATAATGGTAAAGCCATTATTATAGAAAACGGTCCTCTAAATACAGTACAAGATATTGAGGCCGTTCCTGGTACACGCTTCCATGAGGTTTGGTCTACAGAGCAAACGCCAGCATTGATTCTTAGTACAGAACAAGACCCGACCCTTGGCCCCATTGTTTTACCCCCTGTGAAAGAGGGTACTCGGATCCGTTTTGTGGACATTCCGCCCGATACTGAAGAGTTTTTATCTCATGGTAAGGACAAGATGAAAGACGCCTTCTCTGATATTGGTGACGAAGGAGCTTCCACTGTTAAAGAGGATTCTCCGCATCCCTTGATGCACAGAACAGAGTCTGTTGATTATGGCATTGTGATTGAAGGCGAAATGACGCTCATCGTCGATGATGGAGAGGCCTTGCTAAAACAAGGCAGTGTGGTGATTCAACGCGGCACTAATCATGCTTGGGCAAATCGATCCGGTAAGATGTGTCGAATGTTGTTTATTCTTATTGATGGCAAATACGATAACGATTTGGCTAGCAAAATCGCCTCACATTCATAACCTCTTTTAGTCAGTTTCGTTACAGGATAAAAACAATGAAATTCGCAACCTTACCTAATGGCACGCTTGATGGAAAATTGATTCTTGTTTCGCGAGATTTGAAGACAGCAGTCGATGCGTCTTTTATTGCGGCGAACTTATTAGAAGCCATTCAAAATTGGGATTCAGTTGAAACCAAACTCACGTCTCTATATAACGCACTGAATGATGGTCAAGCAGATAATGTATTCGCATTTGATGGGGCGGCTTGTCTTGCACCATTGCCAAGAAGTCCGCAGTGGCTGGATGCATCGGCTTTTACCAATCACGCGAAATTGATGGAAAAAGCATTTAATACAGATCCTATTGAGAACATGGACACTATCCCTGTTATGTATCAGGGAGCAAGTGATGATTTTCAGGGGCCAAGTGCCGATATGCCCATGCCAAGTGAAGAAGATGGTATTGATTTTGAAGGCGAGTTTGGTGTTGTGATGGCAGAGGTGCCCATGTCTGCAACAGTAGAACAAGCCGCACAAGCGATTCGTTTGATTGTACAAATTAATGACTGGAGTTTACGAGCACTTGGTCCACGTGAAATGAACTCGGGCTTCGGTTTTTTACAGGCTAAACCTTCTTCTAGTTTTGCACCCGTTGCCGTCACACCAGATGAACTTGGTGATGCTTGGAAAAATGGTCGCGTTAATATGTCTCTGCATATTGCTTGGAATGATGAGCGCTTTGGCGAGCCTCATGGTAGTGAGATGAATTTTTCATTTGCCGAGTTGATTGCTCATGCGGCACGCAGTCGTCGTCTGTCTGCTGGCTGTATATTGGGATCAGGGACGGTATCGAACGTGTCTCGTGCTGTTGGATCTGCGTGTATTTCCGAGCGTCGTGTTATCGAAAAAATTGACCTTGGAGAAATCACAACCGGCTTTATGAAATTTGGTGATCTAGTGCGCATGCAAGCCAAATTCGACGATGGCCGCGATGGCCCCTTTGGCGTGATTGAGCAGCGAGTTGTCTCAAACGATAAAGTGGGTTGAAAGGTATGAATATACTGATAACGGGAGCGAACGGGTTTGTCGGTCAAGGGTTAACAAAGCGATTACTTGAGGTCGGCCAAATAGGGCAGCAAACCATCACCCGCTTGACCTTACTTGATCGGCAATTTGACGAGGTACTTTTTGAAAAAATATCTTCAACAAAAGTGCCTTCAATTAAAATCGAAAAATACTCGGGCGATCTATCCGATGGCACTTGGTTGTGGGACACGCTGAGCGGTTCCACCATCGACGTGATTTTTCATTTAGCCAGCATTCCCGGTGGTATGGCAGAACAAAACGATAGCTTGGCTCGTAAAGTCAATATCGACGCCACCATGACCTTGCTTGAAATCGCCAAGGCACAAACGGAAAACGGACAAGGTAAACCCATCTTCGTTTTTGCCAGCAGCATTGCCGTATTTGGCAAGATGCCGGATTTTGTCAACGACGACACGCCCCTTAAACCTCAGCTAAGCTATGGCGCTCATAAAATCGTGGGTGAAGTCATGATCAACGACTTTAGCCGCCGTGGTTGGGTGGATGGTCGTTCGTTGCGTTTACCTGGAATATTAGCGCGACCACCTGCGAAAACAGGCCAATTATCTGCTTTTTTAAGTGACATTATTCGAGAACTGGCACGAGGAAATCACTTTGTATGTCCCATGTCTGAGAAGGCAACCACTTGGGCATCTTCATTACCTAATATAGTGGATAATCTATTGCATGCGGCCTGTATTGATGCAGCTAAGTTAACATATGATCGCGCCATTACCTTACCTACTTTGTGTTTTAACATGGCTGAGTTAGTTCAAGCCATTGGTGATGCATATGATCAGCCAGTTAAAGAATTGGTAACCTATGAAGTGAATACTCATATTGAGCGTCTATTTGGCTGTTTTCCGAGTTTAATAACAGCAAAAGCGGATCAGTTAGGCTTTCAACATGATGGTGACCTAATGAATCTGGTGAAAAAAGCATTGCCATCAGAGGGGTAAAGGAATGTCTTTTGAGAAACCGTTAGCTAACGCTGGTATTGGATGAGCCATAAAAGAGAAAATGCGCAACCAGCTGAGCATTTTCTCTTCAATAGAGAGAGAATTTTATTCAAATATTGCTACGGCGCGAACGAAGCCAGCTGAACCATTTTTGATTTTATAGGGAAAGCAAGACACCAAGAAGCCATTGGCTGGTAACGCTTCCAAGTTGGAAAGCTTTTCCATTTGCCCGTACCCTATGTCTCGACCGGCTTTGTGACCTTCCCAAATGATAGAGGCATCGCCAGATTCGGCATATCTTTCGCGGGTATAACTAAAGGGCGCATCCCAGCTCCAAGCATCGGTTCCAACCACACGAACACCACGTTCGAGAAGATACAGTGTGGCTTCACGACCCATACCCACCCCCGCTTCTAAATAACCTGCTTCACCGTAAATGGCCCCAGCTCGGGTATTGACCAAAACAATATCCAAAGGTTGAAGCTCATGACCAATCCGTTTTAACTCCTTTTCCACTTCTTCAGCGGTGATGATATGGCCATCAGGATAATCGCGGAAATCCAGTTTAACCCCAGGTTGTAGACACCAATCTAATGGTAGCTTATCTATTCCGTAAGCGGGCTTGCCACCATCTGTGGTAGAGGCATAATGCCAAGGAGCGTCCATATGTGTACCGTTATGAGCGCTCATGACCATTTTTTCTACAGCCCAAGCTTCATTGCCTGGCATGTCTTCTTTTTTTAACCCTGGAAACATGCCAGCCATTTCGTCCCACCCTTGTTGATGATCAGTGTAATCTATCTTAGGCAGTAATGGTGGTGGATCTGTGTAAGGATTGTTCTCTAATGTAACGGACAAATCCACGATGCGTCTTGATTCGGATATTTTCATATTGCCACTCTTTTTATTATAGAAATTACCTTTGCTTAATTAAGTCAGAATAGGCAAAAAACGGGTGCTAATTAAGTTGATAATATTTAAAGCAGCATTTGATAACATCAAATGCTCTTTTGATCCGTCAGAATAGCTTAAGCTATAAGAAGTAAGACAAAACCGAATCGAAGGAAATCGAGTGGAATATTATGGCGACAGACAAGTATTTTTTACTCACACCTCAACAAATGGCGTTAGCAGATCAAGCTGCTATCCAGTCTGGTGTATCGGCATTTCAGTTGATGGCCGCAGCAGGGCAGGCCGTAGTTGATGAGATTGTTCAGCGTTGGTCGCCATGCAGGGTATTGATTATGGCTGGGCCGGGCAATAATGGTGGTGATGGTTTTGTGATTGCTAACTTGCTACAACAAGCTGGCTGGCCAGTCACCTTGGCTTATGTTGGTCGGCTGGAATCCATGTCGGAAGAGGCACAGGCGCACGCTAAAAATGGGCAAAGTGAAGCTGTAGCTTTGTCTGAAAATTTGCTAAAGCAAGCCGATTTGGTAGTGGATGCGTTATTTGGTGCTGGTTTGTCGCGGCCCATTGATGGCCATATTAAGTCCGTATTAACAGCTTTAGCTGACTCCGGCATACCTGTTTGCGCCGTAGACGTGCCAAGTGGCTTGGATGGGGCGACCGGAAAGGTGCTTGGTATCGCTGTTAAAGCTCAGCTAACCGTCACTTTCTTTCGTAAAAAGCCCGGGCATTTGTTGTTACCCGGACGTCATTTGTGTGGTGAATTGGTGGTCAGTGATATAGGGATTCCGCCTCAAGTCTTACCTTCATTAGCTATTAATTGTTTGGAAAATCACCCTGAAAACTGGTTACCCTTTGTCCCTAGACATCAACTCGATGGCCATAAATTTCATCGCGGACATGTTCTGGTTTACGGTGGGCGCTGGATGACGGGAGCCAGCCGTTTATCGGCAAGAGCGGCTCTTCGCGTGGGTGCAGGTTTAGTGTCTATGGCGGTGCCTGAGTCTGCTTGGTCTGTGTATGCCGCCTCGCAACTGGCAATCATGGTCAATCCATTAACCGACGCGAAAGTGGAGAAGGCTTTCGAGGTGTTGTTGCAAGATGACAGATACAACACCATCTTAATAGGCCCAGGTGCTGGGCTGGAAGGTGCTCATAAAGGGCGTTTACAGCAAGGGGTATTGGATGCTCTGGCAACACGGCGACCTTGTTTACTTGATGCCGATGCCATTAGTGCATTTGCCGATGATCCGCAAATCCTCTTTTCCGCTATTCAAGGCCCTTGTGTACTGACGCCTCATGAAGGGGAATTCGCTCGTTTATTTCCTCATTTGGCTATGCAAACGGGAATGGACAAAGTGAGTCGAGCGCAATTGGCGGCAAAACAAAGTAACAGCGTTATTGTGCTGAAAGGCGCAGATACCATCATTGCATCACCCGATGGCTTGTGTGCTATCAATACCAATGCGCCACCCGAATTGGCAACGGCAGGATCGGGGGATGTCTTGGCTGGACTGATTGCGGGATTAATGGCACAGGGAATGCCGATTTGGCAAGCGGCTTGTGCTGGTGTTTGGATACATGGTGAATTGGGTAACTTACTTGGAGTTGGTTTAATTGCTGAAGATTTGGTGGAAGCGGTACCCAGTGTACTGAAATCAATATTTGACAAATAAATAAATTCTACATGGTAGAATTTTTAGTAAATATGTATGTAGTGTTATCGATAAGTACTGATGAGTGTGTTTAGCATGGCCGATGCGGCAACAGATAAACTGGATCTTGGCTGGCAAATGA
Source organism: Marinomonas sp. THO17 (assembly GCF_040436405.1). Classification (NCBI taxonomy): domain Bacteria; kingdom Pseudomonadati; phylum Pseudomonadota; class Gammaproteobacteria; order Oceanospirillales; family Oceanospirillaceae; genus Marinomonas; species Marinomonas sp. THO17. Next base: position 1,352,239 of record NZ_AP031575.1, on the reverse strand, counting down.
CACCGACTCGCCATTTGATGGCGGGATGACTGATGGTATGGCAGATTGCTCCTTGCTCTTCCGCTTGTTTTTGACACAAAGCGGGTACCACGGCCACCCCCATACCTTCACTCACCATTCGACAGACAGTATTCAGTTGATGAGCATCGAAAGCGACACCAAGTTCCAACTGGTGTTTCTTTAATTCGGTTTCTATCTTATTACGTACATTGGATGGCCTTTGCAAACTGATAAAGTCATTTTCCATCAGTTCACTCCAAGTCAAACTTGTGTGCTGATTTAGAGGGTGTTGAGGCGGCAGGATAGCAATAAACTCATCCTCATACAGGGGGTGGAAAGATAACTTATTCAAGTTTTCTGGTTCAAAAGAGATGCCCAGTTCGACTTGGTTAGTGCGAACCATCTCTTCAACTTTGTCAGACAGCACATCATGAATAGCAACTTTTACTTTTGGGTAGGCTTGGTGATAGTTGCGAATCGCTTTGGGCAATAGGGAAGCGGCAAACACTGGCATGGAAGCAATGCTGATTTTACCGCGTTGTAAAGCAAAGCGTTGCTTCATTTCTTCTTCAGCATTCTCCCAATGAGCCAATAGTTGTTTGGCAATGGGCACAAGAGCTTCTCCTTCTGGAGTCAAAGTCATGCTTCGTGTCGTGCGGATAAACAGCTTTCCCCCCAAATCCTCCTCTAAACTTTTTATCGACAAACTCAAAGCCGGTTGTGATAAATGCAGCTGATTGGCCGCTTGGACAAAATTTAATGTGTGGGACAAAGCGAGAAAGGCACGAATTTGCTTGATGTTCATTTTATTTAAAAAACTTATTAATAAATATAAAAAACAAAATTAATTTATTTATTAAGGTGAGTCAAACTGACATAAAAACAATAAGTGGAGAAAGGTCATGGCAGGTTTTAATAAACTGGTTACTTCTTATGCTGAAGCCTTGTCAGGGTTGCAAGATGGTATGACGGTGCTTGCTGGTGGTTTTGGTTTGTGTGGCATAGCCGAAAATTTGATTGAAGAAATTAAGCGCAAAGGCGTGAAAGATCTCACAATCGTCTCTAATAATTGTGGCGTAGACGGTTTTGGCTTGGGGGTATTGTTGGAAGACAAGCAAGTTCGGAAAATGATTTCTTCCTATGTTGGTGAGAATGCCTTATTTGAACAACAGCTATTAGCAGGAGAGTTGGAAGTTGAGCTGACACCACAAGGTACTTTGGCTGAAAAAATGCGTGCCGGTGGCGCTGGTATCCCTGCCTTTTATACGGCGACTGGTGTCGGGACACCTGTCGCGGAAGGCAAAGAAACGAAATATTTTCACAATCGAGAATACTTACTAGAAGAAGCCATAACTGGGGATTTTGCCATTGTGAAAGGGTGGAAAGCCGATGCCTACGGTAATGTTATCTATCGCCATACGGCACAAAATTTTAATCCGTTAGCGGCGACTGCTGGAAAAATCACCGTTGTTGAAGTCGAGGAAATTGTACCTGTTGGAGAGTTGGACCCAGCACAGATTCACACTCCTGGTATTTATGTGGACCGTGTAATTTTAGGGCAATTTGAGAAGCGTATCGAACAACGTACAACGACAAGCAACTGATTATTAGGCGGGAGAAAGTAAAATGGCTTTAACGAGAGATCAAATGGCGCAGCGTGTGGCGCAAGAGTTGGAAGACGGTTTCTATGTGAATTTGGGAATCGGTATCCCAACTCTAGTGGCGAATCATGTGCCGGATAATATGGAAGTCATGTTGCAATCAGAAAATGGTTTATTAGGCATGGGGGCATTTCCAACGGAAGACGCGATTGATGCAGATATGATTAATGCCGGTAAGCAAACGGTTACTGCGGTAAAAGGAGCATCCATTTTTTCCTCCGCTGAATCTTTTGCCATGATTCGAGGTGGGCATGTAGACCTTACGGTATTGGGAGCGTTTGAAGTGGATGTGAATGGCAACATTGCTTCTTGGATTATTCCAAATAAGTTGATCAAAGGGATGGGGGGGGCCATGGATTTGGTAGCAGGTGCGGAAAATATTATTGTCACCATGACACATGCCTCTAAAGCTGGGGAATCTAAGCTGTTGACGAATTGCACTTTACCCCTTACTGGTCAAGCTTGTATTAAAAAGGTATTAACGGATTTAGCTTGGATTGAAATTGAAAACGGTGCCTTTGTGCTTAAAGAGCGTGCTCCAGGTGTGTCGGTGGAGGAAATTCAAGCAAAGACGGCTGGTAAGCTGATGATACCTGAGTATGTGCCTGAAATGCAGTTTGCAGAATAAAGGTATGCATTATATTTATTTCATAATGCGTGTTTTATTTGATATTGTTATGTGGATATATGATACAAAGTAACAATTGACTGAAAATGTGTGCTTTGTTTTCTAGTATACAAAACTCGTATTGACACAATAAATCTCGCTCATGACCCAGACAATTAACATTTGGGTAAGAAAAATAAGCAGTTGAGGAGTTATAGGCATGAAAGCTGTTATTGTTGCTGCAGCAAGAACCCCAATAGGTGCCTTTAATGGCGCTTTATCGTCATTGAGTGCGGTGCAAATTGGTACTCAGTTATTACAAGGTATGTTGGCAAAACAGCCTACATTACAAGAGCATATTGAAGAAGTGATTTTAGGTCAGGTGCTCACTGCTGGATGTGGTCAAAACCCTGCACGTCAAACCGCTATTTATGCAGGTCTCCCGAAACATGTTAGCGCGATGACCATTAATAAAGTCTGTGGTTCTGGATTAAAAGCGGTGCAATTGGCAGCACAATCTGTCCTGTCCGGTGAGTCTGCTATGGTGCTTGCTGGTGGGCAAGAAAGTATGAGTCAGGCCGCTCATGTATTACCAAACAGCCGAAACGGTAAAAAAATGGGCGATTGGTCATTATTGGACACCATGGTAACCGACGGTCTATGGGATGCCTTCCAAGATTATCATATGGGGCAAACCGCAGAAAATATTGCTGATCGCTGGCATATCAACCGCGATGAGCAAGATTCTTTTGCTTTTCAATCGCAACAAAAAGCAAGCCAAGCGATTGAGGCAGGTCTTTTTGTCGAAGAAATTATTCCTCTTTGTATACCACAACGTAAGGGTGACCCAATAATCGTAGAGCAAGATGAGCAGCCGCGTCCGGACACAAGTTTGGCGTCTTTGGCAAAGTTACGTCCTGCTTTTAATAAGGAAGGTACGGTTACGGCGGGCAATGCTTCTACTTTGAATGATGGCGCAGCTATGGTGGTAGTAACATCAGACGAAGAAGCAAAGCGATTAGGTTTGCCCGTTTTAGCTGTGATTGAAGCAGCCAGTAGTGCGGGTGTTGATCCTGAAATCATGGGGACTGGTCCCATTGCTGCGACCCAAAAAGTATTAGAGAAAATGCATTGGCAAGTGTCTGATTTGGATTTGATTGAAGCCAATGAAGCCTTTGCAGTGCAAGCTTTATGCGTTAATAAAGAGTTGGGTTTGGACGTCAGTAAGGTCAATGTAAATGGTGGTGCTATTGCGTTAGGTCACCCAATTGGCGCTTCTGGTTGTCGGGTTTTGGTGACATTACTGCATCAGATGTCCCGACAAGACGCGAAAAAAGGTCTAGCCACCTTATGCATTGGTGGTGGCATGGGGGTGGCCATGTTGGTGTCACGCTAGAACCTCTAGAAATGATAAAAAAAAGCCTTGTCACTTCACAGACAAGGCTTTTTTTATGAATTGCGCAAGTTGTTAGGAAGCTTTAGGCAAGACCCAAGAAGTAATAAGGCAGAATATCGTGATTTATCAGGATTTCTATATAATAAGATTTTTCTTATATAATAAAGGTGCCTTGAATTACCATCATGATTCATCAACCGCAAACCTCATTTTTGTCCTCACTTTTTAAATATTCACTAGGACGTGTGTTCATTGCTATTTTGTTCGTCATGGGTGCTTTTTATGCTCTGCCTTTACAGGCGCAAGTCGATTTGATGTCTGTCACATTGGATAATGATTTTTTTGTCAATGAAGACAATGGCTATACCAACGGTCTCTTTGTATCTTCTTATGAAGTCGACGATACTCCCAGCTCCTCTGCTGATCCTAATGTGTTGGTAAAACCTTTTATGTGGAGCATGCCTAATGGCTTTTCTTTAACAAGAATAAAGGTACATAGCATTAGTCAAACCTTGATGACACCCAACGATTTAACACAGACCAATCCTCCCGAAGGTACTTTTCCTTATGCCGGGTTATTAACTTATACCAACACTTATATTTCGGTGAGTGCTGATCATGCGGATAAAATCAGTACCACGTTAGGCGTGGTTGGACCTTTGGCCTTGGGCAAACAAACTCAAAAAGCCATACATAAAATCATTTCAGCTCAAGACCCAAAAGGCTGGGATACTCAGTTGAAAAATGAGCCTGTGTTCATGATTTCAAGAAGTCGTAATTGGCGTACTTGGGTGTCAGATGACGGTAAGATGGATCTACTTATGGGGGGCGGTGTGTCTGTTGGCACCATTAGAAGTAGTGTTGATACTGGGGTAATTTGGCGTTACGGTAGCCGAATGGAGAACTCCTTTGCTAGTGTTTTATTGTCCCGTGATCGTATTTCGAATCCGATCGCCATTGATCACGGGTGGTTTGTGTTTGCTGGTGCCTTGTTCAGTTACGACTTCAATCAAATCATTATGGATGGTAATACTTTCCGTGACAGTCGCTCGATTGATTATGATCACGCAATCAGCACTTTCTCAACAGGGCTAAGTTACTCATGGGGAGAGACTTCTTTAGCTTTTGCCATTAATACGCCGTTTTCCATCAATGGTAATGACGGAGATCGCGAAATAGATAAATATTTGCGTTATGGCACCTTGACCTTTGCATGGACCTTATGATGCAGGTTTGAATAAGGTGTTATGAACAGGGAATATCATAAAGCCCTTAGCTATGCTGAGGGCTTTTTTGTGAACAAGTGGCCTGTATTTATAAACAAAGGTTTGTTTATTTGAAAAGAGTCAGGAATTATGAACCTTATTGGTGATCAAGCTGTGCTGTTAAATGCGCCATAAAAGCATCGGGTTGACCATAATATTGGCTATGCTGCAGGCGTATTAACCTATCCTTTTGCTGTAAAAATAGAGTCGGGAAACCGGATACTTGCCAAGTACTCATGCGTTGTTGATTGTCCTGAATATTCTTTAAGGAATCCTTTTTCACTTGTTGCATAGCAGCTTGCCAAGTCGATTCTTCTATTCCTAATTGCGCAGCGAAGGCTTGTAAATGATCTTCTTGATGAAGCGGCATACCCTCAATGTAGTGGGCTTGTTGCAGATGTTGAAGCATATCATGTGCATTAATGCCAAGTGTTTGACCTGCCCAAAAAGCTTGCGTTGTTAAATACGAATCCAGAATAAATTCTCCGTTAGCTGTGACTCTTTGTTGGTATTTCTTGCCAAACTCTACCTTGGAGAGGCTGGCAATACGCTGATCCGCTTGCACTATGTGTTGTCGAAAGCCCGGGTCTATGGCTCGTTTTGGAATCATACCGCCAGGGTAATAGTGAATGTCGAATTGATCGGATTGAGCCAGTTTTTGTAGCAGAGGCGAAGCGGCGTAACACCAGCCACACATAGGATCAAAAAAATAATGAATGTTATGCATTTTGTGCCCTTTAAAAAAAGATATTTGCTTGAGTTTACTCGTTTGATTAGTGCTAAAAAATAATTAAAAATGATCTAAATTATTTCTTATAATGTGCAGGTAAAATCAGCCTAATAGTCATAAGCGGATTAGCAGGGTAATAGTTGGATCTATAGAGTAGTTTGATGGATAGAGTAGTTTGATGGATAGAGTATTAGCGGCGAAAGTCTTTATTGATGTAACGGAAACCCGCAGTTTCACTAAAACGGCGGAACGCTTAGCTATGTCCCGTCCCATGGTAACCCGCTATGTGGATACTGTAGAGACTTGGCTGCAGCGACGTTTACTGCATCGCACGACAAGACAAGTGTCGCTGACCAGTGATGGTGAAACTTATTTAGAGGAAATAAAGTCTTGGTATCAACAGGCTGAGAGATTATCCAACCTTGCGGAACAAAGCGATGAATTAACCGGGGTGATTCGTGTTGCTACCAGCATGTCATTTGGCTACGCCCAGTTAATGCCGGCCCTGAAGGAATTCATGGCGTTGCATCCAAACCTTGAAGTGGATGTGGATCTAGCCGACTCGACCGCAGATTTAGTGGAAAGGCGTATTGATCTGACCTTGCGTATTGCTTCTAATCCGGACCCTGCACTCATTGGCAAACCGATTGCGCAATGTGAATCTGTGCTGGTGGCCTCGCCTGAATATCTTACTCAAGCAGATAAAAGGTTAATTCTGTCGCCAGACGATTTAAGGCATCACGATTGCTTGGGCTACAAGAATTTTGAACAGACGATTTGGCATCTTTCGAGTAACCAATCTAATGATCAGGATGCTTCCTTTACCACGCCGTCATTTGATAAAACCTTGGTGTCGGTTGAGACTCATTGTCGTTTAACTTGCAACGAAACCTCCGCCTTGTTACATGCCTGTTTATTGGGAATGGGCATTGCCATGCAGCCAACTTATTTGGTCAATCCTTACTTACAGCGTGGTGAATTGTGTCAGGTATTGCCGCAATGGCGTCCCAAAGACTTAACCATTTACGCACTCTATTCGTCGCGAAAACACCTTTCTCCCAAAGTCAGAGCCCTGATTGACTTCCTTAGCCAGTATTTTAAGCAGAATTCTTGGTGATTAAGTTGATTGAGCAACAGGTGGCTTTATTGTCTAAAATGCGCTGCTAAGGCTTGCCAGTCTGCTTCGGATTGGGCTGCCAGCATTTCGCCATCCAACATGCTGGGATGATATTCTTCACCACTAAATAGACGACATACGCCGCCGGCTTCGGTGAAGATGAGTACGCCTGCAGCATGATCCCACGGCATCATTTTGTAGGTAAGAGTGAATTGAAAATGCCCAAGAGCCAGTTGTCGATAAGCAGGACAAGAAGGTAGGTTGTTGATGCGCGCAAAGCGGGTCGCTTTAATGGCATACTCTTGCTTTCTTGCACCTTGATAAGAATGAATCGACATGATGCCGGCTTGTTGTTCCAGAGGCATGTCTTGGCTGATCTCTAGCTTAATGGGTGGTTTTTCAGGGGCAAAATAGGTTCCCCGTTCCTTTAAATCGGTTGCCTGATAGTAAGCACCTTCGCCAAGATTAGCGTATACCCAGTCGTCATTGACGGGATCATATAAGATGCCAAAACGGGTTACGCCTTTGACGACGACAGCGAGAATAATGCCAAAATCAGATAAACCGTGAGCGAAGTTCCAAGTGCCATCAATGGGATCGATAATGACACAGACATCTGCACGGGCAATGTGATCTGTGACACTTGGATCTGCCGCCACGGCTTCTTCACCGACAATGGCCCAGTTTGGAAAGCAGCGGCGAATCTCTTTACTAATGAAGTCTTCACTGGCTTGATCAGCAATGGTGACTAAGTCACTGCGGCTGGTTTTCTGTTGAACATGATTACTATCAAGTTGACGAAAATAAGGCATAACCACTTCTTGTCCAGTACGACGCAAAATGTTGATTAAAGTATCTTGAGTAGTTTGATCCAAATTCATTATGCCTTACTCCAATATATCTCCATTATGAGCCAAGATTATACGTTAGTAGTGTGACAATTTGTTGATCTTATATGTAAAACCTCAGTGTGCAATTAATATGCGAAAAAGGTTTAGGAAGGTGTGAATAAGTCTTCCTTAAGCCAGTCGTCGTTGCTGTGGGTTAGTTTGTTGGCTCTGTTCTAAGTTCTCTACGGTGGTTTGTGCAATATGGTTTAAGGCGACGTCAGTGAAATAACCTTGATGTCCTGTCACGACAACATTAGGAAAGGTCAGCATGAGCTGAAAAACACTGTCTTGTATAATGTGTGAAGACATATCTTCAAAGAAAATTTTGTTCTCTTGTTCGTAGACATCCAACCCTAAATAGCCAATTTTACCACTGTATAAGGCGTCGATGGCTTCTTGAGCATGCACCAAAGCACCACGGCTGGTATTGATGATCATGACACCGTCTTTCATTTTGCTCAGACTTTGGTTGTCTATCAGATGGTGAGTGGATTCGGTTAATGGACAGTGTAAGCTAATGATGTCACTTTGCTGATATAGCTCGTTTAATGACACATAGGCGCAACCCATCTCAATAAGTGTATCGGAAGGGTATATGTCATAACAGATGACTCGGCAGCCAAAGCCTTTCATGATATGGCAAAATGCGGCACCAATACGACCTGTTCCAATGCAGCCCACCGTTTTGCCTTCTAAATTGAAGCCGAGTAATCCTTCCAAGGCAAAGTTACCTTCTTTGACCCTATGATAAGCGCGATGTGTTTTACGATTTAGCGCCATGATTAGCGCAACAGCATGTTCAGCTACCGACGTTGGGCTATAGTCTGGTACATGGAAAACACTGACGCCTTGTTGTTTTGCGGCGGCTAAATCTACGTTATTAAATCCTGCACAACGTAAGGCGATGGTGTTTACACCTTGTTGTTTGAGTTGCTGTATGACCTTGGCATTAACGTCATCATTGACAAAACAGGATACGGCATCAAAACCTTTTACCAAACTGACGGTTTCTTCACTTAAACGGCTCTCAAAAAAATTCATTTCTAGATCCTTATCTGCAATGAATTCATTTAAGGTGCGTTTATCATAGGGTTTGCATGAGAATACGGCGACTTTCATAACGGAATTCCTTTTGGTAAGAGGTGGGCTTATCCTATGGTTATAGCGTAAAAAATGTCTTTGTTGGGGGTTGCAGGAGATTTTGTTGATTTAAGGCAATCTTTTATAAACAATATTTATACTTTGAAGAGGATTCGCTGCATTTTCTCAGTAAGAGGAAACGCAAAAAATAGTGAATTATTTTATTGAAGTTAGGGAAGGTACGAACAAGTCCACTGACTTCAGCGTGTGGATAACTCTCTTTTATTCGAGGCAAGTTTCGCTGTCCAATATAAGCATATTGGCAAGAAGCTTAACAAAGAATAAAGAGAGCTTAACCCACGCTCGGCAGCAAGCTCCTGCGCTGCCCTAATGCCCTACATCCATGTAGGTCTCCTTCGGGTCTTTCAGAGAAACGGCCTCTCTGTGTTAAGAGTGATTGAAAGGTATTAACATTCCTGCTCACTCTTGCCTTGATAGGCCATTTCTCTGATAAGACTGATGTTCAGAAGACTTATTCGCACCTTCCTTAGGTTTAAGAAGGTGAAGAGCAAGGCGAATATCGACTAAAATTGCTTTATTGATTTAGATTATTAACGGATCTCTCAATAGTGGTATGTGAGTCTATTGAGGAAATTTGCCCGGAGGCAAACGTGCATTCGACCCCTGTCAGAACGGTTTTTAATTCTTGGGTATTCATCACTCTACTGTTGGGCTGCCTGGTCAGCCTCTATATTACTTACCAAGTACACTTATCTAATCAGCGTATTATTCATCAATCTGCTCAGCAAGCAGCTAACTCCCTTTTGCAGCAGGTGAGGACGCGTATTCAGCTTTACCAATACGGTTTGCGAGGGGTTAGAGGTGTGGTGTTAACAGCGGGTGAATTAGGGATCAATAGAGATATTTTTTACCGTTACAGCATAACTCGGGATATTGATGAAGAATTTCCAGGAGCCAATGGATTTGGTTTTATCCGCCGCGTCTCGCAAGAGCAAGAAGCCAATTATGTTCAGCGTATTCAACAGACCAGTTGGCCTGATTTTAGCGTAAAAGCGCTTTCACCTCATGTTACTGAGCGTTTTATCATTGAATTTGTGGAACCAGTAGCTCCTAACCAGCAGGCTATTGGTTTGGACATAGCGTCAGAAGTCAATCGCAGAGAGGCGGCGTTATCGGCCATTTACGAGGGGGAAGTAAGGCTAACGGGTCCTATTACGTTAGTACAAGCCAGTGGCAAGACCTTGCAATCGGTATTGATTCTTATGCCAATTTATCGAAGTGGTCAGATACCAAGTGCCATTAAAGAACGCAATGCCGAGGGCTTCGGTTGGAGTTATGCACCGCTGATTATGGAAGATGTGTTATCAGGACTGAAAATTGATCAAGATAAGATTCAATTTGAATTGTACGATATTACGGACTTGGATGACCAGGTGTGCTTCTTTAACAATGGTGAGAAGGGGTTAGAAGGTGACATTTTTTATGCTACTGAGGAGATTTATGGTCGTCAGTGGCAAAGCCGACTGCGCGTCACTCCTGCTTTTATTCAAGACTTACGTCTCACTGATCCGATATTATTCTCGATTTTTGGTGGATTAATTACCTTTTTAGCGGCCATTATTGTGGCCGTAGTGCGCATTAATTTGGCTAGGCGTCAAGAAGTCGTGGCGCACCAGTCTCGTCTTGCTGCTGTAGTAGAAAGCTCGGCCGATGGCATCATAGGTTTAAACTTGGAAGGTGTTATCCACAGCTGGAATAAAGGCGCAGAGCACATCTTTGGGTATCAAGCAGAGGAGGTGATTGGTCAAACTGCTTTATCTATTTTGGTACCAGAAGACCTTTGTTATGAAGAGGAAAGCGCTTTTCAACAGGTGCGGCATCATAAACAAGCCATGTCTTTAGAGAGCAAGATAAAAACCAAATTGGGTTCGCAAATTCCTGTATCGCTGACCATATCGCCTATTTTTGATGCCAATCAGAAGATCGTTGGTATTTCACAGAGTGTACGTGACATATCCGAACATAAAAAAGCCGAAGCAAAAATTCGTGAGTTAAACATCAGTCTGGAAGATCAAGTGAAAGCGCGTACTTCCGAATTAGAAGAGTTGAATTTACTGCTCAAAGATGTTCTGCAAGCCTCTTCTGAAATCTCCATTATAGCGACCAATGTGGCAGGTGAAATTACCTTATTCAATAAGGGTGCAGAAAGGATGCTGGGCTATCGTGCTGAAGAAATGTTGGGCCAGAAGACGCCAACTGAGTTCCATACTAGCGCTGAATTGGATGAACAGCGAGCCGCTATTTTTGAGGAATTTGGCGTCTATTTGTCTGATCCTATGGAAGTCTTAATTTTTAAAGCCAAGCAAAAAAATTATCACAGCCAAGAATGGACCTATGTGCATAAAAATGGCTCCCGTATGCCGGTATCTCTTGTGATTACTCAGATGAAAAACAGTCGTGGTGATTCCATAGGGTTTTTGGGCATGGCGATGGATATTTCTGAGCAAAAGCGTACTCAACAGGCACTGATGGCGGCACGAGATCAATTGTTGATTGCTGCTGAAGTTGCGCAACTTGGGGTGTGGAGTTGGGACGTGGAGCAGGATAGCTTGGAATGGAGCGATATGATGTACGACATTTATCGCTACCCTCGCAGTATGAAAGAAGAAGGTATCAGCCTGCAAGCTTGGCAGGCCAGGTTGCATCCAGAAGACAGAGAAAACACCTTAAACCATTTTTATCAGTCGGTACGCAACAGCAAACTTTACAATGATGTTTTTCGTATCGTCTTACCTGATGACACAGTGCGCTACATTCAAGCTGGTGCTTATATAGAAAAAGATGAGCAAGGAAATACATTACGATTAACTGGAGTCAATCAAGACATTACCACGGAGCGTGAACTGGAAACTTGGTTACGCCATGCCAAAGACGAAGCGGATGCCGCCAGTGCTGCGAAATCCAGCTTTCTTGCCAATATGAGCCATGAAATTCGTACTCCAATGAACGCCATTTTAGGCATGTTGCAATTGGTAAAACGTACTCCTCTTACAGAACAGCAGGATGATTACATCAATAAAGCGCAAATTTCAGCGAAATCCCTGCTCGGCTTAATCAATGATGTGCTGGATTTTTCTAAGGTTGATGCCGGTAAATTAGAGTTGGAGCAAGCGCCTTTTGACTTAGAAGAACTGCTTTGTGAATTATCAACCGTACTTTCCGGAAGCGTTTTAGCGGAAAATGTGGAGTTGATATTTGATATTGATAAAGACATCCCCGCCTTTTTGATAGGGGACAAGCTGCGTTTACTGCAAGTGCTGATTAATCTATTGAGCAATGCAATCAAATTTACTCAGCAAGGCAGCATCACTTTAGAAATCAAATGTAACATCTCAGATACTCAAACAGCTAACCTAGCCATTGCGGTTAAAGATACGGGTATTGGTATTTCACAAGAAAACTTAGAGTCCATTTTTGACGTCTTCTCACAGGCAGAGTCGTCGACGACGCGTCGCTTTGGCGGAACAGGGTTGGGTCTGGTTATTTGTCGTCGATTTGTCGAACTCATGGGCAGTGAACTCTTGGTTGATAGTAGGTTAGGTGAAGGGAGCCGTTTTTATTTTAGTATTGGTTTGCCTATTGCAGATGGAATGGATCAAGACAAGAATTCTTTGTCTAACATTGTGGCAAGAGACATCAAGGTGTTGGTGGCAGAGAGTAATCTCGCCTCCCAAATTATCCTCGCTAGAATGGCGCATAATTTAGGATGGCAGTTGGCTAAAGCGGATGATTTGGATGGCGTTCAGCAAGCGTTAGCTCGAGCTCATAATGAAGGTAAAGCATTTGATATTCTGTTATTGGATGGCAAGTTACTCAATGATACTTCGCGCCGACAATTGCTGGCATTTTATCAAACCATGGGCGAAGACTTTAAAGTGCCCAATGCCATCCTCTTAGTGAATGCAATACAGGCTGGGCAGCAAGGGTTGGATGACTCAACAATGCAGTTATTAAAACCAGTGACTTTGAGTCGCCTATCCGAAACTGTCTATCAAAGTCTTACTCATCAAAGCAGGGAGACTTATTCCTCTCGTGCTACTGACAGTGTCAAATCACTCGCAGGCTTACATTTATTGTTAGTGGAAGATAATGAGTTTAATCGACAGGTCGCCACCGAATTATTAACCATGGAAGGGGCGCAAGTGGATGTTGCAGAAGGTGGTGCAGAAGGCGTTGCCAAAGTGTTGGGACAGACCACAAATCAATACGATGCGGTCTTGATGGATATGCAAATGCCCGATGTTGATGGTCTCGAAGCGACTCGGGAAATTCGAATGGATGATCGTTTTGCCAGTTTACCCATCATTGCAATGACCGCCAATGTGTCTGTCGATGATCGTCAAGCTTGTCTTGCTGCTGGTATGAATGATCATCTCGGTAAGCCATTGGATATTGAGGAAATCATTCGCTGTATTTTGGCTTTTGTGCCGCATCATAAAGCCTTTAATGAAGAAAGATCAAATGAAGAAGCGCCCTTTGCTAGGACAGCGTCACCTGACACATTACTTTCTCAAGCTGCTAGCACAAATGGAGAGGTGAGTGGTGACATCGCCAGCGTTGAGCATGAAAGTGTCGACAGTATTTTAGAACGTTTTGGTGGTAGTACAGACTTGTATTTAAGTGTCATCAATGGTTTTGAAAGCGAAGCAAAATTCTTGATAGAGAATATCCAAGCAGCAGCGCAAAAAGCAGATATAGAGGCGACGAAAGAAGCCTTACACAGTCTAAAAGGAGCCTGCTTGACCATGGGCTTATTGGGCGTTTCTGGTATGGCAGGGCAGTTTGAGCAGCGCCTTAAGCAGCAAACAGACGAGTCTCTGCTGTCGGCGTGTTTAGCCGATATATTGGCTGCGACATTCCTCGTCCAGCTTGAAATGGAAACAGCACAAATTGTAGAAAAAATAAATCACATAGCGAGAACCTCGATTAACGACTAATCTGAATTAACAGTTGATTGACAAAGTGTTAAGGGAGATTGGACATGTTTAACACGAGTTTGAAAAACGACATGGTGCAGATTGAGGCTAAGCTGCATGCATTGAGCCAGATTAAAGACAGTCTCGATCAAGAAATGCTGGTCATGATTTTAAACCCGGATGGTAAAATTAATAAAGTAAATCAAGGACTTGTAACAGAGTTGTCGTCATCGGAAAGTTATTTTATAGGTAAAACCATTGCCGAGTTAACACCTCACTATGCTCGTGATACTGGCCATTTTCATGCGCTTAATAAAGCAATACAAGAGGCAAAACACTGGGTGGGGGCCATTGAGTTAGAAAAAGAAGATGGTGAGAAAGCTTGGCTGCGGGGCATATTTCAACCAATATTCAATGCCGAAAAGAAAGTTTTATATTTCTCTCTATATTGTAATGACCTCACTCGCACCATTACTAAATCTCGTGAAGATGAAAACATCATCTCGGCTCTACAGCGGTCTACCGCAGTCATTGAATTTGATTTGACCGGACACATTTTGACCGCTAATGATCTGTTTCTTCAAGGGATGGGATACTCCTTGGATCAAATCAAGGGTAAGCATCACCGAATGTTTTGTGACCCTGCCGAAACCGAAAAAGAGGAATATGCGTTATTCTGGAAACGCTTAGCACAAGGTCAATTCTCAACTGGACGATTCAAACGTATTGATAGCCATGGCAACACGGTATGGTTGGAAGCTTCTTATAATCCAATATCGGACGTGCATGGCAATTTTTATAAGGTGGTCAAGTTTGCCTCCATTATCACAGATGTAGTCAACCGTGAAATGGCGGTTTCAGAAGCGGCAGACATTGCTTATACCACGTCTCAGCAGACGGACAATACCGCGAGAAAAGGCAGTCAGGTGGTGAAGGATACAGTGGAGGTTATGCACCAATTATCGGATCAAATGGCGCAAGCTGCAGAGGGTATTTCGGAATTGGATAAGCAGTCTCAGTTGGTGGGTTCCATTATCCAAAGTATTCGCGGAATTGCCGATCAAACTAACCTGCTGGCCTTAAATGCGGCCATTGAAGCAGCGCGTGCCGGTGAGCAAGGACGAGGCTTTGCTGTGGTGGCAGATGAAGTGCGTCAATTAGCCTCTCGAACCAGTGAAGCCACGGAAGAGATTGTCGGAGTGGTAGAGAAAAACCAAACCTTAGCCGAAAACGCGGTCTCTTTGATCAATAAAGGCAAGGAACAAGCAGAACAAGGTTTATCCCTCTCCAATGAAGCAGGTGAGGTCATTGTAGAAATTCAGGATGGGGCTAAGCGAGTTGTCGATGCCGTGAGTCAGTTTGCCAATCAGTTTTCCACGGACTAATTTTCTTTAGTAACTATTGTAAGAAGGGCTTGTCGATTACAAGCCCTTCTTATTTGATTTGTATTGGCTAATCTTTTGCTAATACGTCTAGGGTGTTTAAGAGCCAGCGTACTTCTTTGTCGTCTTCTAGACGGTTGGCCATGGCTTGCTCGTGCTCCATCACCCGCTCGCTTATGGTTTTGAAGAAGTCTTCACCTTGATTGGTCATGAACAGAGCATAGGAGCGTCGATCATTTTTTGCTGGGCGACGCTCAATCACTTTCATTTGTTCCAGCTTATCAACCGCAGCCACCATAGCTGATCTATCATTGCCGAGGGCTTGTGCAACGGCAGTCTGAGTTAATCCCGGGTTGCGTTCCACAATAGCAATAACAGCAAATAAGCCTGGACTGATGCCTAAGTCTGAACAGACTTCGGAAAATTTGTTGAAAAAATTCATCTGTGCTCGTCTTAGGCGATAACCCACTAGGTTATTTAAAATGCCGAAATCGATATCTTTATCTGAAGTTTTTATTTCTCGCGACATTTATTTCTCTTCACAGTTTCTTAGATATAAATCATTGTAATATAAACATCTATTGTTGTGTTATTAAACTGTTTAGTAATTTTATGGGTGGGTGGCAAAAGAAGCAAAAGAAAGCCGACACAAGGTCGGCTTGAAGGCAATTTTTTAACTCTTAATGAGTTAATTAACCAATTAAATGCACTAAACCAAGAGTAATACCTGGGAATATGACCAAAAGTGCGACACGGACAAAGTCCGAAATCAAGAAAGGCACAACACCTTTAAAACACTCTTTTAGTTTTAAGCTGTCATCGAAGGATTTGATGATAAATACATTCATTCCTACGGGTGGCGTGATTAATCCCACCTCCACGACAATCAGAGCCAGAATACCAAACCAGATGCCCGCATCTGCGACAGGAATACCAAAATCCATTGCCACTATGATAGGGAAGTAAATCGGAATGGTTAGCAAGATCATGGCTAAGCTGTCCAAAAAACAACCCATAACTAAGTAGGTTAGTAACATTATGGTTAGAATGGTGTAAGGCGATAGACCAGAATTAGTGATGAACTCCACACCCACATCAGGTAAGCGTGATAAGGCAATGAAAACGCTAAATAAGTCCGCCCCTAATACGATAAAGAAAATCATCGCGGAAGAAACGGCGGTTTTCATTAGACACATTAACAAGCCATCCAAACGCATTTTGCCATGGGTCATGGCCAGAATAGCCGTTAAGATAACCCCCACAGAAGCCGCTTCAGTTGGTGTGAAAAAGCCTAAATAAATGCCACCTAATACGATCAGGAAAATGATGGTAATGTGCCACACATCCTTAGTGGATTTGAACTTTTGCGCCCAACTGGTTTTTTCACCACGAGGGCCTGATTCAGGATAGATGCGCACATAAATGGCAATGGCGAGAATGTATCCAGCTGCTGCTAAGAAGCCAGGAACAAAGGCCGCAATGAACATTTTCGAAATATTTTGCTCCGTTAGCACAGCAAAAATGATTAACACCATGGAAGGAGGAATCAAAATTCCCAACGTACCACCTGCTGCTAAAGCGCCAGATGCTAAGCTACCTGAATACTTTAAGCGTTTCATTTCAGGCAAGGCTACTTTACCCATAGTGGATGCAGTGGCTAACGAGGAGCCACAGATGGCTCCAAAAGCAGCGCACCCTGCAATGGCTGCCATGGCAATACCGCCACGTTGGCGGCCAATCCAAGTATTACAAGTGCGGAATAATTCTGCGGTGATACCGGATCGTGTTGCCAGTTCCCCCATCAATAAAAACAGGGGCACTACAGACAAATCGTAACTGGAGAATTTGGACACTGGAGCGGTGCCAAGGTAATCCAATAAGGCTGGCATACCGCCAATCATTACATAGCCAATGCCACCACAAACCATCATTGCTAATGCAATGGGAATGCGGATACTCATTAGCACCATTAGGGCTGCCATCATTAAAAAGGCCAGCTCAATATTACTCATGGTTGCCTCCACGAAGTGTGGTATACAGTCTATTCAGACCACAAATTCCGCAAAGAATCATACAAATGACTCCGACAGTGAAAGTCCACCATGTAGGAAGTTCCAGTAGCATGGATTGCTCAAGGTATTCTTTCGCCTCAAGACCACTTAAGGTCATGCGGTACGCAAAAGTAAAACAAACAGCAGTAAATAAGGCGTCACTGATGATACCTAAAGTGCGCAAGGTGCTCGATTTACAGTGCGCAGTAAAGAGGTCAACCACCACATGGCCTTTTTGCTGATAACATTTGGGTAAGAAGAGGAAAATGGCCATACCAAGTCCCATTTCTGTAATTTCATAATCGCCGACAATGGACTGTCCAACCAGACTTCGGCCGATAATGCTGGCAACCGTAACGATTGCCAGCATCAACATAATGAAACCACCCGTCAATGCGAAGATATTGGCAAGACGCTCTATGAGTAGATGTCTTGAAAACGCCGTATTTTGCATCATGCTTAACTCACCTAACTAACGAGAACTTAAAAGTTCTCGTATTTCTCGATCAGTGTTTTTGCTTTTTCTAACAGACGGTTCGCTTCGTAACCATCGTCATTCATATCCTCAATCCATTGATCTGTAACAGGCTGCAAGGTGGTTTTCCAACGGTCGTACTCAGCACCTTCAATAGTGTTGAAGGTATTACCATTGTCCACCGCGTCTTTGCGAGCGCCGATTTCGTATGCATCAAATACATCGCCAACAAAACCTGCTAGTGGCACACCTGAGTTGTCATCAATGACCCTTTGTAAATCCGCAGGTAAGCTGTCATAGGCTTTTTTGTTCATTGAGAAAATAAAGAACTGAGTATATAAGCCACGATCACCTTTGAATTCAGTGTGATGTGGTGCTAGCTCATGAATCTTCATTGGTTTTACGACTTCAAAAGGCAATGCAGTGACATCGATTACGCCTTTTGAAAGGGCACTTGGCATGGTAGGTACTGGCATGAAAACAGTATTGGCGTCCAAAATACTAAAGGCTTCTGCCATGACTTTATTTGGCGCACGAACTTTCATGCCATCTAGATCTTCCAGCTTTTTGATGTCTTTGGTGCGAGAATGCAAAGACCCAGGGAAGTGGGTGTGTAGAGCAAGCAATTTTACGTCTTTTAGCTCATCTTGCATCTCGGTTTCAGCGTAATCCTGAAGTGCCATACTGGTGATACGAGCGCTTAATGGCATGAAAGGTAGCTCAAAGGCTGTTGCTTTTGGGAAACGGCCTGGAGTGTAACCACCCACTGTCCAAGAGATATCAACAATGCCTTTGCGGGCTTGGTCAAACAATTGTGGTGGTTTGCCACCCAATTGCATGGCTGGGTAAATATCAATATGGATACGGCCATTGGATTCGGCTTCGACTTTGTCTGCCCAAGGTTGTAAGAAGTTTACTTGTGCATTTGAAACCGGTGGCAGGAAGTGATGAAGTTTGAAAGTGTATTCAGCTTCTGCAAGTACACTTGTCGAAAGAAGGGTTCCGGCCATTAAAGCCAGGGCTTTTATTTTTAAAATTTTCATGATTAGCACCTTATTATTTTTGTGTTGTCCAGTGTCACTGTGACCAATGTAACACATTGGTAATCTCATGTGCCTAGTTTGCTCTCGAGACATAAAATCATTTTGGCCATAAGCCAAAGCTAATTCAATCATAATGACCATGACTTTTTTGCTTAAAGTATTCAAAAAAAGCAATATGCCATAAAAAAAGCTAAAAATGTTTGATAAATTAATTGTTGTATTGTACAACAGTTTTATCGATTAAAACCGCCATTAGCATAACAATAATATGAGGTTGAATATGACAAAGGTGATTTCTCTTGAGCAAGCCGCAGAACGAATTCAAGATGGTGCGTCGGTCGCTTGGTCAACAGTGGGCATGTCTTACTTTGCAGAGGCGGTCGCCAAAGCCGTCGAACAGCGTTTTGTAAATACCGGCCATCCAAAACAACTGACACTCATCCATGATTGTGGTTGTGGCGATGGTAAAGACGCTGGTATGTCTCATTTGGCCCATCCCAATTTGGTTAAACGACTGATTTCAGGCCACACAGGGCAAGCGCCTAAAATGGCACAAATGATTACCGATGACGCGATTGAAGCCTATTTGTTACCGCAAGGTGTATTGACCACTATGTGGCGTCAAATTGCTGGCAATAAGCCTGGTGTTATTACCAAGATTGGCATGGGAACCTATGTGGATCCACTGGTCAGTGGCGGTAAAGTGACCAGCAAAACCACAGAAGACCTAGTAAAACGCATTGATATTGAAGACGAAGAGTGGTTGTTGTTCAAAAAATTCCCTCTCGATGTGGTCGTGATTCGTGCCACAACGGCGGATGAAGACGGCAACTTGTCGGTTGAAGAAGAAGCCATGTTGGCGGAAATTTTGCCGATGGCACAAGCAGCGAAAAATAACGGTGGTATTGTTATCGCTCAGGTGAAGTACATTGCTGAACGTCATTCTCTTCATCCAAAAGAAGTAAAAGTACCGGGTGTACTGGTGGATTATGTGACGGTCGCCCCTGCAGAAGATCACAAACAAACCATTGGTAGTATCTATAACCCAGGGTTGGCGGGCAATGCGCGAGTACCTTTAAACGCTTTGCCTGTGATGCCCTTCAGTGCGCGTAAAGTCATTGCACGACGTGCCGCCATGGAGCTTGAAGCCAATGTGATGGTGAATCTAGGCATAGGCATGCCAGACGGCGTGGCGGCGATTGCGGCAGAGGAAAAAGTGTCGCACTTGTTTACCTTGACGACTGAGTTGGGAACGTACGGAGGCATTCCAGCCTCTGGTGCGGATTTTGGGGCGGCTTGGAATGCCGATGCCATTATAGAGCATGAGGCACAGTTTGATTTTTATGATGGCGGTGGTTTGGACATTGCCTTCTTAGGTTTGGCTCAGGCTGATCAGCAGGGCAATTTGAATGTTAGCAAGTTTGGTCCCAAAGTGGTTGGCCCAGGTGGCTTCATTAATATTTCCCAAAGTGCCAAGAAGGTGGTGTTCTGCGGCACCTTAGTCAATGGTGCTAAATTGGAATTCAGTGGTGGCAAGCTGCAGGTTGTTGAAGAGGGCAAGGTGCAGAAATTTGTCGACGCAGTGGACCATATTACCTTTAGTGGTGACGTGGCACGAACCAACAAACAGCCAGTGGTATTTGTTACCGAGCGTTGCGTATTGGAATTACGTCAAGAAGGCATGGTGTTGACCGAAATCGCGCCGGGCTTGGATCTTGAAAAAGATGTACTGGCCGCTATGTCTTTCCGTCCTATTATTGCTGACGATCTTACCAGCATGCCAGAGGCCATTTTTGCTGAACAATGGGGCGGTTTGAGTGAGATCATGACAGCGCAAGGCCAATAAAAATAACAAACTAATTTGAGGTTTAAGTATGTCTATCAAGAATGTTGAAATTCCTTACGGTGCTTATTGGAGTACGCCTTTTACTAAGTGGCAGGGCTCCTTGCAACACTTGCATTCCATGAAATTTGCAGCCCATGTGACAAAGCAAGAATTGGCCAAACGTGATATTGATCCAAAGGTATTTGATTCTGGGGTGTTAGGCATGACCATTAACCAGTATCAATCCTTTAATGGTGCTCCTTGGCCTCTGTATGATATTGGTGCAGTAAATACCGCAGGACATGCGGTGAACCAAGTGTGTGCGACCAGTGCGCGAGGTTTGTTTGCGGCCGCATCAGAAATTGTCTGTGGCATGGCGAACGTCTCTTTGTTGATGACGGCAGATCGTTGCTCTAATGGTCCACACATTTATTACCCGAATGCCAAAGGGCCAGCGGGTGCCTCAGAAGATCAGGTGACTTATAACATGATGAATGATTGTGTTGGCGGTCATTCTATGATGCAAACCGGTGAGAATGTAGCACAACGTTTTGATATCACTCGTGAAGAGTTGGACGCAGTCACCCTTAGACGCTACGAGCAATATCAGGATGCGCTAAAAGATGATCAGGCCTTTCAGAAGCGTTACATGACCTTACCTTTGTCCGTGCCAACGGCTAACTTTAAGAAAGAAGATAAGGTCATTTATGGAGATGAAGGGGTGTTTCCAACCACATTGGAAGGTTTGCAAAAATTAAAACCCATTCAAGAAAGTGGCGTGATCACCTTTGGTAACCAAACGCATCCTGCAGATGGCAATGCGTCAGCGATTTTGTGTCGATCAGAAGAAGTGGCGAATTTAACTTCGCGTCCTGATATTAAAATTGAACTGCTTGGTTTTGGGCAAGCCCGTGATGATTTGGCTTACATGCCAGCCGCACCGATAGAAGCAGCCAAACGTGCGTTGGCCATTGCAGAAGTTGATATCAAAGACATCAAAGCCATTAAAACTCATAACCCCTTTGCAGTGAATGACGTGGCTTTGGCTAAGGCGATGGGGTTGGATGTGATGGCCATGAATAACTACGGCTGTTCCTTAATCTGGGGCCACCCTCAAGGGCCGACTGGTATGCGTGCCATCATAGAATTGATAGAAGAACTTGTAATGACAGGTGGTGGTTACGGTTTATTTACGGGTTGCGCTGCGGGTGACACAGGTATGGCTGTGGTCATAAAGGTATCTGATCGTTAGACGTTTTTTACCCTGAACTTGATGTCTGCCTAAGTTCAGGGTTTTTTCATTCAATTGAGATACAAGATATCGGAAAAATAGAATTCCAATTTGTTGTAATTGACATTTGTTTATATATACAACTATTATTTCTATAAACTAAATATCTGGCGTTTGAGTGTTGAGCTAACGCTTGGCCTATAAACATAACAATAGAGGCTTATATGACTCCTTACCAATTTATTAAATTTTCTGTCGATAATGGCGTTGGCCATTTAGAGCTGAATCGTCCTGAGAAAAAGAATGCGATTAATGACAGCTTATGTCTAGAAATTGAGCACGTCTTTTTAAACCTTACTGATGATGTCAATGTCATCGTCCTTTCTGGTAATGGCCCAGAATTTTGTTCCGGCTTGGACTTGCGAGAGCACAAAGCGCGTGAACCTTTTGAAGTGGTCAAGCATTCGCAAATGTGGCATCGCGTATTTGGTCACATTCGTGATTCAGGCACACCAGTGGTCGCTGCCATGCATGGTGCGGTCATAGGTGGTGGTTTGGAATTGGCTATCTGTGCTCATGTGCGCGTGACCGAGGAAAATACTTTTTACCGTTTACCAGAAGGCAAGCATGGCATTTTTGTCGGCGGTGGTGCTTCTGTAAACGTGGCCAATGTTATCGGCGCCAGTCGTATGACGGAAATGATGCTAACTGGTCGCGATGTGGACGCTGAAGAAGGTCATCGCATTGGTCTAGGCCATTATGTGGTCGCAACGGGTGAAGCATTAAACAAAGCGTTTGACATCGCCAAAGGCATTAACAAAAACTCTAAATACTCTAACTGGGCAATGACCACAGGACTCAGTCGTATCAATAATATGGCGGGCCAAGAGGGTCTTTACACGGAATCATTGATCTGCGGTATTACGCAAACCAGTGAAGAAGTGAAAGCCCGTATTGATGCTTTTCTGAATCGTAAAAAATCCTAATTATCCATCTCTAGAGTAGAGTGAAATTGAGGCATTGTTATGCAAATCCAAGGTAAACATTTTATTGTGACGGGCTCGGCTTCAGGTATTGGTGAAGCAGTAGCGCGTCGTCTTATGTCGTTAGGCGCAAACATTACATTGGCGGATGTTAACGAATCAGGTTTACAGCGTGTTCAAGCCGATTTGGGTGACCAGGCGCAAGCGTGCGTTACTGATATTGTTGATGAAGCATCGGTACAACAAACCCTTGATCAAGCGGTGGCAAAATTTGGTGCCATTGATGGCTTGGTGAATTGTGCTGGTATTCCGGGTGCGGAGCGTGTGGTTGGTCGCGAAGGTCCACATAAATTAGCAAGTTTCCAACGTGCTGTTTCGGTTAACCTGATTGGTACTTTTAATATGATTCGCTTAGTGGCGGATAAGATGCAGCACAATCAGCAAGCCGATAATTTAGAGCGGGGCGTGATTATTAACACGGCATCGGTTGCCGCTTTTGATGGACAAATCGGCCAAGCTGGTTACGCCGCTTCAAAAGGTGGAGTTTGTGCTATGACTTTGCCTATCGCACGAGAGCTAGCGCGCTTTGGCATTCGTGTCATGACTATTGCACCGGGTTTGTTCAAAACCCCAATGATGGATGTGCTGCCAGAAGAAGTGCAAAAATCTCTGGGTGAATCAGTGCCATTTCCACCTCGTTTAGGGGAGCCGGACGAATACGCTAGCTTGGCTCAACACATTATTGAGAACAGCATGTTGAATGGCGAAGTTATTCGTTTAGACGGTGCAATTCGTATGGCAGCCAAATAAATGGCTCCGCGACTTTGGTTTGGCGATAGAGGCAAGGTCAGGCTTAAGTCATCGAGAGAATAACAATAATAGCGTTAGTGAAAGGTCATTAGCGACTCAAAAAACAAAACTTAAACCACATAAAAACAAGCAAGGTGGTTTTAGGAGCAGAACATGAGTGTTGGATTTCATCCTATTAAAGTCGTTGCGCATCCCATCGAGTTAATTAAGCGTGAGGATGGTGTAAGGATAGTAAACAGTCAAAAACCATTGGATGATTTTGCCCGTTGTTGGACAGATCAATTAGCCTACTGGGCGCAACAAGCACCAGATAGGGTGTTTGTTGCTCAACGTGATACACAAGGTGAGTGGGATAAGATTACCTACTCGGATGCTGTGTTGCGTGCCAAAAAGTTGGCTTCTTGGTTGCTCACTCAACCTGTCTCAACCGAACGCCCCATTGTTTTTTTATGTGGTAACAGTGCTGAGCACCTCATGTTGGCTTTGGCTGGCATGTATGTGGGCATTGCTCATTCGCCTTTATCTCCTGCCTATTCATTGATTGCTACTGATTACGCCAAGTTACAAGGCATTATGGACATCTTGACGCCAGGCCTAATTGTGGTGGATGAATTAGCCCCCTATGAAAAAGCCATCAAGGCCGTTTGTCAGGATGAGACAACGCCAGTTTTGGTATTGCAAGGGGACACACAAGCACAGCAAATTGCCAATCCAACGGTGTCTTATCAAGATTGTCTGGCGCATCCTATTTCGCCTCAGATTGAGATTGAGAATAGCAAGGTTGATGGCGATACCATTGCGAAAATTCTTTTCACTTCAGGTACGACTGGGATGCCGAAAGGGGTTATCAATACTCAGCGAATGATCTGCGCCAATCAGGTGATGATTCATCAAGTGATGCAATTCTTAAAAGATCAGCCACCTATTATGGTGGATTGGTTACCTTGGAATCACACTTTTGGTGGTAATCATAATATTGGTATAGCCCTTTATAACGGCGGTAGTTTGTATCTAGACGATGGTAAGCCAACTGAGAAGCTATTTGATAAAACCTTGAAAAATTTGTCGGAAATTTCGCCTACTGTGTATTTTAATGTTCCCAAAGGTTTTGAGTTGTTAGTCAAAAAACTCAAAGAGGACGCCCAATTTGCGCAAAAATTCTTTTCCCGTTTGCAGTTTACCTTTTTTGCAGCAGCAGGCTTAGCACAACATATCTGGGATGACTTAGACGCGCTGGCCATTCAATATACAGGTAAGAAAATACCTATGCTAACCGGTTTGGGCTGTACTGAAACGGCACCATCTGCGACCTTTGCTTCAGTAGAAGAGTCCTCTTCTGGAGTGATTGGGGTACCAGCACCCGGGGTATCGATTAAATTGATTCCCAATCAAGGAAAGTTGGAAGCCAGAGTCAAAGCCGTGACCGTGATGCCGGGCTATTGGCGTCAACCTGAGCTGACCGCAAAAGCGTTTGATGAAGAAGGCTATTACTGCTTAGGCGATGCCTTTGCTTTCTTAGATGAAACACAGCCCCAACGTGGCTTTCGCTTTGACGGTCGTGTATCAGAAGACTTTAAACTCGACAGTGGAACTTGGGTTAGTGCCGGAACCTTACGAGCTAAGTTTATTAGTGCATTAGCGCCTTTTGCTCAGGATGTGGTGTTATGCGGAACCAACCGAGGTTACATCACAGCTATGGTGTTCCCTGATTGGGCCCATTGTAAGGCCATTCTGCCTCACGATGTGATGGAGTCCAATGAAGAAGTGATAGCGCACCAAGTAGTACGCGAGGCTTTCCATCAGAAAATGCAAGAGGCGGCGGAGCAAAGTACCGGCAGTTCCACTTTGGTGAAGCGTATTATCCTGCAGGCAACACCGGCCAGTATTGATGCCCATGAAATCACGGATAAGGGGTCTTTGAATCAGCGAGCGGTGCAAACGCATCGTGAGGATCAAGTGGAACTCTTGTATCAAGAGCCGATAGCACCACAAGTGATCAGTCTCTAAGATGTTCAAACATCAGCGAGAAATACGCATTGAATGGGGAGATTGTGACCCGGCGGATATTGTGTTTTATCCGCGTTACTTCGCCTTCTTTGATGCGTCAACAGGTGAGTTGTTCAATGCCATGGGATACTCTCTGAGTCGTATACGAGAGCAAGCGCATTGTGTGGGCTTTCCTATGGTAGATACTCGATCACAGTTTTATAAAGCGTCCAAATATGGTGATCTGGTGAATATTGAAAGTGAGTTCACCGAAATTGGTAGGGCCAGCTTTTGCGTTCAACATCGTCTCTTTAATCGAGGTGACTTGGCGGTTGAATGCTCTGAAAAACGTGTTTGGGCATGTGTAAATGAAGAGGGAAAGTTACAAGCTCAGGCCATTCCGGATGATGTTCGAAACTTGATGTTGTCTTAATTGTGTCATTCATTTTAAAAAGCCGAATGTGATCATTCGGCTTTTTTGGAAATCTTCTTTGAAAATTGTGTCTGATTAACTATTTAGCACATTTATTAGATCATTTAGATCGAGTTTGTTCGCACAATTCGATAACTCGTTTGCCACTGATAACTAAAAAGCTACCTACCGTAATGGCCAGTGCAGTGAGATGAATAATATCATCCAATAAAAGTATATCCATATAGTGCTCCTCCAGTTGACTTTCTCTAATTATTGTTCGATTAATAAAGCATAATCTTTGTGCGGTGTCCACATTACTTGCACTATCTTACGCTTTTAACCAAGCTATTTTCATATTTGGTCAGCGGGTTACCCTTTCCATTGTCTTATAGTTAGAGGCTAAGAAAGCGATGTCCTCATCCGTCAATGTGAGCGTTCAGGGAAAACGCTCTTTAGTTAAATGCTCTTTAGTTGAACGCTCTTTAGTTAAACACAAGGCCATGATGTAAATGATTCGTCCGCTGTTGATTATTCGCCTATTAACCATGCCTTGCTTATGGATGAGTCTGGTGCAGTTAGTGTTTGCCGAGTTGTCCTTTATGTATTTTAAAGACGGCGTCGGTCGTGACTTTGCGGTGCCTGCGATGCTGACCTTTTGTTGTGCTATGCCGTTACTCTTCGCCTTTAAAAAATACTCTTTGCCATCGGTAAATGTTCGTGAAGCTATGTTGTTTGCTGCTTTGACTTGGTTTGCTGTTGGTGTATTGGGGGCTGTTCCCATTATTCATGTGACTCAAGTGTCTTTTACCGATGGGGTATTTGAATCCATCAGTGCGTTAACCACAACAGGGGCGACCATTTTATCCGGTTTGGATGAATTGCCGCCAAGCTTCTTAATGTATCGGCAATTTCTGCAATGGATGGGCGGCTTGGGAGTGGTGATTTTTGTGGTGGCCATTTTACCCATGTTGAACATAGGGGGAATGCGCTTGTTAAAAGCTGAGACTCCCGGCCCAATCAAAGATGAAAAGTTGTCGCCGCGAGTATCCAGTACCACGCGTTATTTATGGATGGTGTATTTGGTCATTACTCTGCTGTGTGCCGTGTCTTATTATTTTGCTGGCATGTCGGTGTTTGACGCCATAGGGCATAGTTTTAGCACGGTTTCTACGGGCGGTTTTTCTACTCATGACGCCAGTATGGGCTATTTCAATAGCTCGCTTATGCTGTGGATTTGCAATCTCTTTATGTTACTTGGGGCAATTAATTTTGCCTTGCACTATCGCGTCTTTCTGGCGCGCGCTATTAAGTTGTATTGGCAAGATGAAGAAACCCATGCCTTTTTGATTATTGTGGCGCTGGTGGCTTTGTTATTAGCTGTGTTTCTCTATCAAACGCAGGCAGAACAGGGCAGTTGGAACGCCTTAACACAAGCCTTTTTTCATGTAATTTCTTTTATTACCAGCACGGGTTTTGCAGCAACGGATTTTGGAGCCTGGCCTGCCGTTACCTCGATTGTGTTGATTTTTGTTGGTTACATAGGTGGTTGTGCGGGTTCGACGGCGGGTGGCAATAAGGTGATTCGAAATGTTATCTCCCTTAAATCCATCAGTTTAGAAATTAAGCGCTTGGTGCATCCTAGTGGCGTCTTTACTATGAAGTTTCAAGGTCGACATATCAGTGATGATATTCGTCATTCTATCATGGGCTTTATGTGTGTGGCGGCCATTGTCACCTTGGTGTTTACCCTATTACTCATGGCGACTGGTATGAGCTTTATGGGCTCCCTTAGCGCAACAGCTGCATGTTTAAATGTATTGGGGCCAGGGTTTGCTGAGTTGGGCAATAATTTTGCCCCACTCAGCGACACAGGCACCTGGCTAATGAGCTTTGCCATGATACTAGGCCGCTTAGAATACTTTACCGTGCTAGTGCTGTTTTTGCCCGCAATGTGGCGCGATTAAGTATCTTGTCATTGATGATGGCAGATATTGCAGTCACTATTTTAGTTACTGGCTTCTAAAGAGCAGCCATCTCCAATTCCGTATTTGTATCACAGGGTGTCAATTCCACGGCGATGCTTTTCGAGGTTGGCGTATTGCTAAATTCGCCATGACTGTCTAAAGGCACCAAGGGATTTGTTTCTGGATAATAGGCGGCTAAATTCCCTGCAGGAATACTGTAAGGAACCAGTTTAAAGCCCTCTACTTTTCGCTCAACACCATCATTCCAAATAGAACGGATAGTGACTTTTTGGCCTTCTTTTAAGCCTAGTCTTTGCAGATCTGCTGGGTTGATAAAGACCAGATTACGTTCGTTTTTAATCCCTCGATAACGATCATCAAAACCGTATATGGTGGTATTGTACTGATCATGGGAGCGTAAGGTTTGCAAAACAAAGCTGCGTTCGGTGAGTAAACCTTGAGTCTGTTTGGGTAAAATAGAGTCTGGTAGGCGGTGGCTGTGTACTATGGCTTTACCTGCTGGTGTTTTCCACTGACGATCACGAGCACTGTTGCCTAAATAGAAGCCACCATCTTGCAAAATACGCTGATTAAAATTAGCAAAACCTGGTACTACAGCGGCAATGTGTTCACGGATTAGGTCATAATCCGCAATGAGGGCTTGCCAATCGACCGGATATTTCCCTAATGTTGCTTCGGCCATGCCCGCAATGATGGCAGGCTCGGATTTCTGTAAGTCGCTCATGGGTTCCAGCACGCCGCCAGAGGCATGAATCATACTGAAAGAGTCTTCCACTGTGACTTTCTGTTGCCCATTGGCTTGATGATCAATATCAGTCCGACCAAGACAAGGCAGAATTAAAGCGTTTTTGCCTGTGACCAAATGAGAGCGGTTTAGCTTAGTGCTGATTTGTACCGTTAGCTGGCAAGCTTCAAGGGCTTTTGCAGTGGCTTGTGTGTCTGGTGTGGCGGCAGCGAAATTACCTCCTAATGCGATAAAAACGTTTACCTTGCCTTGTTGCATAGCGCGGATGGTGTCGACCACCGCAAGTCCTTCTTGTTTTGGTGGTGAGAATTGGAAGCGTTGTTCTAACGCCGTTAGAAAGGCTTCGCTGGGTTTTTCGTTTATGCCCATGGTGCGATCACCTTGTACATTACTGTGACCTCGCACTGGACAAGCGCCCGCGCCCGCTTTGCCGAAATTCCCCTTTAAGGCTAATAGATTGACGATTTCGTGAATGGTGGCAACCGAATGATGGTGCTGGGTGATGCCCATGGCCCAAGTGATAATGCTGCAGTCTGCTTCAGCATACACTTGGGCAGCCTGTTCTATCTCTTGTCGGCTGAGTCCTGATTGCTCAAGAATGTTAGACCAAGGAGTCTGCTTAACCTGTTCTAAGTAGGTCTCCATTCCTTGGGTGTGTTGTGCAATAAAGTCATGATCAAATATCGCACTACCAGCTTGTTGAGCGGCTTCTTCTAGTTCGATCAGTACTTTCACCATGCCACGTACTACGGCCATGTCACCGCCAATTTTTGGCGTGTAATAAGCGGTATTGGTTGGCTTTGAGGAATTGGTGAGCATTTCGATCGGGCTTTGTGGATTCTGAAAACGCTCAAGGCCACGTTCTTTTAAGGTATTAAAGGTATGCAGCTGAGCGCCGCGTTGTACGACTTCTTTTAGGGTTTCCAGCATACGAGGATGATTAGTGCCAGGATTTTGGCCAAATACAAATACCGCATCGGCTTTGTCAAAATCGTCAATTTCCACCGTGCCTTTGCCAATACCAATACTACTGGTTAGGGCATAGCCGCTGGCTTCGTGACACATGTTTGAACAGTCGGGAAAGTTATTGGTTCCATAAGCGCGAGCAAACAGTTGATACAAAAAGGCCGCTTCATTACTGGCACGTCCTGAGGTATAAAAAGCCACATTATCAGGGGAAGACTGTTGTTTGAGTGTGTCGGCAATCAGTTTGAAGGCGTCTGACCAAGTAATGCTTTCATAGTGATCGGTGGACGGGTTATACCGCATAGGCTCGGTCAAACGACCTTGATATTCTAAAAAATAATCGCTTTGTGTTTTCAGCCAGCTGACCGAATGCTGAGCCATAAACTGAGCGTCCACTTTGCGTGAGGTCGCCTCCCAGTTCACCGCTTTGGCGCCATTTTCACAAAAACGAATCTTGGCGGGATCGTGTTTTTCCCCCCATGCGCAACCAGGACAATCAAATCCGTGCGGTTGGTTGGTTTTTAGCAAGGTAAAAATATTACGGGTGGCATTTTCACTTTTTAACCAATGCTGTGCGGTACTTTTTAATGCTCCCCAACCGCCTGCAGGACCTTTATAGGGAGTGAAGTGTTGCGTCTTATTTGTCATCTAACCTGTCCTTTATGTTGCCTTTAGCGAAGAAACGAGGGGCATCGTGTTTGGGTAAGTGAATTAAGGTGAGACCATACTCTTGCGCTAAATTTACCGCCAGTTGACTAGGAGAAGCAAGATGAATCAAGTTTGATAATTTGGCTTTAACGGCTTTTAGAATCAGCTCGGTACTGCAACGGCTCGACATTACTACAGAATGTTGGTCTAAGTTGGTTGTCGTTTTAGCCGCATAGCCGATGATTTTATCCAGACAATTATGACGACCTATGTCTTCCATGCAACAGAGGGGGTTACCCTGAGGGTCAAGTAACAGGGCAGCATGAAGGGCTCCCGTGCGCTTACCTAAGCGTTGTGCTTGAAATACCTTGTCGCGTAATCCCTCCAGAAAGGAAAAATCCATCACTCTTGTTTGAGGGAGTTTGATTAAGTCCGGAAAGGCTTGTTGAAGTGATTCTTTGCCACACAAACCGCAACCACTGGCGCCAACATGCACTTTACGCGTTTGCTTGTAATCGTGAAAGCGACGGGGACTAATTTGTAGATTGATTTCCAATCCTTTTACGCCGCTTGTGGTGTTTTGTTCTTGAAATACGATATCTCGTAGATCTTGATGCTTGTCTATGATGCCTTCGGAGATGGCAAAGCCTATGGCAAATTCTTCAAGCTGAATGGGGGTGACCATAACGACAGCATGAGCAAGATCATGAATGCTTAAGGTGACGGGGACCTCTTCTACCAAGTCAGTATAAGCTGTGTCATTGACATCCCCAGCAAGACTGTAGGCGGTTGTTTGAAAGCCTTGATAGTTGGCGGCATTGAGTGGCATAGTGAACCTTATCTGGCCTAATTAATCGTCTTATAGTACGTAGGCTCAATTCAGGCGTCTAGAAAATTTGCATGAAAAAAGAGTGCAATTTAAGACAGTGTTTTGTTCTCCTTTAACAGCATTTGATGGGCAGAATAATAGGTGTTTCTTTGTACAGGGAAATACCGTATTCTAGCGCCCCGATAAAAAGTGACATTGTTGTGTATGGTTAGTGTAAAAAACGACTTAAATCCGGCATCAAGGGTGATTTTTGTGCATTAATACTGGTCGGATTATGGCGTATGCGACAAAGTAAGAGAGTTTGATTCCTATTTGTCTTGCTTGATGTATGTGTCTTGAAAAATGAATCAAGCAGGCATGGTGATAAATACTTTATAGGCAATTGAATGCCCATGTTTTTCAATGAGTTTATTTATGCAGTTTTTTAGACGCATACTGAATTGGTGCTTCCAAGGTCAGCATGCATGGTTCGCTTCTATAGTAGCGGTCTTTTTTATATTTTTATGGGTTTATAAAGCGCTGGTACCACCATCAGAAGGGCATGAGAAACCATTCACTTTACCCAGCAAACCTGTGGTAAATACGATTCGCCAGCACAATATTGA
Organism: Marinomonas sp. THO17; assembly: GCF_040436405.1. Lineage (NCBI taxonomy): Bacteria > Pseudomonadati > Pseudomonadota > Gammaproteobacteria > Oceanospirillales > Oceanospirillaceae > Marinomonas > Marinomonas sp. THO17. The sequence goes on along the minus strand of NZ_AP031575.1, from coordinate 1,320,517 downwards.
AGTCGCTAAGTCCGACCAAGATTATAATGCCTTGTTGTCTACCGATCCATTGCAGCAGGTTGAGCAGGCGGTCGTTAGTCCCGCTAGTATCGAATACGTTATTAAATCTGGTGATACTCTCGCCAAAATTTTTAATCGTTTTGGTTTGTCCAAAGAGTCCATGTATGCTGTGTTGGAAGCTGATCAAGAATACTTGGTATTAGAGCCATTGCTACCTAATGATAAGTTCACTTTTAAACTGGATGCGCAAGGCCAACTACAAGGCTTAACAAGGCGTTTAGACATTAGTAAGAGCGTTTCTTTCGTGCGTCATGGCAGTGGTGGTTTTACTTACGAAGAACACATCAAACCCATTAGCTATACGCAAACCAGTATACACAGCAAAATAGTGGGTAATTTTTATTTGTCTGCTAAGAAACTAGGGCTATCGGATAACAACATCCTGATCATTCATGATGTACTAAAAGGTCGAGTGAATTTCCGCAAGGACTTGCGCGCCAATGACGAGTTCGATTTGGTTGTCAAAAATGGCAGTATTGATGGCGTTCAGGTTGGCGATACACAAATTGAAGCACTGCAATTTGTGGTACAAGGCAAAACCTACCGTGCTTTTTTACACAGCGATGGGCGTTTCTATGATCAAGACGGCAAGAGTCTGACGCCAGCTTTATTACGCTGGCCAACCAGCAAACATTATCGGATTAGCTCACCCTTCAATGCCAATCGTTTACACCCTATCACAGGTCATAGGGCGCCACACAATGGCGTGGATTTAGCAACCCCAGTAGGCACCAAAATATTGGCGACGGGAGATGGTGTCGTGACACGTGTGGCCAGTCACAAGTACGCTGGTAAATACATAGTCATTGATTACACAGGACCTTATGGCGCGCGTTATTTGCACTTGAATAAAATATTGGTGAAAAAAGGGCAAAAGGTGAAGCGGGGTCAAGTGATAGCTTTGTCTGGTAATACTGGTCGAACAACGGGAGCGCATTTGCATTATGAATTGCATGTTCGTGGGCGTCCGGTCAATCCAATGACAGCAAAAATTCCGACGGCACAATCGGTACCCAGTGAGCAAATGCCTGAATACGAAGCCAGCGTTGCGCGCTGGATTGATATGATGAGTCATCCTAGTTCTGGAGCTGGTACCTTAAGCGCTACTAAAAGTACACAGGATTCTGATCAGGCATAAAAAAGCCTGACTCATGCCAAGCTTTATATACCAGAGTTTCAGGTGATTAGACGCTGGTTTTATAACTGCGATTGCCCAAGATGAACAGCACTAGGAATACACCTAAACCAATGCATTGCAGCCAGATGTCGAAATTTGGCCACAGCATTAAGACGGCCGCTGACAGAGCAAATAGGCGATATAACAAGTTTAGCTTGTCTTCTAAATACCCTTCCATCGCTGCTACTAAGGCGTATAAACCGAAAATTCCGAAGAAGCATAAACGCATCAAGGTTTCAGCGTCGCCACCAATTAACTGAGTGTAAGCCATTAAGAGAGGCACTATGTATAAGCCTTTCGCCAGCTTCCATGCGGTCATGCCGGTTAACATAGGTGGTGTTTTGGCAATGGCTGCAGCGGCGAAAGCGGTCAAACAGACTGGTGGAGTGACATTGCTGTCTTGTGATAACCAGAAGATGATCATATGCGCGGTGACCAAAATCATCGCCACATGCTCCGCTCCTAAGGCTTGATCCATCAACATGCCTTTAAAGTCGTTAGGCACTTGTGCCACCAAAGCTTGTGCTTGATCCATCGGCATACCTTGCGCTAAAGCACCCAACACACTGGGGTCAACCAACATGAAAATGGCGTGAGCCGTTTCAGGCAAGTTGCCAGAGGCGATCATGTCAACTAACTGACTTTCGGCAATCAGATTAAACAGAGCCGGTGCGGACAGGGTGCCTAAGACAATATAGGATGCGGTCACAGGTAACCCCATGCCCAGAATTAATGAGGCAATCGCCACCAAGACAATAGTGAAGAAAAGACTGCCCCCCGCCCAGTTGGTGATCAACAAGGAAAAGGTATTGCCCACGCCAGTAGTACTAATCACATTGACGACCAAGCCAATCCCTATTAATAAAACCGCTGTGGTCGACATGTTTTTGGCCCCTTGTGCCATGGCATCGAGAATTGCCACTGGCCCCATTTTATGTCTTTTTGACAGAAAAGAAGCCAAGATAACGGCAATAATACTCAAACCCGCCGCATAAGTTGGTGTAAAGCCTTGTACTAGAAGAGCGACCAACACGCCGAGAGGAATAATGTGATGCCAACCTCCTTTTAGCACTTGTGACACCACAATCTTGCTGTCTTCTTCCGTGGCAACTACCTTGCTGCGTTTGGCTTCGACGCGGACAAAAAAACCTACCGATAAAAAATACAATAAGGCCGGAATCGCGGCTGCGCCAATAATGGTGACATAAGATACTTGTGTGTACGACGCCATGATAAAGGCGCCAGCTCCCATGACGGGCGGCATCAACTGTCCACCAGTGGAAGCCGCCGCTTCAATGCCAGCAGCGAAACGGGCTGGAAAACCAGCGCGACGCATAAGCGGGATGGTAATAACGCCAGTGGAAACTGTATTGGCAACCGAAGATCCTGATACGGACCCCATTAAACCTGAGCCCAATACTGCCACAAAACCGGGTCCACCAATCATTTTACTGGCCAATGCCCGAGACAAATCTATGATGAAATCACCGGCACCCGATTTGACTAAAAAGGCACCAAATAAGATAAACATGAAGACAAAGCTCCATGAAATTCGTGAGATGGAACCAAACATGCCGTCACTACTAAAAAAGCTGCGATAGAGTAAGGTTTCCATGCTAAGGCCCGGAAAGGTAAAGATTCCGCTCAACCATTGCCCCCATACTACGACATAGCTTAGGGCAATCACAATCAATACTGGAATAAACCAGCCGCTGGTGCGTCGTATTAACTCTAATGACAACAGCACAGCCACAGCAGAGACAATCCAGTCACTGGTAACAAAAGTGACACCACGGGCATATAAAGCGTCTTCAAAAAAAATGATGTAGAACACCATACCAGCCAGAGCCAGCACTATGATGCTATCGCAAATGAGCGCCAATTTGCTGTGTTGCCATTGGGGCGCGGCGGGAATCAATAAGGCGCAGAGTGCTCCAAAGCCGGCAAAGTGAAAAGCAGATACCCATAATTCAGGTAAGGTGGCTATGGTGTTGATATAGATGTGCGCTACCGCTAAAAAAATGGATAGGGTAAAGACTAAACGATTCAGCCAAGGACCAGAACGGTATTTGGTTTCGAAGTCTTCTAGATTAATGTCTTGGTCGTTTGTGGATGGCGAAGAAGCAGTCATTAACAAGCTACCTTAGGTGAACAAAAAAAAGTATGCGCCGCACTTATGTGCGGCGCTAACAAGGTCAGGTGAATTAGTCTGCAATCAAACGTGCAGGAATATCGAGACCAACTTCACGATAGTAACGTGCTGCGCCAGGGTGGAGCGGTACAGGAAGACCTGCGATGGCTTTTTCAATCGCCATAACAGACGTCGCTTTGTGAATCGCGCTTAGGTAGCCTAAGTTTTCGTACAAAGACTTGGTTAATTGATACACATCTTCTTCTGACATATCGGCACGAGTAGCTAAGAAGTTAGGTTGTGCCACTGTGTTAATATCTTTGGTTTGACCTGGATAGGTATTGGCGGGGATCACATAACGTGTCCACAATTGGTAATCACCGTTCGCTGCCTTCATTTGTTCATCGGTAAAATCCAATACTGTTACTTTATCGCCCATAGAGGCATACAAGCGTGTTACTGCACTCACCGGAACGCCTGCCGGTGTGTTCATGCCGTCAATATTGCCATTTTGCATGGCGTCAGCACTGGCACCGTAACCCATGTAAGCCAAGCTGAATTTGTCGGGGTCAATGCCTAACCCTTTTAATTGTTGGCGACCAGAGCCTTCTGTTCCTGAGTTTTTCTTACCGATAGAGAACTTGTTGTTGGTGCCTTCTAAATCTTTTAGATCGGCTACTGTGCCTGTTTTAGCGAGCTCAGATTTAAGCACAAAGTGCTCAACGTTTTGCCATAACATAGACACTGAGCGCAGCTCGGTTTGTTTACCCACTTGTTCGAAAGGGCCTTCACCACCCCATGCCCAAGCGCCGTATAGACCTTGTAATATCGCGAATTGCGCCTGATTTTCACGTAATAATTTGATGTTCTCGCCAGACCCTGCGGAACTAATAGCAGAGACGGAAAGGCCAAACTTAGGCTCTAATTTGATCTTACTTAGGGTGGCTATAGCTACGCCGACAGGATAGTAAGTACCACCCGTAGAAGCGGTTGCTAGAATATAATTTCGCTTGTCTGCAGCGGATGCCGAGGTAGCAGAAAAGGTTAATGCTACTGCAGTAGCGCCAGTCAGAAGTGCTTTGGTAACAAATCCCAATTTCATATTATTTTTCTCCTATTTTGGGTTTGATTCAATTCTCAAATAGCGAAAACCGTACCAATTTCATAACTATATGAAAATTATAGACTTTTAAATTTCTTGCGATCAGGCGTATGACGCTTCCTCCTATTTTGAGCAATTTCTTGCTTATTTTATGGAACAAGGTATCGGCAACTTTTTGCTTATTAGAGAAGGCGTGAACAGTTTACCCAGCGACAAACGGCTGCAGCGTTGCTAAGGAAGGTGCGAATAAGTCTTCTGAGCCTCAGTCTTATCAGAGAAACGGTCTATCAAGGCAAGAGTGAGCAGGAATGTTAAGACCTTTCAATCACTCTTAACACAGAGAGGGCGTTTCTCTGAAAGACCCGAAGGGCGTGGTCTAAGCTCTCTTTATTCTTTGTTAAGCTTCTTGCCAATATGCTTATATTGGACGGCGAAACTTGCCTCTAATAAAAGAGAGTTATCCACACGCTGAAGTCAGTGGACTTGTTCGTACCTTCCTTCACATTCAGCAGGCGTATTTTTGTCTTCCCTATCAATAAGGGAAAAAAAACGATTCACTGTCTTTTTTACAATTAGATACTTTAGTATAAGCAAAAATTTGCCGACGGGGACAAAAGCTTAAAAATGACACAACAGCATCATATTCGTGTAGTAATGTTTGATCTTGGCAATGTATTAGTGGACTTAGGAGAAGTGTCACAAATGCATGCTATGTTGAATACTCAGGGAGAAGAATCGCAAGTTTGGTTGCAGTGGCTAGGATCTCCTGCGGTAAAAGCCTTTGATACAGGCAAAATTGATTTCGATACCTTTGCCAGTCGGCTGTTGGCTGAAGTAAACAGCAATGCCGATAAAGAAAGTTTTAAACAGGCTTTTCAAACATGGCCAAGAGGTTTGTTCGCTGGTGCGCTAGACTTGGTAAAGCAAGTGAAGCCAGAGTACCACAAAGCCATTTTATCTAATACCAACGCGGCGCATTGGCCAAGGTTATTGGATGAAATGGGATTGGCGGGACAGTTTCATCATTATTTTGCTTCGCATCAACTCGGCTTGGTGAAACCAGAGCCAGACATTTACCAAGTTGTATTAGACAAGTTACAGGTCCCAGCGCAGGACATTTTGTTTGTTGATGATAATCAAATCAATATTGATATGGCGCAGTCGCTTGGCATGCATGCATACCGTGTTAAAGGTGTTACTGAAGCGCGACAAGTGCTGGAAAAGTACCAGGTGTTAGTTAATTAAAGAGGGTTGTTATGCGAGTTTTTGATGGTGTCAGTTCAAGCAATTATTCACGAACTCGTCCTATGTATCCGCCAGAATTTTATTATTGGTTGTTTCAACAGGTATCAAAGCCTAATGTGGCTTGGGATTGCGCTTGTGGAACTGGACAAGTGGCGTTGGATTTAGCGGCTTATTTTGAACGAGTCGAAGCCTCTGATATCAGTGAGTCACAAATTCATGCCGCGTCACCACATCGCCGTATTCATTATCAAGTTTCGCCTGCTGAAAACACACCTTATGAAGATCAATCCTTTGATTTGGTGTGTGTTGCGCAAGCTCTACATTGGTTTGATTTAGAGGTGTTCTGGCGGGAATTAAAGCGGGTTTTAAAGCCAGGTGGCATGTTCGTGTGTATGGGCTATAACCGACTGTCGATTGGTCCACAAGAAGATAAGGCCATAAATGAACATGTTCTGCCTTTGTTAGCGCCTTATTGGCCGCCAGAAAGTCGCTTGTTGTGGAATCAATATGATGATGTGGAATTTCCTGTTGAGCTAATATCGGTACCAAAATTTGAGTTGACCTGTCATTGGACAGTCACACAAGTGCAAGATCTGATGTTGAGCTGGTCAAGCAGTCAAGCTTTCATTGCAGAACAAGGTAAATCTGGTGAGGAAGCGTTATTGCAAAGTATGGAGCCTTTACAAGCCGCTTGGCAAACTCCCAATCAAAAGCAAGATATTACCTTGCCTTTCTTTGTTAAAGCGGGTCGTTTTAGTGGCTAATAAGTTGATACTCAATATGGCATCTTGTTTTGTTCCGTGAGAAAGTAAGACTAAAGTGGAATAGCGAGCCATAGATAGGCCGTTATAGTAGTTCTGCATCCGAATAAAAACAGTAACAATGGAGCGGGTTATGAAATCTGTATATAGCGATATTTCAGTAGCAGCGGAAAAACAGGCTAATATCAGTCAGACTGAGTTTGCAAAACGCTATCAAGAATCGATTGAAAACCCAGACGAATTTTGGGGCAGGGAAGGTAAGCGTTTGGATTGGTTCAAGCCTTACAGCAAAGTAAAAAATACGTCTTTTGCGCGCGGCAATGTCAGCATCAAATGGTTTGAAGATGGTGAACTGAACGTAGCGTACAATTGTATTGATCGCCATTTACCTGCATTGGCAGATAAAGTCGCTTATTATTGCGAAGGTGATCAAGAGTCCGATGAAAAAGTGGCCATCACTTATCAAACCCTACATGATGAAGTGGGTCGCCTTGCCAATTTATTAAAACGTCAAGGGATCAAAAAGGGTGATCGTGTCGCTATTTACATGCCTATGATTCCTCAGGCTGTCTACAGTATGTTGGCTTGTGCTCGAATTGGTGCGATTCACTCAGTCATCTTCGGTGGTTTCTCTGCTCATGCCATTGCTGATCGCCTTAATGATTGTGGTGTTAAGCTGGTGATTACGGCTGACGAAGGTAAACGCGCAGGTAATACCATTCCTCTCAAACATAATGTCGATATGGCATTGGAAGACAATGCTTGCCCAAGTGTGGAAAGTGTCTTGGTGTATCGCTACACGCAAAAAGACATTCCTTGGCTTGATGGGCGCGATCTGGATTGGGCGAAAGAAGTTGCGAATGAAAGCACAGAGTGCCCTGCAGAGCCTATGAATGCCGAAGATCCTCTGTTTATTCTGTACACTTCAGGTTCCACTGGTAAACCAAAAGGCGTGGTGCATACCACAGGTGGTTATCTTGTTTATGCGTCCATTACCCATGAGTTGGTGTTTGACCTCAAAGCAACCGATGTTTATTGGTGTGCTGCGGACGTAGGTTGGATCACAGGTCATAGTTACATGGTATATGGTCCACTTGCCAATGGGACGACCAGTATTTTATTTGAAGGGGTACCAACCTTCCCAGATTCAGGTCGTATTGGCCGAGTGGTGGATAAGTTTGGTGTGACCATTTTGTACACAGCACCAACGGCTATTCGTGCGTTAATGGCAAAAGGCGATGAAGCGACGAAAAGCAGTGAACGTAAATCATTGCGTATTCTTGGTAGCGTGGGTGAACCCATCAACCCGGAAGCTTGGTCTTGGTATTTCAGTGAAATAGGCAATTCCTCTTGTCCAATTGTGGATACTTGGTGGCAAACCGAAACGGGTGGCATGATGATGACGCCGAGAGTAGGTCAGGGTGATGCCAAGCCAGGTTTCTGTACTGGTCCCTTATACGGTGTACAACCTGCTTTGGTGGATGCACAGGGAGATATCCAAGGTCAGCAAGGTGTGTTAGTGGAAGGTGGTTTGGTGCTGACCGATTCTTGGCCGGGACAAGCGAGAACCGTATACGGTGATCACGAACGTTTCGAACAAACTTACTTTAGTACTTTCGATGGTATGTATTTTACGGGTGATGGTGCGTCTCGGGATGAAGAGGGTCATTATCTTATAACAGGGCGAATGGACGATGTATTAAATGTGTCTGGGCACCGTTTGGGGACAGCGGAAATTGAAAGTGCCTTGGTTGCTCATCCTGCCGTTGCAGAAGCCGCGATTGTTGGCTATCCGCATGACATCAAAGGTCAAGGCATTTACGTTTATGTAACGCCTGTGGTGGGGGTTACGCCAGATGATGAACTGAGTAAGTCACTGAAGCAATTTGTGCGTCAAGAAATTGGTCCAATAGCCACGCCTGATTTGATCCAATGGGCGAGTCGCGGCTTGCCGAAAACACGTTCTGGTAAAATTATGCGTCGTATTTTGCGCAAAATTGCCGCCAATGAACAGGATCAATTAGGTGATACCAGCACACTCGCGGATCCAAGTGTGGTTGATGATTTGATCGAAAACCGTTTAAATGGGTGACATAGTCCCTAATTTAAAAGGATAACAAGTGCTGTCACTGGTAATTGCGGATGATCATCCATTATTTCGCAGTGCGTTAAGTAGCGCATTGCAGAAGGAAATGCCCAATCTACACATAGTCGAAGCCAATGATTTGGATTCGACTATGTCGTGTCTGGAGCAAGCAAGTGAATTAGATCTCTTATTACTGGATTTGAATATGCCAGGTAGTGGGGATTTGTACGGTTTAATCCGTATTCGAAAAGCCTATCCAGATGTCCCGGTGGCTATCATTTCTGGCAGTGAAGACAGTGCTTTGGTTGCCAAAGTAATCGAAGCGGGTGCTTTGGGGTTCATTTCAAAAACCAGCGAGCCCAGTACTTATGTGGAAGCCATTAACGCTATTTTAGATGGCGATATTTGGTTGCCAGAGGCTATACAGCAAGCGGTTAAGAATCAGCCAAAATCGGATCTTACCATGCAAAAACGCGTGGCAGAGCTAACGCCACAACAATATAAGGTATTGTGCTATTTACATGAAGGTTTGTTGAATAAGCAAATTGCCTACGAACTGGCCATTTCAGAAGCCACAGTGAAAGCACACATTACCGCCATTTTCCGTAAATTGGAAATTAACAATCGCACTCAAGCTGTGCTGGTGGCCAGTGATTTGAAATTGACCATGTCTGCCTAACGACGGTAACTTAACCGCAACTTAAAGGTCACAAACAGAGACTGTCGTTTTCAGTCTTTGCTCTTATTTAACTGGCTGTTAGAGGGGCTGTCAGCGTTGTGACAGCAAGATTGGTGTGGTTCTTTCTCTGGCACTGGGTCTTCTCCGCCTTCATGCCAAGGGTGACATTTCAATAATCGTCGCATGCTCAAATAACTTCCTTTTATGATACCAAAGCGCTCAATTGCCTGAATACTGTACTGAGAGCAGGAAGGGTAAAAGCGGCAATTATTTCCCAGTAAGGGACTAATACAATACTGATATATTTTGATTATGAAGATGGCAATGGCTTTCAGCATAGTATGTAAGTAATTTGTTAGATTAAGGATGTAACTAGCAGACTCTATTTGATAATGTAAGATAACGAAAGCCTTAAGATGTATTATATTATGCCAGATTCTTCTTTAACACTGGGTGCCGGTCAAATAGTCGCTTATCAAGGTGAACCGGGTGCCTATTCCCACCTAGCATGCAAACATACCTTTCCAGATTGGAATACATTCAACTGCGCCACTTTTGCTGATGCCTTGCAGATGGTTGAGAAGGGTGACGCTTATTACGCCATGATACCAGTAGAAAACTCAACTGCTGGTCGAGTAGAAGAGATTTATCGTGAGCTGCGTAAAACACAACTGTATGTGGTGAAAGAGCATTTTGAACCAGTAAACCATTGTCTTATTGCTCGTCATGATATGAACTTATCTGACATCACGCGCATTGGCAGTCACCCTCAAGCTTTGGCGCAATGTGATACTAATATCAAAGCCTTAGGGGCGAAAAGCCAAGCCATGTATGACACAGCTGGTGCAGCCAAACACATTGCCGAACAAGATGAGCCTGGTTTGGCGGTGATTTCTTCTGAGTTAGCGGCGGAATTATACGGCTTACAGGTATTAAAAACGCATTTTAATGATACGAAAGGAAATACGACGCGCTTTTTGGTTTTGTCTCGTCAGCAAAAAATGCCAGCTTATGAAACGGAACATACTTACATTACATCTTTTATGTTTCGAGTGCGCAACATTCCGGCTGCCTTGTACAAAGCCATGGGGGGCTTTGCCACTCAAGGCATTAACATGCTGAAACTGGAAAGTTATATGGTGAATGGAAATTTTACCGCGACTCAGTTTTATGTGGATGTGGAAGCGCATTTTCAATCACCTAAGATGCAAGCGGCACTGGAAGAGTTGCGATTCTTTTCCGAGGAAGTGCGAATTCTAGGAACCTATCTGGCGGACGAATATAGGCTTAAGTAGTAACCATGCGATTGACCGTAAGTGTGTTTTTGCTCTGGATGAGCACTGCGTCTGTTTGGGCTGTCAATGACTCCTCAAATAATGACATTCTTTCCAATGATCCATCGCTGGATGAAAAGTCTAACGAAGAAGACTCTTTCAGTGTGTCATCTTATGCAGACGCTAATGATATCAGCGGCTATGATGGTTTCTTGGATGTGATTCCTGTAGTGGTAACCCCTTCTAAAATATCCCAGCCAAGAGTGGATATCTCTTCTAGTTTGTCTGTATTGGACGGTGAATTCATTCGACGAGTCAATGTCCAGTACGTAGAGGATTTATTGCAGTTTGTGCCGGGCTTTTCTGTTGCCCCATATCATGCCTCTAGCCAAATCGTTGCTTCTTATCATGGTACCCAATTAAATCAATATCGACGCATACAGGTATTGATTAATGGTCGTTCTGTTTACAGTGTTGGTCTTGCGCGGGTGGAATGGGCAACCTTGCCCATCAGTATTGAGGATGTGGCTCGTGTGGAAGTCAACCGCGGACCAAATGCGGCCAGTTATGGCATCAATTCCTTTTTTGCTGTGGTTAATATTATTACCCGCTCTCCACTTGAAACCTTAGGTAACAGTGTTTCTACTTATGTGGGGGCTCAAGGAGATTATCGCTTGTATGGCCAGCACAGTGGCTTGAGTGGTGATTGGAGTTATCGTGCATCGGCAGCGACGAATAATATTGCGGGCTTTGATCAGGATGATGATGGAGACGAACGTCACGACGGTCATGGCACCAGTATGGGCAATCTGTTGATGATCAAAGAAACCGCCACCACGAGTTTTGATTTGGACCTCGGAGCGAGTTATTTAAAGGCCAATTTAGAACCTTCTGAATATGGTTCGAATTCATACGACATCAATGACCCTGAGCGTATTGTTCATCGAGAGCACATTAAGATGGCTTATCAGTGGCAGACATCAGAGCGTCATCAACTCAAATTACAAGCTTACTACGATAAATCGGATACCTACGAATGGCATAAGGTGACTCTGTCTCCCAGTTTTTATGCACAAATATTTGGTCGTACCATTACTTCTGATATTGAAGAATCTTATGAGCTGGATTTACTTGAGACGCGTCGTGATATTGAACTGCAAAGTACTTGGCAAGCGTCTGAGCAACTTAGAGTGATTTCAGCCTTAGGCTATCGTTGGGAAAAGGCAAAATCGGACCATTACTTATCGGGTACGGCAGAAGATGAGGTGTTTCGACTGTCTTCCAACGTGGAGTATCGAGTGAACAAGGATTGGGTGTTGAACACAGGTGCAATGTTAGAGAATAGCGACATGAGTGGGGCTTTTCTTTCTCCTAAGTTGGGTTTGACCTATAAGTTAAGTGAACAAGACTCACTGAGATTTAATGTATCTAAAGCCGTTCGCACGCCTGATTTAGCGGATGAATATTTCCGATGGCGCTTTGTATTATCCAACGGTGATACTTCAACCGTAACTTATGCAGAGGAGGGAGAAGAAGCAGAGAAAATCACCTCTTATGAGCTGGGTTATTATCATTTTTGGCCAAGTAACAGAGTCGCGTTAGACATTAAGTTATACCATGATGAAGTGGATGACATGGTACTGAGTTCAAAAGTGTTTTCAGCATTTAATGGCACCGATGAGCCAATAGAAGAAGGTGTTACTGAAGATGTTGTGATTAATGGCATAGAACTGGAATTAGATTGGCGCGCGCGATCCGGTGCCATAACTCGCTTTACTTATGCCTACCAAGATACGGACACGGAGAATGATCAAGTAAAACGTGCCACAACACCTGTGATGTTATCCGTGTTTGGCAGTGTGCCATTGGCCGATAATTGGTCGGCACAAGGCTATTATTGGTATGGTAAAGACTTAGGAGGATTGGATCATAAGCTGGTGAATTCCTGGTTGTCCTACCGTCATTCTTTCGGGCTTTATACCAAAGCGAATTTCGGTATGGGAGTAAAAGTTCGATTGGACGACAATGGTTTTATCACCAAAAATAATAATTTTGAGAAAGACGCCTATACTTATGTATTTGCCAGTCTTAGCTTTTAGCATTGGAATATGAACATTGTGAAAAGGATTTTTTCAATCATTATAGGCTGTCTGTTGGCTTGCCAAGTTTCGGCAGCCATATTTGTGTTGCATGATTCTGACGAAAGTTCAGTTCGCTCTTTGAGTTTTCAATTGTCAAAGCGTCTGTCGGTCAGCGAAACACCAATGCCTGTAAGACAAGCTTTTTTTCTGAATAACATCACTCGTATTGAGTCTCAAGATGTGGTGATTGCTATTGGATCAAAACAATTTGAACAAGCCTGTTTGGTCATGTCACGTGGTGCCATTATTGGTTTATTCATCGGCCAAGAAGAGTTTCAAAGCCTTTCAGCAAGCTGTACAGTGGCCCATTCTGCGGTATTTTCTGGCGCGCCTCTAGAGAAGCGTTTGGCCTTATTGCAAGCCATTTGGCTGGATCCTAAACCACTGGCCGTTTTGTTCTCCGACACTTTACCATTAGATCAAGCCTATATGCAGAATGTGGCGCAAGAATATGGCTTTGAATTTGTATTTTTGCAGACCAAGACAGATCGAATATCGGTTTTAAAGTCGGTCAATCGTTTGTTGGAAGAGTCTGAATTGGTCTTTGCTTTAGTAGACAGCCACTTGTTTCAGCAAGGTAATGCCCAAGACATACTCAAGCTGCTGTTTCACCAACAAAAAGTGATGGTTGGCTCTTCGTTTGCCTTTGTTCGCGCTGGCGCTTTGTTTGCTATTGATTCAGATGCGGATGCCAAATTAACCTTGTTGAGTGATATGGTCGCTCATTGGCAGGCCACGGGTATTACTCCGCCAGCCGCTTACCCAAGTATATTACGGGTGAGCTTTAACCCCTATTTGGTCAAAGCACATGGTATTGTGTTGCCCTCTCAGCTCTTTTTAAAAGAACAGTTTGGTCTGTGTTCTGACACAGAATGTTAATAAGCCAGCTGTAAATATTATCCATCCAATAGAAAACGTCTCACCAGACCAGTAAAGGGGATGGGCTTTTCTGCATGCAGCCAGTGTCCAGTACCAGCAAGTATTTTAAAGCTGGCGTTTGGAAAGGCGTCCATAATGGCGTCTTGATAATCAGCAATAATGTAATCGGAATGCTCACCCTTAATAAACAGAGTGCTTAATGGATTGCCTAGGGTCAGTTGAGGTTTTTTTAAGATAGTCGGGTAAGCATCGGCAATCTGTTCAACCGCCAAATCCAAGACTAAGCCTTGTTGTGTTTTACTGAGGTTTTTCAGTAAAAATTGACGTACTGCCATGTTGGGTTCGTATTGCGCCAACACCTTGTCTGCGTCTTTACGACTGGTAAAGGTTTGGCCTTTTAATACTTGTAGTCCTTCTAGAATGGTAGTGTGACTGGCTTGGTAGTCTACAGGGGCTATGTCAACCACAATTAACTTTTCTATCTTATTCGTGAGACTGGCCATTTGCATAGCGACTTTGCCCCCCATGGAATGGCCCAATAAATAGAAAGAAGGTAAATCAGCTTGTTCTGCCCAAGCCAATACGGCTTCGGCCATTTTAGGGTAGGAGGCTTCTTCCATAGGGGCGGATTTGCCATGATTAGGCAGATCGACACAATACACAGTAAAGTTTTCAGCAAGGGATTGGGCGATGGAGTGCCAGTTGTCCGCATTACCAAATAATCCATGAATGATAATTAAGTTCGGTCCGGTTGAACCATACTGTTTAACGTGTGTCATACTAACCTTGCTGTTCAGAATGTGCTTTTATTATATCAATTCGGTTTGGTATTCGTCTTCATTTAAGAGAAGTAACTCATGTTTGATCCTTTTTTCATTAAACACTTGAAGTCACCATTGCGTCATCTCGCTAAAGCCATTGATGCTCTTGGCATCACAGCTAATCAACTCACCATAGTGGGATTCATCATAGGAATATTGAGCCTACCTGCTTTGTATTGGCACGCTTACGATTTGGCTTTGTGGTGCGTGATCATCAATCGTTTGATAGATGGATTAGATGGTGCAGTAGCGCGTTTGCAAGGGCCAACGGATTTGGGCGGGTATTTAGACATCACCTTAGACTTCATTTTCTATTCCGCGGTGGTGTTTGGTTTTGCCTTAGCCAATCCGTTAGATAACAGCTTGGCAGCAGCGTTTTTGATTTTTGCTTTTATGGGCACTGGCAGTAGTTTTTTGGCCTTTGCGATTATGGCGCAAAAGCGCAATATTGAACGTTTGGAATACGGTCATAAATCTTTGTATTTTTTGGGTGGCTTAGCGGAAGGAGCAGAAACCATTGCCTTCTTGGTATTAATATGTCTCTTGCCAAATTATTTCAGCCTTTTGGCCTATGTGTTTGGTAGCATTTGTTGGTTAACAACAGCAACACGCTTGTATGCTGGTTATCAAACCTTACGCTAACGAAGAGGAAAAGATTGTTACTCGAAGAAAGCGATTTCAATGTCGCTTTTGACTATGGCACAACAGGCCAATAGATAACCACTTTGCACCCAAGCCATAGGCTCAAATGGGTAGCTGACTTGTCCCCACAGTAGTTTGATAGAACACGAAGAGCAGTAACCTTCACGACACTGGTATTCTACATGAATACCTGCACGCTCCAGTTGAATCAATAAGGGTTCATCTTCTGTTACCAGAATTTGCTTTTTACCCAGCAATACGCGATGAACTTG
The DNA here is from genome assembly GCF_040436405.1 of Marinomonas sp. THO17. NCBI lineage: Bacteria > Pseudomonadati > Pseudomonadota > Gammaproteobacteria > Oceanospirillales > Oceanospirillaceae > Marinomonas > Marinomonas sp. THO17. Next base: position 1,305,247 of record NZ_AP031575.1, on the reverse strand, counting down.
ATCCTTTTCCTGAGCAGGCGATGGCACCTGTTCTGCTTGCTCAGGTTGAATTCTTTCTACTTTAGAGGTCGAAGTCATCGAAATCCGATTCGTCTAGGTCGTTATCAATCTGGCCAACTAAGTAAGAGCTGATTTCCGCTTCTTGTGGGGCAACCTGTACGTTATCGCTCACCAACCAAGCATTGATCCAAGGAATGGGGTTGTGTTTGGTTTCAAAGTAAGCTTCCAAACCAACCGCTTGCATACGCACATTACTAATGTATTCCACATACTGACCTAGAATTTGCGCATTTAGACCAATCATGGAACCATCTTTGAATAGGTAGCTGGCCCATTCTTTTTCCTGTTGAGCTGCTTCGATGAAAATCTGACGCATTTCCTCTTTGCATTGCACTGCAATGGTGGCCATTTCTGGGTCGTCTTTACCGGATGCCATTAGGTTCAGCATGTGCTGAGTACCCGTTAGGTGAAGTGCTTCGTCACGGGCAATCAGTTTGATGATTTTGGCGTTACCTTCCATCAAGGTGCGTTCAGCAAAGGCGAAGCTACAAGCAAAACTCACATAGAAGCGGATGGCTTCTAACACATTGACTGAGGCGACGGTTAGATACAGTGCTTTTTTCAGTTCCGACATGGAGATTTCAACGTCGCCTTTACCCGGAATATGAAAGGTTCCTAGGCCCATGGTGTTGTAAATATTGACCATCTCAATTAAACGGTCATAGTACTTGGAGACGCTGTCAGCACGTTTGGTGATTTCTTCGTTATTTACTATGTCATCAAAGATCTTGGTTGGATCGTTTACAATATTACGAATAATATGAGTATAAGAACGGCTGTGAATGGTTTCACTAAAGGACCAAGTTTCAATCCAGGTTTCCAGCTCAGGTAATGACACAATTGGCAGCAGTGCCACGTTGGGCGAGCGGCCTTGTACGCTGTCTAGCAAGGTTTGGTACTTTAAGTTGCTTAAGAAAATGTGTTGTTCGTGTTCTTCTAAGCGTTGAAAATCTTTGCGGTCAGTAGAGAGATCGACTTCTTCCGGACGCCAGAAAAAAGACAACTGCTTTTCGATGAGCTTTTCGAAAATAGGGTGCTTCTGCTGATCATAACGAGCCACGTTGACGTTCTCACCAAAGAACATAGGTTCTTTCATGCTGTCGAAATGTTTGCGGTTGAAAGTCGAATAACTCATCTCGCAATAATATCCTCTAAGCGCAAGGCTGCGAACTGCGTGCCTTGTTAATTAATACGTTTGGCTTTTGACATGACTAAGCCCCAATGAAATGGGGCCTAGATGTTACGTAAGTCGTGCGACTTTAGATCTTACAAGCACCGCCTGCACAATCGTCCATGTCTTCTTGTTTGTCTTCGGCCCCGTCACGAGTGTTGTGATAGTAAAGTGTTTTCACACCCAATTTATAAGCCGTTAACAGATCTTTCAAAATGACCTTCATTGGTACTTTTTGAGATTCAAATTTTTGTGGGTCGTAGTTAGTATTTGCGGAAATCGCTTGGTCAACGAACTTCTGCATGATGCCCACTAATTGCAGATAACCATCGTTGGATGGAATGCTCCACAACAATTCATAATTGTCTTTTAGGCGCTCAAACTCAGGAACCACCTGCTTCAAAATGCCATCTTTACTGGCTTTGACAGAGACGAAACCGCGTGGTGGCTCAATGCCGTTGGTCGCATTACTGATCTGAGATGACGTCTCAGAGGGCATGAGTGCTGTCAAAGTTGAGTTACGAAGGCCGTGCTCGACGATCTCTTTACGTAAAGTTTCCCAATCGTACTGCAGTGTTGGCGGGCAAACCGCATCGACTTCTTTTTTGTAACTGTCGATTGGCAAAATGCCTTTTGAGTAAGTGGTTTCGTCAAAGGCTAAGCAAGGGCCGAACTCTTTTGACAACTTGTTGGAGGCTTTCAGCAAGAAATACTGAATGGCTTCGAATGTTTGGTGAGTTAACTGGTTGGCACTGCCATCTGAGTATTTCACACCATTTTTTGCCAAGTAGTAAGCGTAGTTGATGACACCTACGCCCAAAGTACGACGTAATTCTGTCGCACGTTGAGCCGCTGGAATAGGGTAGTTTTGGTAGTCCAATAGGCTGTCCAAAGCGCGAACGATCAACTCCGCCAACTCTTCTAGCTCGTTTAAGTCTTCTAATGTACCCAGGTTGAAAGCAGACAAGGTACACAAGGCAATTTCGCCTTCTGGATCGTCGACACGCTGTAGTGGTTTGGTCGGCAAAGCAATTTCCAAACACAGGTTACTTTGTTTAACCGGCGCCAGTTTAGGGTCGAATGGACTGTGTGTATTACAGTGGTCAACGTTTTGCAGGTAAATACGACCTGTACTGGCTCGCTCAGAAGCAAACAAAGTGAATAATTCAGAGGCTTTGATGCTTTGCTTGCGAATGCTGTCGTCTTGCTCGTAAAGTGTGTACAGACGATCAAATTCTTCTTGGTCGGCAAAGAAAGCATCGTATAAACCAGGGACATCCGATGGGCTGAACAAGGTGATGTTTTCACCCTTGATCAAACGTTGGTACATCAGACGGTTGAATTGCACACCATAATCCAAGTGACGAACACGGTTTTCTTCAACACCACGGTTATTCTTCAACACCAGTAGACTTTCCACTTCCAAGTGCCAAATTGGGTAGAATACGGTCGCAGCACCGCCACGTACTCCCCCTTGTGAACAGCTTTTCACCGCCGTTTGGAAGTGTTTATAGAAAGGAATACAACCTGTGTGGAAGGCTTCACCACCACGGATGGGGCTACCTAAGGCACGGATAGCGCCTGCGTTCACACCTATGCCCGCACGCTGACTTACGTATTTCACAATCGCGCTTGAGGTGGCATTGATGGAATCCAGAGAGTCGCCACATTCAATCAATACACAGCTACTAAACTGACGGGTCGGCGTACGAATCCCAGACATGATTGGCGTTGGCAAAGAAATTTTGAATTGAGAAACGGCATCATAAAAGCGGCGGATGAAATCCAGACGTGTACTTTTATCATAGTTAGCGAACAAGCAAGCTGCGACCAGAATGTAGATAAACTGCGGGCTCTCGTATATGTCGCCAGTGACGCGGTTTTGAACCAAGTACTTACCTTCCAGCTGTTTTACTGCTGCGTAAGAAAAGTTCATATCACGAGAGTGGTTAATGAAGCTGTTTAACTGATCGAATTCTTCTGCGCTGTAATCTTCTAGCAAGTGTGCATCGTAACGGTTTTGCGCTACCAATTTTTTCACATGATCAAATAGGTGTGGTGGTTCAAAATCACCAAAGGCTTTTTTGCGCAAATGGAAGATGGCAAGGCGTGCTGCTAAATATTGATAATCCGGCGTATTCTCAGAAATCAAATCCGCTGCAGACTTGATTAGGGTTTCGTGAATATCGGTAGTGCGAATACCTTCAAAGAATTGTATTTGAGCTTTCAATTCTACTTGGGAAACAGAGACATTATCTAACCCTTCCGCGGCCCACATAATGACTTTATGAATCTTGTCTAGATCGATATTTTCGGTCGTCCCGTTACGTTTAGTAACTGTGAGAGTACTCATGCCTTAACTTCCCATTAGCGCATTATTAGAAAAAGTGTTACCACACACTATATTGTGTTTGTTTATATAAATAAACACTACATATAGTGTTTTATTCGAAAACTGTAGTGAACAATAGTGCCCAATGAATTGAAAATCAAGGCTTGAAAAACATCGAAAAATAAGAATTTTATACAGACTAAGTGGTTACTTACCTTGTTTGCCCTATCATTCGGAGATTGCCAATATGGCAACCTCTGAAAAGGTTTTTTTGTATTTTTTTATGGTAAAAATGTGCTGATTTTTATTGCACGAAAAAAGCTCAATAAAACTGATCAAGCACCATTTTGAAACCGGCAATTGCACTGAATAAAATCACTTGATGCGCTAAATAGATGGGCAGGGCATGGCGTCCCATAAAGGCCAATATCTGTACTGGAAGACTTTGACCTATATGGTATTTTTGCCAGCCAAGGTAGCCCAATATTGGCCCAATCAATACCACGCCAATCCAAGGAAAGGGAAAGACTATGTCTAGGGTACGAAATGGCAAGCTGATAAGGTGTTCTGTAATAAAGCCAAAGGCATTGGGAAAGAGTAACCAATCGGTCTGTTTATAAATGACCAGAATGCTGGCGCCGAGTAACGCAGACAACAGAGGCCATCTAAGCAAAGGGCGCGTCAATAAAGAAGCGACAAAGATAAAATGTAAAATGCCAAAGTAAATCCACTGATTAGGGACTGCCAAATAAGTGGCTAACGAGATGGCTGCGGCAGAGATAAATAACTTGATGTCTCGTGGCCAAAAGGCATTGGCTTTGTTGGATTGTAAGGCTAAATAGCCTGACCAACCGACAGCCGTTAAAAAAAGCGTTAGAATCAAGCTGCGAAAATGCACCCAAAAAGGGTCGCGAATGGAAAACTCAAGGTAGTTAAAGTGTTGCAAATCCCAACAAAAGTGGAACACTACCATAAGAGCAACCGCGAGGCCGCGATAAGCATCCAAAAACAAACTGCGGTTGTTACTAACTGACTGAATAGGGGAAAGCATTGATATCAAAGGTGCGAGTCTAAATGGCGATCAAACCATCATACCGTTACTTATTTTCCAGCTCAAGTCAGCAAGGGTTAATGGCCAAATTGCAACAACAACTAACATGGCAGCGAGAGACCTTGCGTATCTATGGTCGTGCTGTCCAGGTGCCAAGGCAAGTGGCGTTTGTCGCGGATACGGATGTCTGTTATCGCTATTCTGGCAAAGATCATCTTGGTGAAGGCTGGCCGGAAGTTTTGTTGCCAGTAAAACAAGAAGCGGAAGAGTTAGCTGGACAAGTCTTCAATGCGGTTTTGTTGAATTGGTATGAGAATGGACAAGAGTACATGGGCTGGCACGCGGATGACGAAGCCAGTCTAGGCCCTGCGCCTGTGGTGGCTATGTTGAGTTTGGGAGCGCAGCGCAGCTTTGTGTTTCGCTACAAACAAGATCACAGTATTAAGCACAGTATTGAAGTGGAAGATGCTTCTTGGTTGATCATGGCGCCCTCGGTGCAAGTCTTATGGCAGCATGCTCTGCCAGTCAGAAAAAAGGTCAAGCATGAGCGTATCAGCTTGACCTTTCGACGTCTGCTATCAGTTTGATCAGCCGTGAGATTAGGGTGCTTTACGGGTTCGGCTCCAACCCTCATCCTGTTTGGTAAAGCAAATTCGGTCATGCAAGCGGCTTGGGCGACCTTGCCAAAACTCAATAAAGCTAGGCGTTAAAACATAGCCGCCCCAGTTATCCGGGCAAGGTATCTTATCCTGCTCAGCAAACTTGGCTTGTTCTGCGGCGTAAGCGTCTTTTAATTCACCACGATTGGCAATTATTGCGCTTTGTTGAGAGGTTCTTGCAGCCAATTGACTGTCACGGGGGCGAGTGGCGAAGTAGTCGCTGGACACCTGACGTGATACTTTATCAATCTTGCCTTCAATACGAATTTGACGGGATAAAATTGGCCAGAAAAAGTTAATGCAGGCTTTGTTGTTGGCCGCAAGCTGTTGGCCTTTTTCACTGTCGTAGTTGGTGAAAAAGGTAAACCCTGAATTGTCCCGTTGTTTTAATAATACCACCCGTGAATGTGGCCAACCATCGCTATCGACTGTACTGAGCGTCATGGCGGTTGGGTCATCTGGACATTGCTCTATGGCATGTTCTAGCCACTGATCGAATAAGTCGAAAGGCTCGTCGCCAGCGGCTTCTTCAAGCAAATCATCAAATTGATAATCACGACGGATGGAATGCAAATCTCTGTTCATAATTAAACCCGATAGGTGGAAGAGGTCATGACCTTAGATATCTTGGTCATGATGTTCATCACAGGTGTAGGGAATTCATAACCACCGGCGTCCAAGGCCATAGCCTTATGTTTGGCCTCGTCTATGTGCATCTGTTCTAAAACGGCTTTGCTTTTTTGGTCTTGTTCTGGCAATTTCGCCATGTGTTTTTCAAGGTGTACGCACACTTGATCTTCGGTCGCAGCCACAAAACCTAGACTCAGCTTGTCACTGATTAACCCAGCTCCAGCGCCAATCATAAAGGAAGCGCCAAAGAACAAAGGATTGAGTAGGCTAGGATGACTACCAAGCTCGTACAAACGCTGTTCGCACCATACTAGGTGATCGATTTCTTCGTCTGCAGCCTGTTCCATCTCTTCGCGCACACTGGCCAACTTTGCTGTGGTAGCTTGACCAGCGTACAAGGCCTGGGCACAGACTTCGCCGGTGTGATTAATGCGCATCAAGCCAGCTGCATGCTTGCGCTCCTCAAAGCTTAATTCCGCTTCCTCAACAGGATTTGCGGGGGAAGGGCGTGATGCCGTTGCCGCATGAGGGACTAGGGTTTGTAGTGCGCGGTCAAACTGCAAGACCGCTTTATCAACAAAGGATGTCATGAATAGCTCCTTGTTAGCCTGGTGGCCAAGTCATACTGCGACCACCAAGCACATGCATATGTATGTGGTAGACGGTTTGACCGCCCATTTCATTGCAATTCATTACTACGCGATAGCCATCGTCACTGATGCCTTTTTGCTTGGCAACCTTGGCGGCGGTCACCTGTAACTTGCCAACTAAACTGGCGTCTTCGTCCGTTAGGTCATTCAAGGTGGCGATATGGCGTTTAGGGATCACCAAAAAATGCGTTGGCGCCTGTGGCATGATGTCTTCAAAAGCAATGACATCGTCGTCTTGGTACAAGATAGTGGCAGGGATCTCTCCCTTAACCAACTTGCAAAATAGGCAATCCATAATTACTCCTACGTATTATTTGTGCTCAGTGGATTAGCATCAAGGGCTTTTACGCAAAGCTTTGATCTTGGACAAAGGAGACGACTTAAATCGCGCGCCTTTTTGAATCAACTTGATCAAACGTGTTTCCAATTGGTCGTTGATCTCGGCAGAGGATAATAAATCATCAAAGCCAAGCTTTTGTGCGTAATCAAGTGACATTTTAACATTCTTACTGATGAGTAAGCACTGATCTTCATCGCGCATCAGTGGTAATAATCTTTGTAAGGTCACATGAGGAATATGACCCCCATTATCAAATACTAAAATAATGGAACCAGACTGACGCTGATCTGGGTTTTGAAAATACCCTAATAGAGCATCCAACTCGCTGAATTGCTCGATTTTATTACTGTGCTTGTAGGTTAGGAAGTGAGCAGTTTGCATGTCTTCATCAGATTGTCCAAAGAGCACAATATCAAAGGGTTCTGATAAATGATCTTGCATGGTGGTTTGGCGTAAATGCACGCGAATCGGCACTTGAATATTGATGATGCGATCTTGATCATTTTCCGTTTCCAGCAGCTTACCCCTTAGATGTTCAATAATGAGTTTGATGTAACTTAAACCAAGATCAAAGTGGCTGTAATGACTGTAGGCGCGAATTGGTAAAGGGTAGCATTCGATTTCCAGCATGGTGATGCCTTCACGATTTATGTCGTGGCGAATGAAATTCATATTAAGTGGTTGATCGGTGAAATGTTTAAACTCTTGTGCTAACACGACAATAAGATGCTTGATCAAGGGGGCATTTTGTAGCACCTCAACACGTTCGATATTGTTACTGTGTATGTTTAAACTGGTGTTGTCCTGATCCACTAACTGAAAAGCTTCATAGGCTTCGTCGAGCAATTTGGTTAATGCCAATGGCGTGACTTGTTCATGGAACTTATTGTCTTTGATGTCCGTCAGCACATCGACACGTTCGATCAGACTTTTCACATTTTGATTGGCCATTTCTCCAGCTTGAATATAGAAGCCATCGTCAGCGTTTTTGGCGACATGATTAACTTGTTTAAGAACTCCGCTAATCACATTGATCTGACGACGCAAGCGGCTTGATAAGTCCGATAATAAATCGAACATTTCTGCTTGCGAGTAACCGCGGCGATGAGCGTATTTCTGCAGCAGAGGCGTGGTCTGCGCTATCATACCAGTAAAATGAATCAAGGCTTCCAAAATGATGGTGACGGTTAACCCCCATTCTAATATCAATGGACTTGGAATCACTCCATAGACAGATAAAATCCACGCAAAGTGTCCGGTAAATAAGACAATGCGCGCGGTCAGATAGTAACTTGAATAGGGAACATTTTTGACGAAGGCATAGACGGCATGAAAAGTAAGAATGATAAGGGTGATCACAGCACTAGCAGATAAAATCATGATGTTGATTTTATCGGGTATAAGCGTAAATAAAATGCTCAAAATAGCATTTGAGGAACCAATGAAAAAGAGCAGCTTATCCATTATGGGCAAGTGGCGCTTGGTGTCCAAATACAAGCGAGAAAAAAACACTATAGCGGTTAAACTGCCCAATGCCGCTAAATTGTAAACGCGTTCTTGAATGCCTGGATGATAGGGGAATAACTGAGCAATAAGATCATGTAGGGTTAAGTGTAAAATGGCAATACTCACCAACATGCCACCATAAATTAGATACATGGTGCGAGTCGTTCTGACAAAGAAAAACACATTACTGACAAACAAGGTGATGAGTACACCGATCAACAAGCCGGTAAACAAGGTTTCGTTTCGCGCATCATTGCTGGCTTGAGAAAGGGTTTTCAATTCCATATTGGCATTGATGGGTAAATGTGACGACATCTTGATGTAAATGGTAAAAATGGGTGGAATATTGCTGGGCAAAGGATAGGCATAACTCAACCCATCAATCGGCAGGTTGGCATAAGGTCTTGCGCCCCCCAATTCAGCTTGTATCTGACCACCAAACAAATTGGGTAAAAATAAGTCCAGTTCTTGCAAGCGTGGCGCACTAATGTCCAACAATATAGGCGTAGGTATACTGGTCTGAATAGCCGCTTCGGTACGTATCCAAATATTGCCTTTGGTGATACCAAATTGCATATAGTCTCGTGCTAATGGTCGAAAACGCTTGGTGTACTCATCGGAAGATATTTCGTCATAGTCAAGTGTTTTGGATTCATCAATATAGTAAGAAGCACTTTGACCAATATTAAAAGACGAATGTGTGTCGTCAATGATGGCAATATTGGTTTTGCCCAAGGCTAAGTTGGAGGCAAAAAATAAAAGGAGTAAAATGAATCGAAGCAAAACACCGGCCCATGTTGTGTCTGTAAAGGCTATCATTATTAACTAGATAGGGGATTGAATGCTATATCCATTTTTGCTCGAACATTATGTTTGGTTCTGCTTGTTACTTTTACTGGTGACATGGTTTACGCGCTCGGCCAACCCAGAAAAGCGTACCAATTATATCTACGGCTATGGTTTGATAGCGACGCTCGGTTTCTTGTTGGCACTCGATTGGATGGCTGGCGTGATTTTTGGTCTACTCGTCTTGGAAATAGGCAGAGTATTTAAGGCTTGGTTAGACAAGAAAGCGGACAAATTAAAGCAATAGCTTAATTCAATATTAGGCTATCAAAAAAGGCTTCCGAGGAAGCCTTTTTTCTACTCATTAGATAGTCATAGACTTTCTCAGTCTCAATTTTTCTCACGAGCAATGGCGCGGTGACCAATGTCGGTGCGGAAATACACCTTATCCCATGACAGAGTGTTAACAACTTGGTAAGCCCCCGCTTGTGCTTGGGCGACCGTATCGCCTAAGGAGACGGCGCACAATACCCGACCACCATTGGTCACCACCTGACCATCCTTGTTGGCTGTGCCCGCTTGGAAGACCTTTTGGTGCGCTGGTAACACTGTGTCCAATCCAGCAATCACATCGCCCTTATTGTAGTCTGCAGGGTAGCCGCCAGCAGCCAGTACCACACCTAAGCTGGCACGCGGGTCCCAATCTGCTTTCACACTATCAAGCTCACCTTGGATCGCGGCCAGACACATTTGAGCCAAATCTGAACGCAAACGCATCATGATAGGTTGGGTTTCAGGATCACCAAAGCGGCAGTTGTATTCCAAAACTTTCGGTGTGCCATCTGGAGCAACCATGACGCCAGCGTACAAGAAGCCACGGTAACGATTGCCTTCGGCATTCATGCCTTGCACGGTTGGCATAATGACTTCATTCATGATGCGATTGTGAATTTCTGGGGTCACCACAGGGGCGGGAGAATAAGCACCCATGCCGCCAGTGTTGGGGCCTTTATCACCATTATCGCGGGCTTTATGGTCTTGGCTGGTGGCCATGGGTAATACAGTTTCCCCATCGACCATGCAAATAAAGCTGGCTTCTTCGCCCACCAAAAACTCTTCAATGACCACACGGCTACCGGCATCACCAAAAGCATTACCTTGTAGCATGTCTTCTACGGCAGCAATGGCTTCGTCTTCGGTTTGCGCCAAGATCACCCCTTTGCCCGCCGCTAAACCATCGGCTTTCACCACGATAGGTGCGCCTTGTTCTTTAATGTAAGCCACCGCTGGGGCGATTTCAGTAAAGTTGCCGTAGGCCGCTGTCGGTATGTTATGACGCGCTAAGAAATCTTTGGTAAAGGCTTTCGAGCCTTCCAGTTGGGCCGCTCCTTGAGTTGGGCCAAAGATAGCTAAGCCCGCTTCTTCAAAGGCATCTACCACGCCAATCACCAATGGCGCTTCTGGACCCACAATGGTCAGATCGATCTTTTCTTGTTGAGCGAAAGCCACAAGCTCAGCGATATCTGTGACGCCGATATTAACATTCTCAACCTTGTGCTCGCTTGCTGTGCCAGCGTTACCCGGTGCCACAAACACTTTTTCGACTTGGGCAGACTCAGCGGTTTTCCATGCCAAAGCATGCTCACGACCACCGTTACCAATAATAAGAACTTTCATTGTCTCATCCTTTTTATCAAACAGCGCTCCTACCTATAAGCAGCGCTGTGATCATTTAACTTAGCGGGTCATTTTTTAGTGGCGGAAGTGGCGCATGCCGGTGAATACCATAGCCATACCTGCTTCATCAGCAGCGGCAATGACTTCTTCGTCACGCATTGATCCACCCGGTTGGATGACGGCTGTGATGCCCGCTTGCGCCGCTGCATCAATACCATCGCGGAATGGGAAGAAGGCGTCTGATGCCATCACCGAGCCTGCTACTTGAAGCTTCTCATCCGCCGCTTTGATACCGGCGATTTTGGCACTGTAAACACGGCTCATTTGACCTGCGCCCACGCCGATGGTTTGACCGGATTTGGCGTACACAATGGCATTGGATTTAACGAACTTGGCGACTTTCCAAGCGAACAATAGGTCTTTTAACTCTTCAGGTGAAGGTTGTCGTTTAGAGACGACTTTAAGATCGTCCAAAGTAATGGCGCCGTCATCACGATCTTGTACCAATAAACCACCGTTAACACGCTTGTAATCGAGTGCCGCAGGCTTGTCTATTGACCATTCACCACACTCTAGTAAGCGTACGTTTTGTTTTGCTGCCACAATGTCAGCGGCCGCTTGACTAACACTTGGGGCAATAATGACTTCAACAAACTGACGGTCAATGATGGCTTGCGCGGTTTGCGCATCCAACGCTTGGTTGAAGGCTATGATGCCGCCAAATGCCGAAGTCGGGTCAGTTTGGAAAGCTAAGTCGTACGCTTCCAGCTGGCTTGCGGCCGTCGCCACACCACAAGGGTTGGCGTGTTTTACTATCACACAAGCGGGCTCTTGGAAGCTTTTCACGCATTCCAGCGCCGCATCTGTATCAGCAATGTTGTTGTATGAAAGCGCTTTGCCTTGCAGCTGCTTAGCTGTGCTGATAGAGGCTTCTTGTGGATTGGCTTCCACATAGAAAGCGGCTTTTTGGTGAGGGTTCTCACCGTAGCGCATTTCTTCTTGCTTGTTAAACTGTAAATTAAAGGTACGCGCAAAGTCATCGCTACCGCCAGCCACTTTTTTGCCAAGGTAATTGGCAATGGCGCCGTCATAATGAGACGTATGCTCGAAGGCTTGAACGGCAAGATCAAAACGTTGTTCGTAGGTTAGACCGCCATCGACTTGCAAAGCGGCTAAGATGTCTGCATAGCGGTTAGGGGAGACCACAATGGCTACGTCTTTATGGTTTTTGGCGGCGGAGCGAACCATGGTCGGGCCACCGATGTCGATGTTTTCAATGGCCATGGGGAGATCGCAATCTGGGCGCGCAATGGTCGCTTCGAATGGGTAAAGGTTGACCACCACCATATCAATGGCATGGATACCGTGCTCTTTCATGATGTCGCCATCTATGTCGCGACGACCCAAAATACCGCCATGTACTTTTGGGTGTAGGGTCTTAACACGACCGTCCATCATTTCTGGAAAGCCTGTGTAATCTGATACTTCAATCGCAGGGACTTGATTTTCTAGCAATAAACGATAGGTACCGCCAGTGGAGAGAATTTCAACGCCTTGAGCGGCCAATTCACGAGCGAATTCGACAATGCCTGTTTTGTCGGAAACGCTGATTAACGCGCGCTTGATTGGAGTCACAGTGTTTTGATTTGCCATCATGGTTCTCGCAATGTAGTTAACATTAAATGAATAAGGGGAAAAACAAAAAAAAGGGCGAACTTCGCCCTTTTTTAAAATGTTTACAGCATGCCGTACTGCTTTAATTTTTTGCGTAGAGTTCCTCGATTAAGGCCAAGGAGGGTGGATGCTTTGGTTTGGTTGTCCTTGGTGTAGCTCATCACTGACTCAAGCAGAGGCGCCTCAACCTCAGCAAGTACCAATTGGTACAAGTCAGTCACTGGTTGCCCATCAAGATGAGCGAAATAGTTTTGTAGTGCTTTCTCAACATTGTCACGAAGGGTTTGTGACTGATCTGAAGAAGCGGCTTGAAACGTATGAGTTTGAGTTTGTTCTACCACGGAATGACCTTCTCTTTTTTTAAAGCTAACCATTTAATAATGGCATTCGTCATCGAACCTAAATGTGTTCAGTGACGAATGCATTAAGTACCAATTTGTTGGTCTAGTGACCAACAAAGAATGCTTCCAATTTATCCAGTTGTTCTTGCGTATTATCAATACGGTTGAACACACTGCGAAACTGCGTGTTATCTGCCAATGTTTGCAAATACCAGCCAACATGTTTACGAGCAATGCGCAGACCAAGATAGTCTCCATAAAACTCGTGTAGGTTACCTACATGCTGAATAACCAATGCGCTTACCTCTTCAAGAGAGGGTGGATCCAACAATTCATTAGTGTGTAAATAGTGATTAATCTCACGAAAAATCCACGGCTTGCCCTGTGCTGCACGTCCAACCATGATGCCATCCGCTTGCGTATAATCCTTAACGAATTTCGCGGTTTGCGCGTCCTTAATATCGCCATTGGCGAATACTGGAATGCTAATGGCTTGCTTGACTCGCGCTATGGTGTCGTACTCGGCGGTGCCTTGAAACTTGCATTCGCGTGTACGGCCATGAATAGCCAAGGCTTTAATGCCAATGTCTTCTGCCATTTTAGCAATGGTAAGGGCATTTTTTTGCTCTTCACTCCAGCCGGTGCGTATTTTCAGTGTTACCGGTACGGACACACTATTTACAACGGTTTCCAGTATGTCACGAACCAGCGACTCGTCTTTCAACAGGGCAGAACCTGCGGCCTTGTTGCACACTTTTTTTGCTGGACAGCCCATGTTGATATCGATGATTTGCGCACCGAGTTTTACGTTTTGCTGAGCCGCTTCGGCCATCATTTGCGGATCGCCACCGGCAATTTGTACTGACCTAGGTGACACTTCAGCATCGTGCACTAGGCGATGACGACTTTTATTGGATTGCCAAAGTCGAACATCGGATGTGACCATCTCTGAGACCACTAGACCTGCGCCTTGGTCATGACAGAGGCGACGAAAAGGCAAATCGGTTACCCCTGCCATAGGGGCAAGAATAACGGGCTTTTCAACGCAATATGGGCCAATAGCAAATGCCATGATGTTCCTGAATACTGGATTGAATGTTAAAGATCTTCGACTGTGTCGAGCGGGCGAGAATAATACCTAGGCAATTTCTATTTTTGAAGTCTTGACAGATGAAAAATTGACTATTTTTTGTGCTTTTTTTGCATCTGTCAGGAATGCTATACAGAAATGGTGTTTTTTCTTTTAAAAATGGCGGTTATTAGTAGGAGCGAGTGTCCGCCGGAAAGGCTTTTAGTTCATGCGTCACCGCCCTTGCACCCGGATCCTGAATGGGAATCACCAAATGAATTGGCGTATTAGGCGGCATGAAAGTAATGTCTAAAAAGTCTTTGTGTAGATAGGCACTGGGTGCAAACAAACGTGCGGCAACGGGTTTGCCGTTAAGATCAAAGAATTCCAAGGCGATTTTGGGCATGGGCTGTGAAAAAGCACTGTTATTGGTGATGATGGCATTGACCATTAAGGCATTGGGAATGCTTGGGTGGCTTTGAATACGTACGTGTTGAATGGAGATGGCGCTGACGTCTTCAAATCTGGGTAAAGTACAGCCTGTATAAGAACACAGCATGCGATAAAAACCGCGAAAATGTGATGAACGACTGCCTTCATCAAAGAAATGGTTGGCTGCTTGTCCTGTTAATATGGCCAGCCCCAAGACAATGGCAATGAACCATAGCCAAGGATGAGAGCGTTTCTCATGAGCCTTGGCTTTGGCTTCTTCCAGTAGTGGTGCCAAACTTTGCTGAGCGGAGAGTTGCTCTAAGAAACTGTGTTGCTGAGCCCCAGCGGGTGGACGTGTTTGCTCTGAGGCTGTTTGTGCCAGTGAGTGTAGAGCCATCATGTAGTCTGGCTCGGCGGCACTTTCTGCGTCTCTTTCTGCATTTATAGAGCTCGCTTTCGCCGCTTTTGCCATATTACTGGAGGCGTTTGCCATCTTGTTAGAAACTTGGGATGCCGTATTGGTGTGTTTGGCTGACGTTGCTGGCGATTTATTCGCAGCTTGAGCACGACTCGGTGCGGCTTTTTCAGCAGCAGCGGGAGTCGGCTTTTCTGCGCTTTTTGGTCGCGCTTGCAAGGCGGCTTCCACTTCGGCCAGTTCCACTTCCCAAGGGGCCAACTCGAATGTTGTTTCCTTGTTGTTGGCGGCGGTTTTTGCTGTTTCTGTGTTAACTGTTTCAGTCTTGGCTTGGTGAATTCTTTGTTGGTAGCGATTCTGCTGAGCGTTTTGTTTTTGCTGTGCGCCATGATCAGTGGCAGGTTGCAAATCTTCATCGATAAATAAGGTGCTGAGCCAATCCGGATTCACGGCATCATCCGCAGGAGCCAGTCGGTTGTCTACCTCGCTAGATGAGGATGTTGCAGTCTTTGTCGTAGCCTTTTTAGCGGCTACTGACGCCCCTTGCTGAGGCGCTTTATTCGCTTCGTCGACACTTGCTTTCACACTGGCTTGCTTGGCATCAAAAATATGGAAACACTGACCGCAGCGAACCTTCCCTTTGGCCATGCTCAATACTTCATCACTGACACGAAATGCAGTGGAACATTTTGGGCAACGTGTGGTTAAGCTATTGGCCATGGGCAAATGTATTCCTTCAGTCAAAGCAATGTATTTAAAGCAATGTATTTAATAAACGATTCAATCATCAGGCTTGTTTGGTGCCAACAATGCGAACCCATTCATCGCACTCGGTGACGTTTTCTATGCTAAACCAATCTTGGTAAGCATAGATGACTTCTTGCGCTTGGTTCGCCAAAATACCTGATAAAGCCAACTGCCCACCCGGCTTTACCAGAGCGGCAATGGTGGGGGCTAACTGAGCCAATGGGCCTGCTAATATATTCGCCACCACTATGTCGGCTTGCAAGTCTGTTTCATAAGGTGGCAATTTCACTTCCAAACGGCTTGGGTCAATCTGGTTGCGAGAAGCATTTTCTTGTGTTGCTTCAACCGCTTGCGGGTCGATGTCAATGCCCACCATCTTGTTCGCGCCAAGTAATAAGGCGGCAATGCCTAAGATACCGGAACCACAGCCATAATCTATAATGGTTTTGTCTTGGCAATCAATGCTGTCGAGCCATTTTAAGCACAAGGCCGTGGTTGGGTGAGTACCGGTTCCAAAGGCTAAGCCTGGATCCAGCATCAAATTGACAGCACTGGGATCCGGAACATCACGCCAGCTTGGGCAAACCCACAAACGCTCACCAAATTGAATGGGATGGTAATTGTCCATCCATTCTCTTTCCCAGTCCTTGTCTTCCAGAATTTCGATTTTTAGATCAATGTCTTCTTCGCCTATGGCGAGTGCTTTGTGCTCTACCACAGGACGAATTTCATCGACTTTGGCTTCCGCTTCAAACAAACCTGTCACTTTAGTATTTTTCCACATTGGCGTGGTGTTAAGTTCAGGTTCGTAGATAGGATCATCATGAATGTCTTCAAAGGTAACCACCATAGCGCCACATTCTAGTAGGGTGTCTTCAAAAGCAGAAACGTGGTCGGGCGTCGTGTGAATTCGTATTTGCAACCAAGGCATAAAATGATGTCCAACAATGAATTTACAGGAATAGAATAACGAAGCTTGTTGCGAGAGGCGAGCGGAAAATGACAGAGTCTGACGAATCTTTTACCCGTCAGACTCTGAGCGTCGATCTTTAAAGACCGAGCTTTTTCTCCAAATAGTGGATGTTTACGCCACCTTCGATGAAGTTAGCGTCATTGGCTAGCTCTTTTTGCAGCGCAATGTTGGTCTTAATGCCATCAATGAAGGTTTCATCTAACGCACCAGAAAGACGTTTCAGTGCTGCAGTACGATCCGCTGCATGACAAATGACTTTGGCAATCATGGAGTCATAAGTTGGTGGTACTGAGTAGCCACTGTAAAGGTGAGAATCCACTCGAACGCCCATACCACCTGGCGCGTGGAAGTATTCCACTTTACCCGGGCTTGGCATGAAGGTTTTCGGATCTTCCGCATTGATACGAGATTCAACCGCGTGACCGTTCAGCTTGATGTCTTCTTGTTTTAAAGACAGTGGTAAGCCACTGGCAATACGCAATTGCTCTTTCACAATGTCCACCCCGGTAACCATTTCTGTTACTGGGTGCTCTACCTGAACACGAGTGTTCATTTCGATGAAGTAGAAACGACCATCTTCGTAGAGGAATTCGAAGGTTCCTGCACCGCGGTAATTGATCTTGATGCAGGCGTCGACACAAGCTTGCAAACAGGCTTGGCGAGAGGTTTCATCAAGCATAGGCGCTGGCGCTTCTTCCAATACTTTCTGGTGACGACGTTGCAAAGAACAGTCACGATCGTAAAGGTGAATGGCATTGCCTTGACCATCGGCCAACACTTGCACTTCAACGTGACGAGGGTTGGTGAGGAATTTCTCCATGTAAACCGTACTGTCACCGAAATAAGAGCCGGCTTCAGACTGGGTAACACTGATGGATTTCAATAGACTGGCTTCGTTGTGAACCACACGCATACCACGACCACCGCCACCGGCGGCTGCTTTGACGATAACCGGATAACCGATTTCGCTGGCAATGCGTAGACACTCATCTGGATCCGCAGGCACAGGACCATTAGACCCCGGCACGGTTGGAACGCCGGCTTCTTTCATGGCCTTAATGGCAGAAACCTTGTCACCCATGAGGCGAATGGTTTCCGCTTTCGGACCGATAAAAGTGAACCCAGAATTTTCCACTTGCTCTGCGAAATCCGCATTTTCTGCAAGGAAACCGTAGCCTGGGTGAATGGCTGACGAGTCTGTCAATTCCGCAGCACTGATAATAGCTGGGATTTTCAAGTAACTTTCAGTAGATGGGTTTGGGCCAATACAGATAGATTCGTCTGCAAGGCGAACGTGTAATAAGTCACGGTCAATTTTCGAATGAACCGCAACGGTTTTGATACCGAGTTCTTTACACGCACGTAAAATACGTAGCGCAATTTCACCTCGGTTAGCAATCAATACCTTATCAAGCATGATGAAACCTATTTGTTGGGTTATACGATAGTAACGAGAGGCTGATCAAATTCAACAGGCTCGCCGTCTTCGACTAGGATGGCACCAATTGTGCCAGCTTTGTCCGCTTCGATTTGGTTCATCATCTTCATGGCTTCAACGATACAAATAGTATCGCCAACATTAACTTTTTGGCCCACTTCTACAAATGGCTTAGCACCCGGTGCTGAGGACTTGTAGTAAGTTCCGACCATTGGTGATTTCACTGCATGACCAGTGATGGCAGGTGCTTCAGGAGCACTTGCTTCAGCGGCTGCAGCAACAGGTGCGGCAATCGGTGCTGGTGCAGCGATTGGAGCAGCAACTGAAGTAACAACCTGTGAACCACCACGACTAATACGAACGGCTTCCTCGCCTTCCTTGATCTCTATTTCGTATACATTTGACTCTTCTAAAAGTTCAATTAGTTTTTTAATTTTACGAATATCCATGTTTACTCTCTTCTGTCTGTATTAGTGTTTCAGTGTATTGCACACTGAGGGTTGTAAATTGTAGTTAACGTAAAAACGCTTTAGACAAAACTAGAATGACAAAAAACAGAAATGTTAAAGCTTGTAACTGAAGCGGATTATCAATAAAAAGCGGGATATTGTCCAGTTCTTCGGGGAAAAATCACAAAAAAGACAAAGTTGTTTAAAAAATAACCTAAGGTAAACTTGCCTTTTTTAGGGGCGTTTTGCAGTGAAAAAAGCCGTTATTCTTCACCTAGTGCGGCCAAAGCGGCTAAACGTTCGATAAGTTCTTGTCGACTGGGTTCACCTATTAAAGCCAATTCAGGTAAAGAAGCTCCTTGATTGTCCAAAAAGATCAATGATGGTGGTCCATAAAGTTGGAATTTTTGCATGAGGGCTTGGTTGTCTTTTGTGTTGTCTGTGACATCCACTCTAATCAAACGTAACTGAGCAAGAGGCTGTTGTGCTGCATTGGACGCCAAAATGCCTTCTACGGTACGACAACTGATGCACCAATCTGCATACAGGTCCAATACCATGGGGCGTGGGTCCGCGTCCTTAACGAGTTGATCCAGTTCAGCCAAACTGCCAATCTGTGCATCAAATAGACTGTCGTGGGACGCTGATAAAATCCTGTCTGAATTGTCTTGAATAATTGCATGGGAAGTAAAGCCACTAAAAGGCTGCAAAGGTGAGGTCGCGCCACTTAATCCGCCGACCAATTGTATGCTGCCCAATAGGAAAAACACCATTGCCAATAACCAACGTATCGGGTGGGATGCCACTTTTAAGCCTCTGTGTATAAAGTAACCACTCATCGCAAGGGCGAACAAGGCCCACAAGAAGAGTTCGCCCCCGTTTGGCAGCCAAGCCCGTGATAACCAAATCGCCACCGCCAGCAAACCAAATCCCATGATGACCTTAACTTCGTCTAGCCATGCACCGCGCTTAGGTAAAATACTGGCACCAAAGACCCCAACCAAGAGTAAAGGCGTGCCCATACCCAGCGCCATGATAAACAAAACCAGTGCCCCATAGGCTGCATCACCTTGACTGCTGATAAACAAAAGCGCCCCCGCAAGCGGTGCGGAGACACAAGGTGAGACAATTAACGTGGCTAAAATACCTGCCATAAAGGCCGTCAAACCAGCGCGCTTGGAAGCGAGTGAGAAAAGCGGTGATTCTTGTAAGCTGTTCTGCCAACGAGTAGGAAGACTCAGTTCATAGACACCAAACATGGCCAAGGCCAACAACACAAACAACAAAATGCTGGCACCAATCAGCATGGGGTTTTGCAACTGAGCTTGTAAATTAAAGCTCAACCCTAGTAAGCCCACTAAAGCGCCTATTGCTGCATAAGTGAGAGCCATGCCTAATACATAAGCACTGCTTAAATACAGACCGCGCAAACTGGCGGTTAACCTTTTCTCTGTTGCTGGTTGAGTGGGTTTGCCCAACACAATAGCACTGACGATTGGCACCATAGGAAGTACGCAAGGCGTGAAAGAAAGCAGTAAGCCCAAGCCAAACATTAACCACAGACTGCTAAACCAAGCCTCTTGTTGCAAAGCATGAATGACCTGTTGGGCACTGGATGGTGTGACTTTGGTTTTAGTTGCTGTTGCTGTTTCTGGTGTCGGTTTTGTTGACGCTTGTGTTGAAGAGAATGGTGTCGGTTTTGTTGACGCTTGTGTTGAAGAGAATGGTGTCGGTTTTTTATCAGCGGCCTGGTGATTGGCGTCAGGCACAGTAAATTGAATGGGCATACTTTGGGGTGGATAGCACAAACCTTTATCGGCACAGCCTTGAAAATGCAAATTGGCTTGAACCTTAGTCCCCGCGGGCAGCTGAATATCATAATAAATGGGCAAACGCAACTGCTGACGATAAATGGTCACCTTGCCATAGTATTCATCCTCATGAGCGTCACCTTGAGGAAAGGGGGCAAAGTATAAATGATTCGCTTGAGGGCCAGAAAAGCTGAAACGCTGCTGATACAAATAATAACCGTCGGCAATCTCCCAGGTGGCGTTAAAGCGCCCCTCTTGTGGTGCGCTGACGGATAGCTGAAAAGCTTGCTCGGCGGGTAAAAATTGTGCTTGCTCAAATGGACTAGTGGGGGCAAACGTAAAGGCAAACGCAGACAGATGAAACAGTAAAGCATAAAAAGCAAGGATCAGACGCATAAATACATTCAATAAATAGAGAAAGCCAAATAGTGATAAAGTCATCGTTTATCACCTCGAGTGAAGAGGGTAGACTATCAATCCAATCGAAAGTTGCCAATTGTAAGGGGCGAAATTGAGTATAAAGCAAATATCTTTACTGTTTGCTGCGTTTTTTTTAACAGCGTGTCAGCAAACGGCGGTGCAACCAAATGGCAGCACGAGCCCTTTGGATGAAGACTCGGCCCTCGTTGCTGACCCCCAAGAACAGGCTGAGATAATGAACTTTGATGGCAACCTTGAGCTGGCTTCCAGTGCCGAAGTCGACGCCCAAGAAATAGCCGTCATCACGCCTGTCGAGACGCTTTCGCCAGCAGAGCAGACTACACCTGTACAGCAGCCGCTCACACCAGCGCAGCAGCCGCTCACACCAGCACAGCAGCTAACGCGGTCGCTTATTGAAAAAGGTCGCAAGGCCTACTTGGCGGATCGTCTGTTAACCCCTGAAGATGACAATGCCAATCTGTATTTCCAAGCGGCACTAGGACGAGATCCGGGTAACTTCGATGCCATTCAGGGCATCGCACAAATCGTCGAAACTTACACAGATTGGGCATGGCAAAAAGCCTTGCAAGGTCAGTATGTCAGTGCGCAGAAGTTCTTGGAAAGCGCTTCTTCGGTGAATCCGCAAGACCCCTTGATTGACGAATTCGCTTCTCGCATCGCCGATTTACGCTTCAATCGTAGCCAACCCAAAGAGCACAAAAAGCCAACTCGAAGTGCTTCTGGACAGCCAACTCAAGATCAGATCAGTGACCATTTGGCAGCAGAAGAAAGCGCTAATATAGAGCAAACTCCCGGCGTGTTTGTCCTACCAAAAGATTTATTTACATTGAGTGAAGACGAAATACTTGCCAAAATACAGCCTATTATAGAGGTAGTAACGGCAACTCATAGTAGGTTAGATATTAATTGGCCCAACGACAAACAGGCCAGATTGATCTACCAAATTATTAACAGTCGAACGGACTTTCGTGTGCGTGCCATGATCTATCACAGGGCACGATACAATGTAGAGTTACAACAGGAATAAGGTGGTAAAAAAGATGTCTTGGTTAAAAGCGAAATGGCAGGCTTTGCAAGCGCGCTTGAACTTCGCCGCTATCGGTTCTGGTATCGGTAAAGTGGTTGCTATCGTCCTATTGGTATTGGCAATTTTACTGAGTTTTCTGGGCATGTACTGGAGCAATGAGCCGGAACAATTTGACGTAGTGGCCAGTGCCAAAGACATGGCCGCAGAACGTGGATACCTAAATAACAGCAAAAAACTGGTGGTGGGTTACACCACGGGTAGCACCTTGCACACCTTAGTCGACACCTTATTGGAAAAACCGGGCGGTTTTATTAGTAACGATCTAATGCCACCGGGTGTCTTCATGGACAACATGCCAGCGTGGGAATTTGGTGTCTTGGTGCAAGCAAGGGATTTAGCCCGTGCTTTTCGAAAAGAATTTAGCCGTTCGCAATCGCAATCCACCGAAGACGTGAACCTAAAAATCGCCGAACCGCAATTCAACTTTGATACGCGTAGCTGGGCCTTGCCTTCCAGTGAAAGCGAATACCGTCGTGGTAATCAAGAACTGCAAGAATACCTTGATCGCTTAGCCGGGCAGGGCAACAACAAAGCCAACTTCTATGCTCGTGCGGACAATTTATCCGATTGGCTATCCGATGTGAGCACCCGTTTAGGCAGCTTGTCACAACGCTTGTCTGCCAGTGTGGCCAATGTGAGAGAAAATACCGACCTCGCGGGCGACACCAGTGCGCGTCAAAGTAACGACTCAGGCGCTTACCAATACGTCAAAACCCCTTGGTCAAAAGTGGATGATGTATTCTACGAAGCACGCGGTGCGAGCTGGGCCTTGATTCACATCTTACGCGCCATCGAAGTGGACTTTGTGTTTACCCTACAAGACAAAAATGCCTTGGTGAGCTTGCGTCAGATCATTCGCGAACTGGAAGCCACGCAAACCAGCATTTGGTCGCCATTCATCCTTAATGGCAGCGGCTTTGGTGTGTTGGCAAACCACTCTTTGGTCATGGCGTCATACATTTCTCGCGCCAATACCGCCATCATCGACCTGCGCCGTTTGCTTGAACAAGGCTAACTGTCGATAGCATAAGGAAGGGCAGAAGTGGCTTTAAACTGTAAAGTACGACGTGCTGAGTTTGAAGACGCTGCTGCCATGCTCGACGTATTCCAAGCTTGCGACCTTCATGCTGCGTCTCACCCGCATACCCATATTGCACTGCTGGACGTGATGGATTGGCTGGAGAGCATGACAGACACTCACCCTATACTCATCGCCGAACAAGACCAACAAATTCTTGCTTGGTGTTCAATAGAACCTTTCTATGGTTTACCGGCTTTTGATCAAGCAGCGGAAATCAGCCTATACGTACTGCCAGATTGGCAAGGTATTGGCGTGGGCAAAGCCTTGCTGGAATCCCTACTAGACGCAAGAGCGCAAATTGGCTTTGTGCATTTAGTGGCCTACATTTACGCCTCCAATCACAATAGCCTTCGCTTCTTCGCTGCCAACGGCTTTGAACAATGGGGCAAACTGCCCAACATCGCCCGCAGCCCTCACGGTATAGAAGACGTTTACCTGTTAGGCCGCGAGTTTGCGCCTTTGTCGAATAATGGCCTGAGGTAATGGGAGAGCAAATGAAGTGTTTGCCCGAGGCTTCTGTATTTGCTTCTCATTGGCTTTGGTTGGGGAGTATTTTTCTATTTCTTTCCCGAATTATTTTCGGGTTCCTCTGAATGACTTTGGTTGGGGAGCTTTTTTCCGCCCTGCTAGGCGGGTAACTTTTGCCAAACGATGCAAAAGTTACCAAAAAATCTTTTGAGTCCTTTCGCACATTCAGGAACGTGTCGAGAATTTTCACCAGTGGCTCATTATCTCTTTTTACATTAAAAGCGTTTTGTACTACCCGAGGCTTCTGTATTTGCTTCTGATTGGCTTTGGTTGGGGAGCATTTTTCCGCTCTGCTGAGCGGGTAACTTTTGTCTAGCGCCACAAAAGTAACCAAAAAGTCGCTTTAATCCTTTCGCACATTCAGGAACGTGTCGAGAATTGCCTCATGAAGCGAATTATCTCTTTTTACGTTTAAAAGCGTTTCACACCTGATGAAATCTTATGCTCCTTTCCCTTTTAAAATACAACTTTAGTTTACAGTAAAAGTTGTATTTTGGTTTTTATAGGGCAAGTCTAATGTTTCCTGTGCCGGAGAGGGCTTTTGTTTCCTCTGATTGGCTTTGGTTAGGGTGCTTTTTTCCGCTTTTTAATTCTGGGGAAGGCTAGGCGGGTAACTTCTTATTTGAATTTAGGAGTAGCGCCACAAAAGTAACCAAAAAATCTTTTGAGTCCTTTCGCGCAATCCATTACTGCATTAAAAAGCGCGTCGAGAATTTTCACCAGTAGCTCATTACCTCTTTTTGCAATTAAACATTGTTTGAAGTTGCAAGTAGGTCTGATAAGCGAAGCGCCATCAGACAGTGACAGGAAATTGTTACAAGATTTGATCTAGAGGACTGTCTGTCCCCGCGAAATGTTGGCCTATAACATGAGTATAAATTTGAGTTGTCGATACATCGTTATGGCCTAATAATTCTTGAACGGTTCTTATGTCTCGTCCTGCCATGAGTAAATGAGTTGCAAAAGAATGTCGAAAAGTATGGCAATTTATTCTCTTGTCGTTAATCCCTACCTTGGAGACTGCATTTTTTAGTGCCTTACGAGGTACAGAATCATGCAAATGGTGTCTGCATAATTCACCTGTTAAAGGGTGCGGGCATATAGATGTTGAGGGAAATAAAAACATCCAACTTAATTGACGAAAGGCATTCGGGTATTTTTTAGACAGTGCAAAGGGTAAAGAAGGGCCATAACCTTTAGTGTTGTCTTCTTGTTGGATGTTTAACGCATGTGACTTTTGCTTGTTTAATGCCTCTGCTAATTTTCGACTCAGAATGGTGGTTCTGTCTTTATTGCCTTTACTGCACCTTACCGCCAAACTACCTTGATCCAAATTAATGTCTTGGATACGAATACGTAAACACTCGCTGATTCTTAGCCCCGATCCATAAAGTAATGAAAATATCAAATAATCCCGTTCATTTAAGCCGCTGAGGATTTGTTTAATTTCGTTAGCGGTTAAAACAATGGGTAAGCGTCGACCTTGTTTAGCATGCTGGAACCCTAAATCACCCAATGGTTTATCCAGTAACTTGTTGTACAAAAAGGCGAGAGCATTCAACGCAGACTTTTGGGTATTAATAGCAACATGCTGTTCAACGGCGAGAAACGATAAGAACGCTTTTACCTCTTCTGCACCCATGTTTTGAGGATGTTGTAGCTTATGAAACCGAATGAAATATTTGATCCAATAAAGGTATGATTTTTCAGTTTTTAAGCTATAGCCGCGAAGACGTAATTCATGTCGAATAAAATTAAGAAACGGACTAGAAGACATCACACACTCCTTGTGGATATTTTAAACAATACTGTATAAATATACAGTTTATTTTTGAGGTTGCTAATGGTTGGCTCGCTTTGTCTAAAAAATAATCATGGTATTGCGCGTTTACGCTGGTAGAAAAATAAAAAGTCTTTTAGTATCAATGGATAAAAATAACCGCTGTAGAAATAACGTGCTGTGGATAAATGAAATAACGCGCATGCTCGTTTTTCCAGATTTGGATTTTGTTAATAGGTTTATAAAAGTACTACTTTTCAATTGCTTATAAAGGTATTGGCGAAATTTTGGAATTGTCTAAACGCGCATGCGCACTATTAAAAATGTTAAATTCACATGGAGTCGAAATCGATGCAGGTATCAAAGAAAGAAGGAAGAGTGCTCGATAAAGCCATTAATCACTGGCTAGAAAATGATATTATTTCTGAAGCAGAGAGAAATAGACTTCAGTCTGCATATAAAGTAACTTCTTTTGATTGGAAACGCATAGCTAAATACTCATTCTGGTTGGCTATTACTTGTATCGTTATTTCAATATCTTCTGCTCTCGCTGACAAGTGGCTTATCGAGTTATTTAAAAAGCTGTTTAGTGCCCCAGATTCCGTAAAATGTATTGGCTTTGCCGCTTTATCAGGCGGCTTATATTTTCTGGGCTTACGAAGAAAAGGCCAATATTCCAATAAGGTTTATAGTAACGAAGCAATTTTCTTTCTTGGTGCAGCAGCTACAGCAATATCTATTACCTTTTTAGGCAAGGCGATAGATACGGGCACTGGACATTTTTCATTACTGTTGCTATTAGCAGCAATCGTTTATGCCGCATTGGGCCTTTGGTTTCCCTCAAAATTGGTATGGTTGTTTTCGCTGCTTTCATTAGGTAGCTGGTTTGGTGCTGAAACTGGGTATGCATCTGGCTGGGGGGCTTACTATCTTGGTATGAACTATCCGTTAAGGTTCGTTCTTTTTGGTTTTGTGTTGGTTTTTTGTGGTTCATACGCATTTAATCAGTGGCAATCAAGAAATGAGTTTCTGGGGCCAACTAAAGCCGTTGGGTTGCTTTATTTGTTTATTGCTCTTTGGATTATGTCGATTTTCGGCAACTACGGTGATGGTGAGTCTTGGCAACGCGCAAATCAAATCGAGTTATTTCACTGGTCAATACTATTTGCAGTTGCCGCAATAGGGTCTATCTATCACGGTGTAAAGTACGATGATGCAATGACTAGAGGCTTTGGCCTTACGTTTATATTCATAAATTTATATACCAGGTTTTTTGAATACTTTTGGGAAGGCACACATAAAGCAATATTCTTCGCGCTGCTCGCTTTGAGTTTTTGGTATTTAGGAACTAAAGCTGAGAAGATTTGGCAGCTAAGCCTCGTAAAGAATTTAACAAGTCAAAGCACCCGGACGCATTAACTGCGCCGGTGTTTGAGGCGTTAGAAGACAAGGAGAGATATGAAGCTGGAATTGAGATCATTGGTTAGCTTGAAGGTGTCCGTAATAGTTGCTTTCGTTTTAATTTGGAATGCAGGCTTATTATTTGCTATGTACCTGGGTGGCGGTGGATTAAGTGGCGGGCTATCCCCAATAGGCATGAAAGTTACAGGTGCTGTTTGTTTGGCAGTCTGTCTATTTAGTCTGTCGGTTGCTGCTTTAAAGCCAGTGCAAGCAGCTTTAGTTGCCCCATCAAGAGCGGGCAACTTCAACTCTAAAGAGTTTTATTTTTTAGCATTTGTCTCGGGCGCTCTTGCTGTGTCACGTTTTGTATTTCCGGCAATAGGGAACGGTGGTAATGCCATCTAACAAGCACATCAAAAATTGCTCCACTATGTTGCGCTGGACGTCGCTGACGCTCCGCCTTTTATGTGGGCGTTAGCTTTCACAAAAATTAAGATATGTGGGAACCTTATCAAAAAAGAAATGGCAGACTTCCAGATTTTTTAGTGGAGTATCGATTTTTTACTCAAGAGGAAGGTGGTCGCAAGAGCAGACCTTTTCAGGGGTATAGATCAGATCTGCATTACGACGGAGAAGATATAAACGAACAAGGAATTTACTGTATATGGCCAGAGTTCCTTAACGAAGATGGTGATGTAATAACAGATGAAAATGTACATATTCCAAGATCCGGCAAAGCTTATATGTGGATTCTATTCTTCGATGAAATGTGGGAGTACCATTCTAAAAATGCAAAACCAGGCCGTAAGTGCTGGTTTATGGAAGGTTCACGGAAAGTGGCCGAAGCAATAATTATTGAACAAATAGCGTTAACACACTATGTCAAAACAACCAAAAGCTAACAAGTACAGCCAGCAGGACAAAAATTCCGCTGCGCTCCATTTTTGCCTCTGCTTTAGGCATTAGCTGTAAAACCATGATTACATCAGAATTCGATAAATTTAGCTTTCATGATGCCGTAGTGAAAAAAATCACTAGAAGTGATGACTCAATTTCAATTGAGTTCGAAGGTGCTTTTATGAGTAAAGAGCACTCGGATTCTGGCGGCAATGACTGGATCATTGATCAGGGTGTGTTGTATCTGGGTAATGTGTCTAAAGAGGTGCCGCTGTTCTGGTATGACAACATCGAAGGTAAGCCCCATCCATCACCGGAGTTGCCTTTAGATGAAATTACCAATTTAGAGTTTAATGGGGAGCTGTTTGAATTTGGTGGTTTCCTTGATCGAGAGCCGTGGGTTCAATGGCAGGTATATGCCACAGAGTTCAAAATTGAAATCAAAGGTAAGCACGTTGCATACAGCTAACAAGTTTATCAAACATCGTTGCAGCCAAAAACGGCTGCAACTGGACGCGCAAAAAGCGCGCGCCGTTTATAAAAGCGTTAAGCATCACCATGACAAAAACCGAGTACGAAAATTTAGTTGAATTGTTGGTTGGAGAGGAAATACATAAAGTAGAGTATTTCGAAATCAACTACGATGGTTACGAAACAGATTTTTCCGGAAGCGGAAGTTTTGATTCTCTAGATTACGGCGCAAACTTGCATATGGCATCGGGGCAGGTGTTTGGTTTCATATGGGGAGACGAATTTTTTCAGTACGGAGTATCCGTTCTAAAGACACCCTTGCAATCAGAGGTTAGCGAGTGCAGGAAGGTAGAGGTTTCAAATTCGAAAAACTGGAAACTTCTAATTGGTAAAACAATCACGAGTACTCTAATAGACTGGAGCTGGGTGAAAGAGTCTGGACTGTTTAAAAAGAAGGTATATTATCCTCAAAGTATTGTTTTAAACCTTGAAGGTGGAGGGTTAGTTATAATATCGGCTCTTGAAATTCAAGATGGTACGCACTTTGGTATGGCCGATAATATCACTGTGTTTTTTGATGAACCAAATGCAGTCAAGTACGGTGCGCTAAATGCTTAACAAACAGCTCAATCCGGCTTCCACTGCGTTGCTCGTTTTGTGCTTTTCCGCTACGCTCGCACAAAATAATCAACTCCGTTCCGGCGGCTTAGCTGGGCGTTAAACCCCAGTGATAGCATGAGCATAGAACAGAGAGCTAAAGAGTTAATTTCTATTTCGGTTGAAATATCGAAAGGAAACATACCAGAGTACCAGTCGAACGAGATTTACACCTCAGGCGCTTACGACTTGCTTTTATTAAATCAGTCAGATGCTGTTAACTCTTTCAATCTACTGCAGCAGTTGTGCAACGAGTATAAAACTATCGAGAGAGCAAACAAAGAGGCATATTTAGGTTTACTTACTCAGGCTGCGCATGCGGCTAGAACCACTGAGCTACCAATAGGCATGCAAAATATCATTACTGCAAATAAAGAGTTGGCGGCTACAAAGGAGTTGGCAGCGTGGTATCGTATAAAGGTTTAACAAAGTAAGGCAAAATCGTTCCGCTTCGCTCCACTGGACGCGCTAACGCGCGCCTTTGCTTGCGGGGCGTTAACCCTAGGAGGAAGTAATATGAAATCGGCACTTTTAGTCGTAGATGTTCAAAATGGAGTTTTTCGTTCCGCCAATCCTCCATATTTATCTGAATGTGTAATAAGCAACATTAAGCAATTGTTGGGTTACGCTAGCTCGTCTGAAATTAAAATTGTATTTATACAACATGAAATCCCGGGAGTACTCGAGCCAGGAAGTGATGGCTGGCAACTGTTTTCAGATTTAACAATTAACGATTCTAGCTATAAGATTCGCAAAAGAACTCCAGACTCGTTCCATGATACAAACTTAAGAGAATATCTAGATGAAAATGAGATTGAGCATGTGCTTATATGTGGCTTTTCAACAGAATTTTGTATAGATAGAACGGCGTTTAGTGCTGCAAGCAAAGGCTACAAAGTTACCTTGATAGAGGATGCTCATACAACACACGGTAAGCCTCATTTAGATGCATCTTCGATTATCGCACACCATAGCTTTACTCTATCCAAGCATCCCAATATTGTTCTGAACTCTACAGCAACGTTGACTTCGGGCTAACAAAGCGTTTAAGAGGGATTCTAGATAATTAGGGGCAGAGTAAAATTAAATATTATTCCGCGAATTCTACTCTGACACCTTTTAATCCATATTGCGAAGATATTGCTCGTTATGTGCCATTCAATAATCAAGAAAATGCTCGTTTTTCCAGTTTTAAAATTTATAAAGATATTGGTGAAGTTTTTGAATTGTATAAACGCGAATGCGCACTATTAACAATGTTATGCTAGAAAAAGGCTGTAAAGTTGAACCCATGGAGATATACAAATGCACGTTGTTATAGTGGGCGCTGGCATCGGTGGCCTCACGCTTGCATCAGCACTCCGTGGTTGTGACGTTACTATCATTGAGCAGCGTCCAGTTGCAGAGGGAATTGGTGCCGGCCTGATGCTCCACGACGAAGCACTCGACGCGCTTCGATCAGTTGAGGTTGATATTGTGGGGCAAAAATTCTCAGAATTTAGACTCGGTCTATCAGGTGGACGCGAGATTCGTTCGATAGCGCGAAGCGGTCAGGCTGTAACGCGATCAGCACTGCACAGTGAGCTCCTTAATGCCGCATCTCACGCATCACTCCGTACATCCACTACGGTCAAAAAATTTAAAGAGTCTGCTGAAGGTGTATGCGTTTGGTTGTCGGACGGAGATAAAGTCAATGCTGATTTTTTGGTTGGTGCCGATGGACTTGGATCCAGTATCCGAAAACTGCTGGGGAGTAACGCTCGGAGGCGTTACTCAGGTGAAACCTGTTGGCGTGGGCTCTCCGACCTGCATTCCGGGCAAAGAAACCCTATAGAGATTTGGGGCAAAGGGCGCCGTGTGGGCATCGTCCCGCTTTTGAGTGGCACCTATATCTATCTTACGCATGCTGTCCCTGCTGGTGCTCCTCGAACTCCAGCCCCCACTGATGAATTTCTACAGCCGGGCTTTGGTGTTGAGAATCTAATTCAGAGTGTTCCAGAGGATGCTTGGATTCAGCATGACCTTGATGAGCTCAGCAATCACACTTGGGGTACCCACCGAGTACCACTTCTGGGCGATGCCGCGCATGGATTTACTCCCAATTTGGGTGAGGGTGCTGCCCAAGCTATTCTGGACGCCATTTACCTTGCAGGGAATATAAGCGGTGTCTGGCAATACCCTGGGCCAAGGTATCGCAGAAATGTTCGTATAGCCACGATGTCGCGCTGGGTTGGCCGCGTTGGGCAAGCTAATGGTGTCTGGGCGAGCGTTCGAGACAACATGCTCAGTGTCTTGGCAAGGAGGCCGCTATGAGTCAAATGGACTCTAAACCTTCGTTAGTAAGCATAACAAGGAATAATTAGGTCAGAGTAAAATTAAATATTATTCCGCGAATTCTACTCTGACACCTTTTAATCCATATTGCGAAGATATTGCTCGTTTTGTGCCATTCAATAGTCAAGAAAATGCGCATTTTGCACTAGCAAGAAATTAAAAAGCGTTTTAGTATCAATGAGTAAGAATATTCGTAGAAAAAATAACAGGCTGCGTTTAACCAGAAGAAAGATGAGATAACGCGCATACTCGTTTTTCCAGTTTTGGACTTTATAAATAGATTTATAAAAGCATTACTTTTCAGTTACCTATAAAGGTATTGGCGAAATTCTGGAATTGTCTTAACGTGCACTATAACCCTTAATTGTTATGCATCTCAAGAGGTATAAATGGAAATTCAAATAATATCGGTAGTTGTTCTTCTTGTTGTTATCACTGCTTTATATAAGTTTTTACCTTATCGTGAAATGGGAGATAAGAAACCTTTTTTCGCATTATTCCCAAAATATATAAAAGTAATTGAGTGCGATACTCAATCTACTAGCGAAGAAGAAATACTTTCCGGCCTAGGATTCAAAAAGGTAAAGCAAGATGCATCTATAACCAAGTACACTCGTGGTTCGGTGCTAGGAGATATTTCAATTAAGCTTTCAAAAGTAGATGTTTATCTTAGGTCAATCTCCCCAACTGAAATGGAGGTGGCCGTTCAAGCTCGTTGGGTGGCAGCGTTTGATACTGGGGATCATTGGCAGTTTCTAAGTGAACTAAGCAAGAAACTAGAAAATGCATAACAAAAAGTTCACATGGACAAAGTAACCTCCGTTTCGTTTATGCGCATGCACTTCGTGCATTATTGCGCAACACTACACTCCGCTCCTTTGCCGGTTAACTTGGCGTTCAAACTCTAAGGATTATTGTGCGTAAATTAAAATATTTATGGCTAATCGCAATTATTGATAATTAGGGTCAGGTCTGAGGAATCCCCACGAATTTCACGTCAAAATACTCGATGCTTCGCGTAGTGTTTTTGTGCATTACGTGACTCCTTGCCGCCATTGTTTCGCGGTGAGTTTTAAGCCTACTGATATGGCTTGCTTTCCTAAATATGAAAAGGATAAAACTCGTTTATGACGAATACTATTACTCTGCAACCGGTATGACAAACCTGCTTGCTCTACCACTTTACCTAACAAGACGACTACTATTTCTACCAATGTTGTCATTATAAATAGAGAGGGATTCATGTTGCAGGTTTGAATTTGATAGCAATCGATCTGAGCGTTTTATGCGATGCATCAACGGGCTGTATTATTATGCCAAGAAGCATACGACAGCAAATTTCAACAAGTTATGACGACATACTGGAAGTGAGTTATTAACATATTAAGTGCTTATTAATATATAACTAAAAGGGTCAGTGTAAAATTAAATTTACCCTCTACAGAATCCTTCTTCGTGCTCTCCTTTTTTCTTAAAGTATGAGAGAAAGGAGTCTCCATGTCACGTCGTCCAAGAGTGTCTATTCCAAGTTATGCTGAGCACATTATTCAGCGTGCTAATAACCGCCAACCCATTTTGCCTGTGATGAAGACATTCAAGCCTATGTATATTGGCTTAGTGAATACGCCAAGAAAAGAGGTTTGCTTTAAAAAATAACGGTGTTATTGATTGCAGTGTTTTAATTTTACTCTGATTACAATTATTTAACGACTCCGCATTGGTGGGTTTCATTTTGCTGCGACAGAGAATCAGTTTAAAGTAAATAAAGACTAAGTCAGCCATCGAACTGAGGGAAGTCGGCATTTTCTCTTGACCTGCAAAGTTTTGTTGCTCATTGTTTTAAAAATTAGTGAGCAAGCCTGATTCAACGCAGTTTTAATGCATTACTTTTACTAAGAAAAAATACTTGTCAGGTGAATTTTTAAGTTCAAAAAGACAGGGTAATAAGATATAACTTATTGATTGCTTTACTTTTGCCGTTTAAGATGAATGCGGTTTGCATACAGGATGATTACATGTATTACATTAATGTATCAAAGAAATTCATTATTCGGTTTTCCTCTCTTTTGACTCTTATTTTGCTTATTGGATGTATGCCAGTGGCTAATAAAGAGCAAGGCCTTCCTACATTAGAAGACATTAATCCATCTGAAAATAGTAATTTAGTTGAGGAATATGCAAAAGGGAAATGTGTTTTTGAATATGAATTGAATAGTTATGAAGAGGCCTTACAGTTTTGTTCAGAGGCCGCTAAGTTTGGATCTCATCAGGCTCAGATTCTTTTAGGACGAATGTACTATGAAGGGAAAGGGGTCGAAAAAAATATCACCAAAGCGCTTGAATATATGCGACAAGCGGTTAATGGAAATGTAGCAGAAGCCCAGAATAATTTGGGCTGGTGGTATCAAAGTGGACAAGAACTTCCTCAGGATTACGACTTGGCGGCTGCCTTATATCGTCAAGCAGCAGAGCAGGGATACTTTCATGCTCAATATAATTTAGCGGATCTTTATTTTAAAGGCTTAGGCGTATCGCAAGATTATCAAAAAGCAGCCAAGTGGTATCAATTGGCTGCTGAACAAGGCAGTTCTTATGCTCAAGCTAATCTCGGTTTTGTATATGAAGAGGGATATGGTGTAGCGCAAAGCTATGTAGAAGCAGCGAAATGGTATCGATTAGCAGCGGATCAAGATGATCGTTATGCGCAAACCAGTCTTGGGTATTTGTACGAGGAAGGGTTAGGGGTTGAACAAGATGTACAACAAGCGGCGGCTTGGTATTTGAAGGCCGCAGAACAAGGCTATGCAAGGGCACAAACCAACCTTGGGTATTTATACGATGAAGGAATTGGAGTCGAACAAAATTATCAAACGGCTTTTTCTTGGTATGAGAAAGCCGCACAACAAGGTTATGCAAGAGCACAAAATAATCTTGGTTACTTGTACGAAGATGGTCTGGGGGTTGAACAAGACGTTCAACAAGCGGCAACTTGGTATTTGAAGGCCGCAGAACAAGGTTATGCTAGCGCCCAAACCAACCTTGGTTATTTATACGATGAAGGAATTGGAGTCGAACAAAATTATCAAACGGCTTTTTCTTGGTATGAGAAAGCCGCACAACAAGGTAATGCAAGCGCACAAAACAACCTTGGAGTGTTGTTTGAGGGTGGTCTGGGGGTTGAACAAGACGTTCAACAAGCCGCTGCGTGGTATTTGAAAGCCGCAGAACAAGGCAATGCCACAGCTCAAAACAACCTTGGAGTTTTGTTTGAGGGTGGTCTGGGGGTTGAACAAGACGTTCAGCAAGCGGCAGCTTGGTATTTGAAAGCCGCAGAACAAGGCTTTGCAAGAGCGCAAACCAACCTTGGAGTGTTGTTTGAGGGGGGGCTAGGGGTTGAACAAGACGTTCAGCAAGCAGCAGCTTGGTATTTGAAAGCCGCAGAACAAGGCTTTGCAAGAGCGCAAACCAACCTTGGAGTGTTGTTTGAGGGGGGGCTAGGGGTTGAACAAGACGTTCAGCAAGCAGCAGCTTGGTATTTGAAAGCTGCAGAACAAGGCTATACAAGAGCGCAAACTAACCTTGGGTATTTGTACGATGAAGGAATTGGTGTCGTACAAGATTATCAAACGGCTTTTTTTTGGTATAAAAAGGCTGCAGAACTAGGCAATGCAAATGCTCAAACCAATCTTGGGTATTTTTACGAAAAAGGTAATGGTGTTAAGCAAAATTATCACTTGGCGTTTTTTTGGTATAAAAAAGCCGCAGAACAAGGCAATGCCACAGCGCAAAACAACCTTGGAGTATTCTTTGGGGGGGGGCTAGGAGTTGAACAAGACGTTCAACAAGCGGCAGCTTGGTATTTGAAAGCCGCAGAACAAGGCTATGCAAGTGCACAAACCAACCTTGGGGTGTTGTATAAGCAGGGGGTGGGGGTTGAACAAGATGTTCAACAAGCGGCAGCCTGGTATTTGAAAGCCGCTGAACAAGGTTATGCAAGGGCGCAAACCAACCTTGGGTATTTATACGATGAAGGAATAGGCGTCGAACAAAATTATCAAACGGCTTTTTTCTGGTATGAGAAAGCCGCACAACAAGGTTATGCAAGAGCGCAGCACAACCTTGGGTATTTATACGATGAAGGAAATGGTGTCGTACAAAATTATCAAACAGCTTTTTTTTGGTATTTAAAAGCCGCACAACAAGGTTATGCAAGGGCGCAAACCAACCTTGGGTATTTATACGATGAAGGAATGGGCGTCGAACAAAATTATCAAACAGCTTATTTTTGGTATAAAAAAGCTGCAGAACAAGGTAACGCCACAGCGCAAAACAACCTTGGAGTGTTCTTTGAGGAGGGGTTAGGAGTTGAACAAAACGTTCAACAAGCGGCAGCTTGGTATTTGAAAGCCGCTGAACAAGGTGATGCAAGTGCACAAACCAACCTTGGGTATTTATACGATGAAGGAAATGGTGTCGTACAAAATTATAAAACGGCTTATTTTTGGTATGAGAAAGCTGCACAACAAGGCTATGCAAGGGCGCAAACCAACCTTGGGTACTTGTATGAAGATGGTCTGGGGGTTGAACAAGACGTTCAACAAGCGGCGTCTTGGTATTTAAAAGCCGCACAAAAAAGTTATGCAACGGCGCAAACCAACCTTGGGTATTTATACTATGAAGGAATGGGCGTAGTACAAAATTATCAAACGGCTTTTTTCTGGTATGAGAAAGCCGCACAACAAGGCTATGCAAGGGCGCAGAACAGCCTTGGTTATATGTACGAAGATGGTCTAGGGGTTGAACAAGACGTTCAACAAGCGGCGTCTTGGTATTTAAAAGCCGCACAACAAGGCTATGCAAGAGCGCAACACAACCTTGGGTATTTATACGATGAAGGAATGGGCGTCGAACAAAATTATCAAACAGCTTATTTTTGGTATAAAAAAGCTGCAGAACAAGGTAACGCCACAGCACAAAATAACCTTGGCGTCTTGTTTGAGAATGGCCTAGGGGTCCCTGTCAATTATGAAGAAGCTATGAATTGGTTTTTAAAAGCGGCAAAGCAAAATGAGGCTATAGCAATATTTAATATCGCTTGTTTATATGAGAAAGGTCTAGGTGTTGTTCAAGATTATAATGAAGCAAGAAAGTGGTACCTAAAAGCAGCAGATCTCAATGATTCAGATGCTCAAAATAATTTAGGAGTGTATTATCATAATGGTTACGGTGTAGAGAAAGACTATACTCTTGCCAAGAAGTGGTATCGATTAGCAGCCGAACAGGGTAATAAAACCGCCATTTTTAACCTCAAAAAATTAGGAGTGATTTGGCCTGTAAAACACAAACTGAAATAATTGGGGGCAGAGCCTGAACTAGTACAACTGAGGGATCCCCGCGAATTTCACGTTAAAATACTTGATGCTTCGCGTAGTGTTTTTACGCATTGCGTAACTCCTTGCCGCCATTGTTTCGCGGTGAGTTTTAAGCCTACTGATATGGCTTGCTTTCCTAAATATGAAAAGGATAAAACTCGTTTATGACGAATACTATTACCCTGCAACCGGTGTGACAAACCTGCTTGCTCTTCTACTTTACCTAACAAAACGACTACCATTTCAACCAATGTTGTCATTATAAATAGAGAGGGATTCATGTTGCAGGTTTGAGTTTGATAGCAATCGATCTGAGCGTTTTATGCGATGCATCAACGGGCTGTATTATTATGCCAAGAAGCATACGACAGCAAATTTCATCAAGTTATGACGACATACTGGAAGTGAGTTATTAACATATGAAGTGCATATTAATATTGATCGGTCTTATCTATTCAAGTGTCACACTAGCAGAGTTACACCTTCATACCTCAGAGGCTGTGTTAGCCGATATGGCAAAGATGGGGGAGAAGTCGTATCTTATGAGTTTATATAACCAGCCTGAAAAATGGGCATATGTACTGGGGCAAATAGAAACAGGCGCGAAACCTTGGTTAAACATCGCAGATTTATTAAAGGCCCATTCTGATGCCGCCACGACTAGGGGCCTTAATTATGCTATGTTCTTTGCTCTAAAAAATGCGCCAAGCAATGTTCTGACAGTATTAGGAAAGCATTACTCTGTTAAAGAGGTGTGTGTTTCTCCCTTCATTGAAAATGAGCTAGAGTACGAGTTAGGTTTTTTAAAAACGATTCGTAACAGGCTTATAAAAACGACCACTGTGAGTAATGAAAAAGCATCGTGTTTAGCAAGTATCGAGCAGCAAATCTCTGACTTTTCAAAAATGCCCCATTAAAACAACTTTATAATTGGGGGGCAGAGGATAACTAGGATCAGAGTAAAATTAGATATAATCATACTCTTACCCCTTAATCCCCAGAATCCTAGCTCCTTAAATTGGTCTCTTGATGTTTTTGTATTTCGTTTAGCGATAGCCCTGTGCTTGTAAGGAAAATAAGTGAGCATATTGACCCTGTTGAGCAAGTAGGGCTTCATGGGTGCCGCGTTCTTTGATTTGGCCTTGGCTCATGACGATGATTTCGTGGGCGAGGCGAACCGTAGAGAAACGATGGGATATTAAAATCGCCATCTTGTCTTTGGTGTGTTGTTGGAAGTGTTGGAATATATTGGCCTCTGCTTGGGCATCCATGGCTGCTGTGGGTTCATCGAGAACCAGTATGTCAGCTTCTTCGCGCATGAAGGCGCGAGCTAGGGCGACTTTTTGCCATTGGCCACCTGACAGTTCTTGTCCATCTTTAAACCAGCGGCCTAATTGCGTGTTATAGCCGCTTTTTAGTTGGTCGATAAAGTCGGTGACTTTGCCAAGTTCGGCGGCTTTTTGCCAGCCTATTTGATCGTTGAAATGGTCATTGTCGCCAGCCCCTATGTTTTCACCGACAATGAATTGATAGCGTACGAAGTCTTGGAATATCACACCAACCCGTTTTAATAGGCTAGTTTCGTCCCATTCAAGCAAATCTAAGCCATCGAGCAAAATTCGCCCTTCAGTCGGGTTATAAAGACGAGTAAGTAGCTTAATTAAGGTGGTTTTCCCTGAACCATTTTCACCGACAATGGCGAGGCTATGTCCGGGTCTAATATGCAGGTTGATTGCGGATAGGGCGGGTTTTGTACTACCTGGGTATTGAAAGCTGACATTTTCGAAGCGAATGCCATCGTTGGGCT
Organism: Marinomonas sp. THO17; assembly: GCF_040436405.1. Lineage (NCBI taxonomy): Bacteria > Pseudomonadati > Pseudomonadota > Gammaproteobacteria > Oceanospirillales > Oceanospirillaceae > Marinomonas > Marinomonas sp. THO17. The sequence goes on along the minus strand of NZ_AP031575.1, from coordinate 1,267,180 downwards.
TTGGGCCGACCAATAAGCCTTGTCGCGATGATGGGGTTTCTTGTTCCAAATATTCATATAAGTTAGACAGGTAAAGATTGTCTTCGTACATGCCGCTAATCGAGGTTAACGAAGCGGATACTGAGCCTTGCCCTTGTTTGAACAGCAACAGGTACATGGTCATCTGCCCCAATGTAATGGCACCGATAATGGTATCACTGACAATCCAGCCATAAGCTCCATAAAATACTAAGGTGCTGATGATGCCGAGGGCGAATCCCCAGCTTTCACGGCGTAGAATTAAACGCTTACTTTCTTTGAATAGCTTGAGAAAAATTTTTGTGTAACGTTGTAAGAAACGCTCGCCTAATTGGTAGAGACGTACTTCTTTGATGTTGTCTTCCCTAGATAACAGGGTTTCCAGATAATTTTGCTGACGAACCTCTGGGGAGCGCCAGCGAAACATGATGAAGGCATCCCCTGAAAATTTGGCTTCAGCCACAAAAGCAGGTAATGCGCCGAGCACTAATAACCCTAAGGCCCAAGGGGAGAATTGCCATAATAAAACGGCAAAGCTTGTAAGAGAGATGGCGTTTTGGATCAGAGCGAAAGTTTTTTTGACCAGCGCGAGTGGACGACTAGAGGCTTCGCGACGGGCGCGCACCAGCTTGTCGTAAAATTCGGAATCCTCAAAGTGTGAAAGTGTTAATGTCTGGGCTTTCTCCAGAATTAGCATGTTGACCTTGTGGCCAAGTAAACCTTGCAGTATAGCCTGTTGAGCCGTGATCGAACGTTGCGCAGCGGCAATGATTAAAACCAAAATGCCCTCAACGACAACATAGCTAAGAGCGGTTTGATAATGCAGAATTTGATCTTGCTGGTACATTGCCATGGCGGCGACCACCGCATCGACAATTAATTGCCCCACATAGGCCATAGCGGCAGGGACAGCACCCGCAATCAAGGTTGCTATTGCCAAACCAATGGTTAGCGCTGGAGAGGTTTGCCATACTAATTCAATAGCACGACGACTATAGCGAAACACACCTAACATGTTCTTATCGATGGCATTTTTAGGTGTGGCAGCGGGCTTCATTGTTTGTCCTATCGTTAATGAGTGCCTATATTATAAGGTATTTTTTGTGACTTTTAGGCATTAACATCATTGTCCTTTAGCGCCCCAAATTCAATAATTAGCGTCAGAGTAAAATTGAAAAACAGCCCGAACCAACGCACACATAACGAATAAAAACTAACTAACGTGTTATCACTCAAAAGGAGTTTCTCAAATGCTACTTATCGAAAACAACATCAAATGGATCATGCTGGTTGCAGGAGTAATGACGTGCACTATGGTCATTGCGTTGGTTTCCCCGCAAACGGCGCTTATGCAAACCTTCGGTCAAACGCTGGATCATCCTTTGGCTGAGTTGGTGGTGCGCAGTTGGGGCGCGCTTATCACGTTGGTGGGTGCCATGCTGATCTTCGGTGCCTTTCGGCCAGTACACCGAGACTTGGTTATCCTTGTTGCCACAGTGAGCAAGTTAATCTTCGTTGGGCTGGTGGTTTCGCTTGGCAATCACTATCTAGACACCGCCATGTTGACGATTGCCTTCGACAGTGTTGTTGCTTTGATTTTCTTAGTCTACTTAGTTGGCAAAGGGAAACGAAAAGAAAGCTAAATGTTATATGAGGTTGTATAGGGAAAAGGTTCGAGGCTGTTTAACAATGACTCATGCTCATTTAAAAGCTGTTTTATCATAACTCGGTAAAAATTCTCATGGAAGCCTAATGCCAGTAGTTATCCTGTCACTGTACCATCTTCATTACTCTAACCGAGTAATGAAACTTGTTTCATCATGTTAAATTTATAGACACGAAGGAAGGATAAATCCTTTCTTTTGTTGTTCTAGAAGCGGATTTTTAATTAAAGGGGGCAGACCCTTTAATTCCCTTGAGGTGCCAATTATTGGCTCGCTTCATCTAAAAAATAATCACAATGTTGCGTTTTTTTACTGGTAGAAAAATACAAAACCTTTTAATATCAATGAATAAGGATATTTGTCTTGTGCTATTTTTTAGGTATGACTTTTTAGATATGATGCGTTGCGTTTACCTAAAAGAAAGATCAAATAACACGTATACTCGTTTTTTCAATTTCGGATTTTGTTAATAGACTTATAAAAGCATTATTTTTCAGTTGTTTATAAAGGTGTTGGCGATTTTTTTGAATTGTCTAAACGAGCAAGCGCACTATTAAAATAATGAAATGGATACCTCTTTCTATACTGAGTAAGTCAGTTTAAAAGGAAGTCGTTATGAATACCATTCATACAACTGGTATTGATTTAGCAAAATCTGTTTTTCAGTTGTGTGCTTTTAATAAAACTGTAAAAAAATATAGTTAATAAAGTGTTATGTAGAAATCAAGAGCTCAAAAAAATTAAATTGAAAGAGTTGATACACCAAGTTTTGCTAAGGAAAAAAAGGGTGATGACAAGATAGTGTTAAGACTGTGACTTGGAAATTCTGGGACTAACATCGTTTCGTAGAAAACGCCAAAATGATTAGAGCCAAGTCAGCGCTATTTTGAGTTAGTAAAGCGTCAGGGATAGAGACTATTAATATCTCGTACAAAATCCGAATAAATGGCTGCAAAACTACTCTTGTTAATACTTAATTTTGCTTGCAAAAATCGGGGTGTCCATAGATGTTAAGCGTCCAGATAGACTGCCCGACTATCTAGGCGAAATAATTTGGGCAATAAGGAGAAAACATGGCATTTACATCAATAATTTTCAAAAACCCAAATACCGGAGCCATGAAAGAAGCACCTGTTGGCTTCTCATGGACGGTATTCTTTTTTGGTTTCTTTCCACCACTTTTCAGGGGGGACTGGAAGTGGGCGGTCATTATGTTCATTCTTGCAATGTTTACGTTTGGCCTATCCAATCTCGTTTTTATGTTTATATATAACAAATTATATATAAAAGATTTAATTGGCTCTGGATATAAAGCCCAATCAATAGCCAGTGGCGATATGCAGTTTGCAAGCACAAAAATTGGCATGCAAATACCTATGCTCGAGGTAGCCGCTTAACAAGCGCAGCCAGCAGGACGCAGCTAACATAGCGTCCTGCTGTGGGCGTCTGGATACATGATTGATTTAAATATTCTTGTACAGGCAACCTTGGTCTCTTTAGTCGCTTCACTTCTTCAAGGTGCAGTCGGCTAGGGATTCGGATTGGTTGCTGTTCCACTATTGCTGATTATCAACATCCTTCTTTATAGGCAGCATTCTCTCACTGTTTTCTCTATAGCTAGCAAGCTATCTAACGCAAAATACTTTATTTTTAGCTGCCTACTTACTACCGGGTATTTTCGTTGACACTATTTTAGGTAGGCGCGCAGCACCATAACTCGACAAGGGCTTTTCTCGTATTTCTATTTACTTATTACATTCTTAAGCTAGGCTTACCTAATTAGTGTCACCATATGAATGCGTATATCAAGTCCATTAAACACAAGCACTTTGCGCGCTTATCACGGTGATTGTGGGAAGTAGACAAGTGGACAGGGCCATGCTGATCTTCGGTGCCTTTCGGCCAGTACACCGGTAATCCCACCGAGATTTGGTTATCCTTGTTGCCACAGTGAGCAAGTTAATCTTCGTTGGGCTGGTGGTTTCGCTTGGCAATCACTATCTAGACACCGCCATATTGACGATTGCCTTCGACAGTGTTGTTGCTTTGATTTTTTTAGTCTACTTAATTGGCAAAGGAAAACGACAGGAAAGCTGAAGGGTATTTGGGTTCTTTTCCTATGAATCTTAAAGTGTGGATCAAAAGTCATATTGCTGATCGAGTTTTATCGCCATTACGAAGGGAGTTGATCGAGCTGATTGATGAAGGGTCGTCTTTACTTGAGGTCGGTTGCGGGACGGGGGATTTGCTTTTTCAATTAGCGGATAAAATTGGCAGCGGATATGGCGTTGATACCGACAGTGGAATGATTGAATACGCTGAATTAAAGCGCAAGCAAAACGCTGTTAAGCACCTTAGTTTTGAATGTATCGACGCCTTAGAAATAGCGCCTCGTCAATTTGATTTTGCAGTCAGTGTGTTGTGCTTGCATGAGCTACCAAAGCAGAAAGCGTGCGACCTACTTAAATGTATGATGGAGCGTTCAAAAGTCGTGTTAGTGGCCGATTATACGGAAGCAAAAAGCCTGTTAGGGAAAGTGAGTATGGAATTGGATGAGCTCATTTCGGGGCATTATCGACACTACAAGAACTATCGACAATCTGGAGAGATCTCTTCTTATGTGGAAGAAGTGGGTGGGATAGTCCAACAAGAAATGGCCAGTGCAATTGAGGGTATTTCGATATGGCGTATTCTTGCTAGAGAACACCATGAAGCTTAGCCAAACTTCTTATACTCAGTTGCTTCATTATGCTCGCAAAGTGGCTCGACGGTTTGATGAGGCGGAGGATCTTCTGCAGGTGATTCTTCTGGCGGCAGTGGAGGCAGGACGTACGGATTTGTCCTCTAGTGAAAACCGTCGATGGGTATTTGGTGCTTTAAAAAAGCGTGCCGCCTTTGAGGCACGATCTGCAGTGCGTCGGCAAAAGCGCGAAGCTTCTTCTCTTCTTTTATTGGAACCCCAAGTTGACCATCAGGTGCCGTTGGCTGATTTTGTTGCTACATTGCCGCCAAGTCTTAGAACAACGGCCATGCTGGCATTGGCTGGGCACACCAAAGCTGAGGTGGCTTGGTTATTGCGCGTATCCGATGGGACACTGCGACAACGTATTATACAAATCAAGCGGCGCTGGCAGCAATTTGATGGACGACATGCCTTTGGGGTGTCGAACTTAAAAGGAGAGTTGGCCTTCGGGCAAATTCGCCAAGCCTTGCTGCACATGTCACGTCATCACGAGGCCATATTGGCCAGTCACGATCCCGATGGACATCTTTTTATGGTGAGCTCACAAAATCGCCTTTTACGGCAACATAAGGGTGTACCAATCATTAAAGAAGGATGAAAACATGTTTACTAAGAGTAAAATTGGCGCCATTTGTTATTACATCAGTGATGTGGATAGAACGGAGGTTTTTTACCGAGACGTTCTTGGTCTCCATGTGCAACGAATGAGCGAAGACGGGGAAGATGACGATTGGCTGTTAGCCAAAACAGCAAATGAAATAGAGCTACTCTTTTTTAAACAAGATTCGCGACCTGGGAATTCTCCTATTATTGTGTTTGATCTTCCTGAAGGCGGGATTGACGACACAATCAATGCTCTGTCTGAAAAGGGCGTGACGATTGTGACACCCGTTAGCCATGCACCGGGTGGATGGTCTGCAGAAATTGCCGACCCTGACAATCATCAAATATCCATGTATCAATCTGATACGCTGCCACGTAAGATAGGATAGATGGTTTGGCTGAGAATCAAAGTCATTACCTAAGAAAAAAAGCTTAAGAAGACTAAGCTAAAAAAACCGAGCCAGTGAAATGTCCAACTTTATGGGGATCACTTCACAGGCGCTCGGTTTTTTTATCAGGTTAGTTGAGAGGCTGTTTTAAATATCACACGAAAAATAATTGGCTATTAAAGAAGCTTACTTTACAACAAGGCTAATAAAGACTTGCTTATAAACGCAAACTGATAAATTACCTAACAATTTATGTATTATCCAACAACACCTACCTTTCTTAAGTTATTCCACTAATTCAACCCAACCAGAATCTGGATCGTTGCCAAAACAATCTAACCCAGCAAAAGCTCGATATACATGCTGACAATAATGTCCTCTGTAGATAGCTGGAGCTCCTTGTGGCAGTTCTACCTCAACTTCCCATTTATAGGTTTCATTGGCTTCTAGTTCTTGACCATCAGCTACTGTAAGGTCTAAATCTATTGTATCATTTGAGGCCCAAACTGTTTCTAACTTACGATATGCTTGATCATTGTCATTATCGTATTCAACATCAACATCAGGTACTTCAACTTCCTCGCAAGCCACTACTTTCAAATAAGCTCTGTTTATTTTCACTGGGGCATCATCTGTTTGTACTGTGATCATCACTCTAAAAGGTTCGGTAAATGATAAGGCCTCACTCTCAATATATACTTTTGCAGCACCACCAGTGACGGCATTTTTAATTGATTTAAGCTTACTGAACAATCCCATGGTCTCTCCTTGAAGGTATAAAATATAAAAAATTAGTAACGGGAAAAAGCTGAGTTTTAGTATCAAAAAATATTTTTATAACATATTTGAAAATGTCTAAAACCCATCTAACTCGTTAATTTAGTTTATTTTTCTAAGAATTTAAATACAACCCAAGAAAATAAAAAGATATTATTTTGCCTTTATAACCATGATGGAGGTTTATATATTTTTTTTGATATATCTTATGTCGTAAAAAGCTAAAAAAATATATAACTGTTACTGAACTGGCTTTCTGCGCGCGAATAAAACAGATAGTAAAACACCAGAGACAAAGCCCCAAAAATGCGCTGCCCATGATATGTAAGGTAAAAAATTTACTAAAGAAAATAAGGTCCCACCGTAAGCAAAAAATGCCACAATAGCGATCAGCCAACTGCGTAGACTAGGATTAAATATTGCATCCGCAAATAAAAAACCAAGTAGCGCAAAAACCATCCCAGAAGCACCGATAACTATGCTTGCGCTACCAAAACACCAAACGCCTATACCAGAGCCGATGGCTCCTAATATCATAATATAACGTAATTTTACTGCTCCAACGGAAGCGCCTAGCAAACTGCCAAGAATAAGCAATGGAATGGTATTAGAGATAATGTGGTAAAGCCCTGCATGAAGAAATGGCGACCATAAAATGCCCAGTAGAGCATCTAGTGTTCGCGGACGAATACCGAATTGATTTAAATTTCCCCCCAGCAAAACATTGTTAACAAGGTATACAACCCAGATAGCAATCACAAACCAAAGTATCTCTTTAGGAATAATTCGTTTAAGCATCTTTTACCTGCTTTAATATTTCCGCTAATGCCGTATCATCAATTCCCAGTACGTCAATAATGACGATGAAAAGATCCGCAGAAAACATCCCCTTATGGGTTTTACTGCGTAAATTTTCAGCGGTCATAGTAATACCTTTTTTACTCAACTCAACGGATAAATCCTCATATTTCATCCCCTTTAATGCTAGGGATGATCGGATATACCGAGTGATAGCGAGCTTATAAGGAGATAATACTTGACGATTTTTTATGTTTTGGTCTTGACTCATTTGCTTGGCCATACGATAAGGGTTGTTGACGCTACTACTAAATGTCAAAGCGTTACTCATGTTACATATAGTATATCTTATACTACATATGCATTTAGTATATGACAACAAATATAAAACATAGTTGACATAGTTTATCTTAATGCTATATTTGTGACCTATGTTACACGCTCATATGTTGATTTAAAAAAGGAAAGCCTTATGTCTTGGAACAAAGAAACATTATTAGCGCTTATTGAATCTCAGCCAAATTGGGTTGCAGAGTCAGAAGGTGAATGCCTAAATATCTCTAATGATGAAGGCATTGATGTCTTTGTCTATGTGGGTAATCAGCAAATATTGGTTGAAGCAGCACTGTTTTCAACAACCAGTGTGAAAGATAAAAATATCCTCAATGATTTGATCTTGCGCAGCCATCAGTTAGTACCTTTAACCTCTATATGCATTAATAAAATAGCGGATGACGATTATTACGTTGCCTTTGGCGCGTTATCTACAGACAGCAAAGAAAGCGTTGTCATAGAAGAAATTGAGACACTTTTCAATAATGTGACTGAGTTTCTTGATTTGTATAGTGATCACTTAAATCTGGAGATGGTGGTATGAGTCTAAAAAAATTATGGACAGCGGTACGCGGAGCAACCAATGAAGGCATCGAGGCAATAGCAGATACTCAAGCGATCCGTATATTGGATCAAGAAATGCGAGAAGCCAAAAAAGAGTTGCAAGAATGCGATCAAAGCTTAACCCGTATCATGGCCAAACGTAAGCTGGCAGAGGGTAAGGTAAGCTCACTAAAAGAGGATATAGAAACCTATACCAATCATGCCATCGCGGCCAGTGAAACAGATGAGGCTTTGGCCATTGAGTGTGCTGATAGGGTTAGTGAGTTAGAAGCCACTTTAGAGATTGAGCAAGGCATTCTTGATAGCTTTCTTTCCTCTGAGAAGTCATTAAAAAGCAACATTGCGAAGGCAAAAACCAATGTTCGTATGATGGAACAGCAAATAGAGCAAATTAAAGCTACTGAATCAGTGCAACAGGCACAAGTAGCGGTTTCAACTAGGCATGTAGGAGCTAATAGCAAGGTTAAAACCGCGTTAAGCAGCCTTGATCGTATTAAAGAAAAACAACGTCAGCGTAGTGCAGAACTTGAAGCAGCTGAAGAATTAGCCGCCGAAGAAACTGGTAACTCACTCGATGCCAAGCTAAAAGCGGCTGGCATTAAATCTGGAGCGAAAAAAAGCGGTAACGATAAGCTTGCTCAACTATTGGCCGCCAAAAAAGGCTAAATGGTGTTTATATGGTAAAAAATGGCTACTGCAATAATGCAGTGGCCATTTTTATTGTTATAGTATCGAACACAAGCGGTGAAACTTTTTTTCTCTTAAGGACATAAATGAGACTATGTTTACTTCTTTTTTTAACAAGAAAACACCCGAATCATCATCCAGTAATGCACCTTCCATTATGGGCTTACGTCTTGGTTGTAGCTTTGAAATAGACCCTCTATTAATGCGTATGACACAAGAGCATTTGGTCATTGATAACGCAGCTACTAGCTATATCATACAAGCCGCTGGAATAGCGGAAATGGATGGCACTTGGATGTTCCGCTTTTACACCGATGACGATGCTTTTCTACAGGTCATCAGTAACGGCGGAAAAAACACTGAAGATGTTGTGGACGTGAAACTCTTTCATTTTTATGACACTCAAGATGTGGCTTCGCAAGACATATGGGATAAGCTGCTATACAAACAAATTGGTACACCAACTTACCAGCTTGAAGGGCATACTTATCAACGGGTTTGGACTTCGGTTAGCGACTATCATAATCCCGTCTACGTGCAAGAACGCACCTATGATAAAGACAGCAAGCAAGCATCTGAAACCGATCAGTTCATGATGTTATTTGAACGAGAAATACCCGGCGGTAATACAGAATCGCTTTTCCTTTCGGCAGAAGAAAGTGAGCAAGAGGGTGGTTTAAATCGTTGTTTTGTAATCAGTACTGGTATTACACTAAGCCCTTCACAGTTAACTATTCACGGCTAACAATTTAAACAATACAAGGAATTTTTATGGACTTTCAAGCCCTTCTGATCAGCATTGCTAATTTTGGCAGCTACTTTGGACTCTCTTTACTGTTCGTTATTATCTTTATCTTTGTGTACTCCTTTCTGACCCCCCACGACGAATGGAAACTCATTAAAAACGATCAAAATACCGCTGCATCCATTGGTCTGGGTGGTGCGATTATTGGTTTTTCTATCGCCTTAGGCGGTGCCGCGACAAACTCAGTCTCCTTCATAGATTTTGCTACTTGGGGCCTAGTTGCTCTTATTGCACAATCACTTGCTTTTGCAATGGTACGCTTCATTTTTATGCCCAAAATCGTTGCTCGTATTGTTGCCAATGAAGTCAGTGCCGGAATCATTCTTGCTGCCATCAGTCTTGCCGTGGGCGTGCTGAATTCAGCCTGTATGTCTTATTGAGGAGTCTATTGTGAAAAGAAGCCACTATATTAACCTTGATAAAATGCGCAAAGGCAAGCCTGAGCATCCGTTGTTTCGTCCACTAGCATTAGCCGTTGCTTCTATGACACTGGCCGCTTGTGGAGAGACAGAGGAAGAAGTCACAATCGTGTCCTCGGTTGATGACTGTATTGCCAATACCTCACTTTCTGCACAGCAATGTGAAGTCGCCTACAAAAAAGCCGTTGCTGAAGCGGTTCGTACTGGCCCTAGATACACCTCCATGTGGCAGTGTGAAGAAGACTTTGGCTATAACCAATGCGTGGCCCCTCAATCCTCTAATTTCTTTATGCCTATGTTAACCGGTTTTATGATAGGTAACCTCCTGAATAATAGAGAATATAGCTATAACCCTATTTACCAATATCGAAATGCAAGGTCATCTTCTCGCAATAGTCTGATGACAGCAGACGGTACTATTATTGGTCTACCGGGGAAAACTACCTATCGTGTCCCACCCTCCGAATTAAAGCCAAAGCCCAAAGTGACTCGTACCGTTTCCCGAGGGGGATTTGGAGCAGTTGCCTCTGCGAAATCTAGCTGGGGCGGCGGTAAATCAAAAGGATGGGGTGGATAGATGTTACGCATTCCCATTGCTGAAAGACCTTTTTGGCAAAAGAAGGCTGAGGAATTTGGTTTTGAGTTTCATACCATGTATGGCGAAAAATATTGGGATGAAAGTGCCTATTACCAGTTTTCTCTAGAACAAATAGAACAAGGCATCGAGGCTCCTACTGAAGAAATACATCAAATGTGTTTGGCAGTGGTAGACAAGGTCATTAAGGATGATGAGTTGATGCGCCGTTTTTGTTTGCCAGAAGCGCAATGGGATTTTATCCGTCAATCTTGGCTAAATGGCGATCCTAGTTTGTATTCTCGTTTGGATTTTGCCTATTCTGGCAAAGGCGATGCCAAACTTTATGAAAATAATGCCGACACACCAACCAGCCTCTATGAAACTGGCTTTTGGCAATGGTTATGGCTACAAGATAACGTGGATGCAGGAGTATTATTACCCCACTGTGATCAGTTTAATTGCTTGCAAGAGAAGCTCGTCAATCGCTTTAAAGAGATCAAATATCTAACACCAGATCGTATTTTGCATTTTGCTTGCTGCAAAGACACTCCTGAAGACAGGGGAACTGTTCAGTACTTAGAAGACTGTGCTGAAGAAGCGGGAATCGAGACTGGCTTTGTCTTTATAGACGACATTGGCCGTGACGCAGATGGCTACTTTACTGACATGAAGGATCAAGTTATTCATTCTATGTTCAAGCTGTATCCATGGGAATTCATGTTTCAAGAAGAGTTCTCAAGCAACCTTGGTAAAAACAACATACGCTGGATAGAGCCTCCTTGGAAAAGCATTTTATCCAATAAGGCACTCTTGCCCATGTTGTGGAAAATGTTTCCCAATCACCCAAATCTGCTGCCTTCATTTTTTGAAGATGAGCTACATCTGGCTACAGACCTAAAGGCTTTAGTGAAAAAGCCTATCTTCTCCCGTGAAGGAGCCAACATTTCTTTTTTCGATGAAAATACAGAAGTAGAGGCCTCATCAGGCCCCTATGGTGAAGAAGGTTTCATTTATCAAGCAACCCATATGTTGCCAAAATTTGGAAATGTTTACACTTTAATCGGTAGCTGGCTAGTGGATAACCAAGCCGCTGGTATTTCGATTCGTGAGGACAGTAACCCCATTACGCAAGACATGAGCCGCTATTTGCCCCATGTGATTATTTAACCAGTGAGTCGTCCTGAGAAAATTCGTAATTTATTCAATTTTCATTGGCTTTTTAATACTTAAATTTAACAACAAATACGTTTTTAGACCTAAAGAACTGCAGCATGAGAAATCGATGTGATGGCCAAGTAGGCATCCAAGGTATCAGTGTCCTTGAATGTTTTTGATGATGCATTTTATGATGAGCATGAGGAGACCAGTTGGAAATTTCAACTATTTTGGATGTTTTGGAAAAGATAGAGACCAGGCTAAACAGCTATTGGAATTTTTACACAATAGTGATTGTTGCTGTATGTGGATGGTTAGTTTCTCACATTGCAGAGCCTGCTGAGGACCTCAACCCTGATATTGCGCATTTTTTAGCATTTGGTTGTATCTTATTTTTCTTTATGAATCTTACTGTAATAAGAGCAGCGACAATTCGCCTTTTAAGTTTTGAAAATGCTCTCATTCAATTAGTTGAGGATAGTCAGCATCTCACACCACAAATTAGGGATTACTTATCAAAGCCACAATTAAAAATGCGTTTGGCGTTTACCTATATTACGCATATCACAATGGATACAGCGGTCATTATTTTTATATATTGGGCGCTGTAGGTGTTAAAGGAAGTTAAAGGGCTTTGACTTCTTTGCCCTTTCTTGAACCTTTCATGCAATTTCGTTGCGACGTAGAAAAAGATTTACCTCTATTGGGTTTACTAAGGCGCGCTTTAGTACGACGTAGGTAATTAATGATGAAACCAGTACAAACAGGAAAAAACTACGACACAATTACAGATCGTTGGTCTGATGATCGCTTTAATATGAAAAACGGAATCGATCAGCATAAAAGAGCAATATCCTTTGTAAAATCAAGGGGTAAGGCTCTCGATGTTGGTTGCGGTCGAACGGGAAGAATAATGGCGTTATTGGCCAAAGAGGGCTTTCAGCCTGAAGGCTTAGATGTGTCAGAGAAAATGATTGCACTGGCTCGAAGTCGTAATCCAGAATGGACTTTTTATCATCAAGATATTTGCTCCTATCAAATATCCGAAAAATACGACTTCATAACCGCCTGGGATAGCATTTGGCATATCCCATTGGAGGAGCAAGTTGGTGTGATTTCAAAACTGGCAAGTGCGTTAAATCCTGACGGTGTATTAATATTTTCTTTTGGTGGAGCTAATGAACCAGGTGATCATACTGATGACACTATGGGGCCAATGATGTATTACTCTTCTTTAGGTACAAATGGCTTTATACAGGTGTTGCTCGATAATGCTTGTACCATAAAACACTTAGAATTTGATCAGTATCCAGAGTTACATACCTACATAGTGGTGCAAAAAAATACCGTGATGTATTGATCAAGCATCCCATGCAGTTCGAGCCCATTCTTTAACAATAGCTTTATATTGTTCAGCTGATTTCGCTCGATAGACATCATCAGCAGTGGTTGTGCTCAAATATCGGGGCAAACGGCAGATTCGCCCCGATATTTGATTTAAATTAGGTCATGATACAGCATGCCCAATCGTGGAACCTAAGTTATGCACTGTTGAGTTATTTTGATTGATATCCGTTGCCCATTGTTCCAAGTTGACTTTGCCATTTTCAAAAATAAGCATATGGGTAGAACCGCCAAACTGAAACATGCCAATCTCGTCGCCAGCATCGACATCTTTTGGCTGATCGGAAGCGCTTATTTGAAAACCAGGATCAATATTTACACTGGATACTTCCACCATGCCAATGCAAATCATGGCGACATAACCCACTGAATCATTGTGGAAAATGTAGATGGCTCGGGCAGCCGTTTGCGCCAAATATTGCTGTGATGCGGTACCTAGCCAGGTGTCAGTGGTTTCACCAAAGCCTTCTGGTTCGGAAAAATAGGTCACTCCAAACTCGTCCGAGCCATTGTAATAGGCACCATTAAAGACTTGCGATTGAATCAGTTGTCCGTAAATTGGAGCGTGCCATCTATGGTAGTGAGTTGCAGATAAAAATCCCTGATAGCTCTGCCCATTAACAAACTTGTCTGCCCATAAATTGCCTTGAGCATCAGACATGCCATTAAATATGTCTGCCAAAGAATAGACATTGCCTTTGATCCACAGCGCATTTTTTTCGGGACTGATATTGGCATCGTATATCCAAGGAGTAGTCTCGCAACCAATTGCCACAACACTATCGCTTTTAGGCGGAAACGGCCTTGTTCCCGCTTGGAAAGTGCGGGTGAAAAAATCGGTCCAGCTAGAAAAACCAAGATACCGATCTTGCCGATTAGGAATGACAAAATCTTTCCAGACACCGGCATTGTACGCCTGGGAGGATACCCATGAGCCAGGTTGTTGCGCATTTTCAGTGTCAAGATAGGTCAGAGAGTCAGTACTTCCCAGATAGGTGTGCCAGGCATCCAAAATACTGAATAATTGACGATTGAAGGCCTGATCTTTGAGCAGAAAATAGCCTGTTTCGCTTCCCATCCCCACAGCCATTAATCCATTGAAAGGAGTACCCACCTGAGCAATTGGGGTGCTGCTCAACGGCACATAATTAAACTGTGGTGAGTTTGTAATTATGGCATTGATAAGATCGAAAAACTCATCGGAATCTTCAAGCCATTCTATTTGATTATTATTCAACAACTGAGTAATGGTATCTCCATATACTTCAGTCATATTAAAAATCAGCAGCATCCTTTGGTGGAATGTCAGGCTCTGATAAACCGCATTAATACTGGCGTTGGCGTCAAGTATCATGGCGTTAATCGCATCCAGATAAGTGGGAGTTGGATAGTTTGCTGTCAGAAAGTTTTTTAAATCGGTATCAGTAACTAGCGTTTGGTTGGCCCAATCTTTAAAGTCTTGTACAGCAGGGCTCAATACTGGGAACTGTGCATTTTTCTGCAACTCAATCCGCTTGACTCTCTCTGGAAATACATAGTTTGTCGTAGCCCAAAGTCTATTAGGGATCCAAAATCCCTGTTGGTGCAATCTGTCTACATCAATATCAATCTGAATTTGAGGATGATTTACCTTTATATAACTCATAAGTTCTCCTTGTAAAAAAGTCTATCGCTCCGCTCGAATATTTAAGATCGTTTTGTCGATGTGAAAATATGGAAAATAGCAGGGGAGTTTCGTAATATGATTTTCCCCAGCTTTTAAACTGTAGTAGCTATTTAGGTAAAAATACAAAATAAAAATAGACGCATAATATAGTTTTATAAAATGATGAAAATTTTGCATCAAGATGATTGGACCATTTCAATGATGTGCACTGAATTAATCATTAGTTCTACTGAATAGCTATTTACTAGGTGTCTTACTTAAATCTCGTCCTGAAGGATAAAGAAATATGCCGTTTTCACTTTTTAATAAATCAGGATCCCAAGAAGTGGTTGAGCTTTTTAGGCGTGTTTTTTCGGCTGCTGAAGGGGAAGCAGAAGGTCAGATCATTGCGGATTTTGTTACCCAGCTATTGGCGACCACTCAGCCGAAAGATTTGATCGGCTGCATCGCAGAAGAAAATGATATTCTTGTTGGCTGTCTCTTTTTTAGCCGCCTTTGGGTTTCTAGTGGACAAGTTGCCTTTATTTTGTCCCCCCTTGCTGTTGCCACAGAGGCGCAAAAAAAGGGAGTGGGTCAGGGGCTTATTCAGTATGGTTTAGATCATCTCAAGTCCTTGGAGGTCAATTTGGTTTTTACCTATGGCGACCCAAGTTATTATGCCAAAACGGGCTTCGAACCAATCAGTGAAAATAAGGTGAAAGCGCCTTGTCCGTTAAGTCAGCCAATTGGTTGGCTAGCGCAATCATTGGATGCAAGTCCAATCCAAACAATGTCTGGCCCGACCAAATGTGTTGAAGCATTAAATGATCCAAGCTTATGGTAGTCATTAGATCGCATAGGTGTCTGATGGGAAATAGACAATAGTGACGTTTTGATCTGATGTGTAATGGTTAATAGGTTATGGGCGTTATTATTGCTTGAAAAATGAAGATAGATGCCTGCAACGGCAGGGTTGTTGCAGGCATCTGGATCTTTGAAAAGGAGTAGACTTGGCCTAATCACAGAATACTTATTTGAATGTTAATAAAATGTTCTAAGGCGTTTGCTTAAGACTCTTAGAATTGATGACAAAGTAAGATAGCGATTTGTCCAATCTTGAAAGGCGAGAATGTCTTGCTAATGTCTCTAAAATCCTCCAGACAGGAGGCATCGGTGCAATCTCTCTTCGTAATGGTCTCCCGGGCGTTGGCAAGCCTATTTTTCCTCCCTGTTGGTGACGTGGTGGAACATGCCAAGAAATATGATTTGATCTTGTTCTGCAAAAAGAAAATCAGCAGATTACTAAAATCAGCAGATTACTAAAATCAGCAGATTACTAAGGAGGCCACATGAGTAATAAGGTTAAAGTTGCTTTACTTTGGTTGAAAGGTCTATTGGAGAGGGAGCAAGTCGAGTTTCAAATTGTTGGAGGATTAGCAGCGACGATCCACGGAGGATGTCGTGATATCGCTGACATAGATCTTTATATTCATAATGACAATATCAGTAAGCTTTATCCCTATTTGGCCCCATTCATATCAAAACCGTTAGGGCATTATGTGGAATATGGTTGGGATCTAGAGTATTGCCAATTGGTCTATCAGGGACAAAAAATTGAAATTGGCTTGTCGCAGAACACAAGGATACAATCCCACCAAGATGCTTCATGGCATCCTCTTGAGATTCATTTTTATGAGTCCGTTTACAAAGATTATCAAGGCATCATCTTACCCGTGATGCCAGTGCATCGCTTGATTGACTATAAGCGAATATTGGGTAGGGAAGTAGACCGACTGGATATTCAGGACTTGACCAAGCAGAGTGCGTCCTAACAATGGATATGTGTAAAGTAAAATGGTAGAAGTTTGCAATACTTATATTTGACATCTAATCATCATGCGTAAATCCGATAAGAAGCTTGATAATCAAATCCGCTTAGCGCTGACGGACGTGTGTGAGTCTGCTCTCAAGAAGATTCAAGGTTTTGAGTGGCTTACTCACAGTGCTCAATACGACCGTTTCCCAGACAGTTTGCGGGTGACTTGTATCTTTGATACCAACGAACATCTTGAGGCCTTTAAAGCCTCCGCTGCGAATCAGCAGTTACAGCAACAGATTCATGATGGATTGAAAGCTTTGGGCATTCGCATTAGGACGATTCAAAAGCATATTGCCTACGATACAGAAGAAAATTGCGAGTGCTTTCATGATGGCAATTGGGCAAGACGCTTGCAAGACGATTAGTCATAGGCTTTTAATCGCATTGCCATTAATGATGTCATGGTGGAATAAGCAAGGAGAGTAAATTGAATAGTATCACCTATCCGATAAGCGGTTCATGTCAGTGTGGAAACGTACAATATCAGCTATTGGCACCACCGCTTATGGTGATGGCTTGTCATTGCAAAGAATGCCAAAAGCTGTCGACCAGTGCGTTTAGTATCACCGCTATGGTGTCCTCAGACAGTGTCACCTTCCAAGGTGAAATGAAAAGCTGGAGTCGAGTGGCCGACAGTGGCAATACCAACGCAGCCAAATTTTGTCCGACCTGTGGTAACCGCATTTATCATTTTGATCCCAATGACCCAGATAAAATAAAGCTCAAGCCGAGTAATTTATCCGATACTCGTGTTATACAACCCACTGCCCATGTATGGGTGAGTGAAAAGCAAGATTGGTATCAAATACCCGACGGCGTTAAGGTGTTTGATAAGCAGCCATAGGTTTAGCTTTTGTGTGTCTATCTTTGGTTATTACTATCTCACGTCGTTGGATTTATTGAATTTAACTCTAGGGGGTTAATAAAACCTAAAAAGGAGCACAAATGACGCATTGGAGTTTGCCCTACACTTTTGACTATCAAGGTAGGAAAGTGAAATATGGGGTTGAAGGGGAAGGAGAAGCACTGATTTTGGTGCATGGCACTCCTTGGTCATCATTTAATCTCAGGCATTTGATAAAAGCCTTTTCAAGCCATTATAAGGTCTATTATTTCGATTTATTGGGTTATGGTGAATCTGATAAAAGTAATGGGGATGTCTCTTTAAAAATACAAAATTCGTTGTTGGATGCTTTGATAGAGTATTGGCAATTGGATTTGCCTTTGATTGTGGGACATGACTTTGGTGGTACCACGGTATTGAGAAGCTATTTATTGGATCAACGCCAGTACAAGAAGATGGTTGTGATTGATCCAGTCGCCTTGTCGCCTTGGGGCTCACCTTTTTTTAAACATATTGAGAAATACGAAACCGCTTTTGCAGAAGTTCCTGATTTTATCCATGCTGCCATTGTGGAAGCCTATATAAAAACGGCTGCTTATCAGCCATTAACTCAAGCAACCATTCAGGGGATTCTTGCCCCTTGGTCAGGTGAAGAGGGCAAGAGTGCTTTTTATCGGCAAATTGCCCAAGCGGATTCAAAGTATACGGATGAGTTTCAGGATAAATTTTCTCATTTTAATGTGCCGACATTAATTTTGTGGGGAGAAGAAGATCAATGGATTCCTGTTGAACAAGCGCATCTTCTTCATAGTAAAATTAAAGGCTCCGAATTGGTTACTGTTCCTGAGTCTGGGCATTTGATTATTGAAGAGAAGCCTGACATTTTGGTTAAAGAGATTCGCCGTTTCTTTGAAAATTGAACACAAAGCGTATTCTCTCAGACTCAATCTCACCTTCTCTAGTTTTCTTGGCTATTATTCCTAAGCTAGGATCAATAACTGGGTTTAGGTGTGCCAGCTTTATATGCATTAAAGGTTTTACATAAATAATTTAATGGGTCGCTCTGTGTATCTTGTATCGCCAGTTGAGTTAAGCAAGCTTGTCTTGAAAGTTGGATTGTACGTCATCTTTTTTATTCCTTTGTTTTCTATTGCTGCCAATACTCCGTCTGCGGGGGGAAACCGTTATTTTTCTTTATCTTCTGCATATTGTAAGTCGTTAGAAACAGCAGGAGTAATAACCAATGCCAATCCTGTACCTTGTACCAGATTGAAAAAAGTTCTATTCCGTTATGTGAACGCACAAGGGCAAATAATGGACGATGGTCAGTTTGTTGTGTTGGATTTGCTTGCTCCTAAAGTGGCTTTACTCATGAATGAACTCTTGAAACAAGAGTTTGTTATTTATCAAGCCAAGCCTATTGAATTTTATGGGGGGAATGATCATGCCTCGATGAGGGAGAATAACTCCTCTGCTTTTAATGGGCGGGCAGTATTCGGCGGTAAACGCTGGTCATTACATGCCTATGGTGCGGCCATAGACATTAATCCGGTGCAAAACCCTTTTATTCGTATTGAGGCAGATGGCAGTGCGCAAATCTATCCGCAGGAAAGTGCGTATTATGCGGTAAACCGTTTACAATATCGTCCAGGTAAAGCCGCGCGTCTTGGTATGTCGGAAGAGGTTGTTGAGCGGTTTGCTGAGCATGGTTTTTTTATTTGGGGAGGTGATTGGAATGCCCCCATTGATTACCAACACTTTCAAGTTGGCCCTTATTCCTTTGTCGAAACCTTGTTAAAGATGACGCCAAGCGAAGGGCAACGAGTTCTAGATGAGCATATTGAAAAGTATTCGCAATGCATGGCACAGGGTATGAATAGCATAATAGCGAAACCAAGTTTACGAGCGACATGCATAGAAAATTTGTTTCGTTAATGGCTATTTGTTTTAATTTGGATCCTTTCTATTTTGTGTCATCAGCCAAAGTCTGCAAACACAAGGCTGGTGATATAAGCATTAAGAGTCAATCGTTTAGGAGCCGCTGAGTATGTCCACGCCGCATTATCACCACTTACAACAATATTTCAGTGAGCTTATTGCCAGTAACCAATTGATCTCCGGCAGTAAATTGCCATCGGAAAGAGAAATAAGGGAAGAGTTTAATCTTACTCGGGTCACCATTCGTCAGGCGCTTAAAAATCTAGAAGCAGAAGGGCTTATTTACCGACAAAATCGTCGTGGCTGGTTTGTTTCCCCACCCGCGGTGATTTATAACCCAGCCCGCCATTTAAGCTTTAACTTGTATGTGGCTGAGCAAGGCTGTCAGCCAAGTACGGAAAAGCTTGTGCAACAAATTGAACCAGCCACTGAAAAAATTGCGCAATTAATGAACATTCAGCCGGGAGATCCGGTGCTTTTTTTACATCGTCGTCGTTATATCGATCAGCGTCCGGTGTTAATTGAAAAGATGTACATCAACCATACATTGCTGCCGGGTATTGAAAATGAAGACCTCACCGAGTCGTTAAGTCAGATATTAAAACGCAAGTATCAACAAGAATATCGCGACATGGATCTGTCTTTTAATTCCACTTCCTTACCTGCGAATGCCGCCAATGATCTAGGGATTGCCGCGGGTCAACCGGGTTTACAGATAGAACGTATCAATTATACAAGCGCCAAAAAAGTGTTAGAAATAGACTATGAATATTGGCGTCATGATGCGGTAAATATTCATATCTCAGTGAGTGATTGACGCTTACTGCAGAGTGTTCATTTTCTTTTAATAAGTCATCAATTTCAGATTTCCGTCATCCTTTTGAAATATTTGGCTGCTATTTTGCATATAGCAATCTGGTATATACCAGATAACGACCCCCGATGTATGGAGAAAAGAGATGACTCAGAAGACCCTATTTAAACGTCTGGCTGTTTTAGCAGGCATCACTACCATTTCAATGGCGGCTCATGCGGCGAAGACGGAATTGACTGTCTACACTGCGATTGAAGCGGAAGATCTGAAGAAATACGCAAAACGTTTTAATGAAGAGCACCCAGAAATCAAAATTAACTGGGTACGTGATTCAACCGGTATCGTTACAGCAAAATTGCTTGCAGAAAAAGAAAATCCTCAGGCTGATGTGGTGTGGGGATTGGCGGCAACCAGTTTAATGTTGCTGAAGAATGAAAACATGCTGGAATCTTATAAGCCAAAAGGCTATGACAAGTTATCTGACAAATTCAAAGATATGGATGCTAACCCTGTTTGGACTGGAATGGATGCCTGGATGGCTGCCATTTGCTTCAACACAGTGGAAGCCGAAAAGCTTAACTTACCTAAACCAACCTCTTGGGCTGACTTAACCAAACCCGTTTATCAAGATCACATTATCATGCCTAACCCGAATTCTTCTGGTACGGGCTTCTTAGACGTGAGTAGCTGGCTGCAGATCTTTGGCGAAAAAGAGGGCTGGGCATACATGGATGGTTTGCATAAAAACATTAACCGCTACACGCATTCTGGTTCTAAGCCATGCAAATTGGCGGCAGCGGGTGAAATCCCAATTGGTATATCCTTTGCCTTCCGTGCCGCTAAATCTAAGAAACAGGGCGCACCACTGGATATCGTTTTTCCAACCGAAGGATTGGGTTGGGATATGGAAGCCACAGCGATTGTAAAAGGAACGGATAAGTTGGCGGCGGCGAAAACCTTAGTGGATTGGACAGTTTCGAGACAGGCGAATGAAATGTACAACGAAGGTTATGCCGTAGTGGCCATGCCAGGTGTGGCAAAACCCGTTGAATTCTTCCCTGCAAACGCGGAAGAACTCATCATCGATAATGATTTTGAATGGTCAGCGGATAACCGCACTAAGATCCTTGCGCAATGGCAAGAGCGTTATGACAACAAGAGTGAAGCCAAATAAACCCATGCGGAAATAGGGCATACGCCCTATTTCCTGCGCTTTCTAATTAACCCATTTTCAGTGGGTTTTGTCATGGTTCAGTGTGCCATTAACGGGCCATCACAAAACAGACTATTTAAAGCAGAGGATCTCATGTCGACCCAAGCCTATTTAGAAATGCAACATATTCATCAGACATTTGGCTCACATCAAGCCTTAAAAGACATTTCTCTTCACATTCAAGAGGGGGAATTTGTGTGTTTTTTGGGGCCATCAGGATGTGGTAAAACTAGCCTGTTAAGAATCATCGCGGGCTTGGACACTCCTGTATCAGGCGACATTTTTCAGGCTGGCGAAAACATTACCTATACCCCCATAAAACACCGTGATTTTGGTATTGTTTTCCAATCCTATGCTTTGTTTCCCAATTTAACCGTGGCCAATAATATTGCCTATGGCTTGGTGTCGAAAAACGTCAGTGCCAGTGATCGCCGCAGCAAGGTCAGTGAATTGTTAGCCACTGTTGGCTTATCGGGCAGTGAAGAGAAATACCCAGCACAATTGTCTGGCGGGCAACAACAAAGGGTGGCGTTAGCGAGAGCCTTGGCCACCTCGCCGGGTTTGCTTTTGTTGGATGAACCTCTTTCGGCTTTGGATGCACGGGTAAGGGCGCATTTGCGTCAAGAAATTAAGCAGCTGCAAGAAAAGTTGGGCGTGACCACTATTATGGTGACCCATGACCAAGAAGAAGCCCTCACCATGGCCGATAAGATTGTCGTGATGAATCAGGGGGTGATTGAACAAATCGGCTCGCCGCAAGAAGTCTATGCTCAGCCCAAAACCCCTTTTGTGGCGGAATTTGTTGGCGAGATGAATTTCCTCAATGCCACGGTAACCCGTGCAGGGGTTATGCAATCTCATAATTTGACCTTACATTGTGATGCCCCAAGCAATTTGCGCGATGGCGAGCAAGTACAGTTGGCGATTCGTCCTGAAGATGTGCGTTTCAGTACAGGGGACGAGGATCAGAACGCATTGCATGCAGAAGTGCTTCATCTGGAATTCCTTGGCTCTAGAGTGCGTTCTTTATTGCAGCCGAAAGATCATCAAGAAACCATTTTGGCAGACATTTCGATGAATGAAATGTCTCGTTTGCAGCTGACTCAAGGGCAACAGGTGCAGTGCCAGCTGCCACAAGAGCGTTTGCATATCTTTGGAGGTGAGGTATGAGTCAATCCAGCCAAAGTTTGACTTTGCATGCATCCCCTAAGCCAAGCTGGTTGTCACGTCGTAGCTTCGACGAATGGAGTTTGGGTGGCATTTTAGCCATTGGTGTATTGGCACTTTTTATCTGTGTTGTCTTGCCTTTATACACCTTGTTGTCGAAAAGTGTGGAGAGCAAAGCTGGGGATTTTGTTGGCCTGGCGAACTTTGCTAAATTTATTGAAACCCCGAGTCTGTACAGTTCGATCAGTAACTCTTTATTGATCGCTTTTTTGTCTACTATTATTGTCACCAGCTTATCTTTCTTAACCGCCTACGGCATCAGTCGTACACGTATCCCGTTGAAAGGTGTCTTTAAGACAGTTTTGGTGTTGCCGATTTTGGCGCCTTCCTTATTGCCCGCGATCAGCTTGGTGTATCTGTTTGGTAATCAGGGGATTTTGAAAGAATTATTAATGGGCGAAAGCATTTATGGCCCCATTGGTATTGTGATTGGCTCTTGCTTTTGGACCTTTCCACATGCCCTGATGATCATGCTAACAGCACTTGCGAATACCGATGCGCGTTTGTACGAATCGGCAGAAGTGCTGGGCGCGTCACCTATGCGAACCTTCTTTACCGTGACCTTGCCAGCGGCGAAATACGGCATTATTAGTGTGGCGTTTGTTGTCTTTACCTTGGTGATTACCGATTTTGGTGTACCCAAAGTAATTGGTGGGCAATTTAACGTATTGGCAACGGACATTTATAAACAGGTAATAGGACAACAGAATTTTGAAATGGGGGCGACGGTCAGTGTGATTCTCTTGTTGCCTGCGGTATTAACCTTTATTACTGATCGCTGGTTGCAAAGAAAACAGTCGGCTTTGTTGACCTCTAAAGCGGTACCTTGGACGGCCCCACAACGGGTCTGGATAGACAGGGGTTTTCTCATCCTAATGTTGTTGGTATCCGGCGTGATACTCAGCATTATTGGTATGGCGATATACGCGTCTTTGGTGACCTTTTGGCCTTATAATCTCGCCTTGTCGCTAAATAACTATAACTTTGATCTCATGGACGGTGGCGGTTGGGAGTCCTATTGGAACTCGATTCAAATGGCCGCCTTTACTGCACTGATTGGTACGGGGTTTATTTTCTTCCAGTCCTATCTGGTGGCCAAACTACCTGGATTTCATGTGCTCAAATGGTTTTTTCACTTGTTCGCTATTTTGCCTCTGGCGGTACCTGGCTTGGTGTTGGGCTTGGCGTATATTTTCTTTTTTAATGCGCCAGACAATCCTTTGAACAGCATCTATGGCACCATGACCATTTTGGTGGTGTGTACCATCAGTCACTTTTATACCGTTTGTCACCTCACCGCGACCACGGCGTTAAAGCAGATAGACAGTGAATTTGAGTCGGTGTCTGCGTCGTTAAAAGTGCCACAAATAAAGACCTTTTGGCGTGTCACTCTGCCAGTTTGTATGCCTGCGGTCCTCGACATTGCCAGTTATCTTTTCGTCAATGCTATGACGACCGTATCCGCTGTGGTCTTCTTGTATTCCTATAATACCAGTCTAGCGTCGGTAGCCGTGTTAAACATGGATGACGCTGGGGACATTGCACCCGCGGCGGCCATGGCGGTGATGATCATGTTGACTTGCATGTTGGCACGCATCCTACATTGGTTCTTGGGCAGCGTGCTGTTGAAACATACGCAAACATGGCGTCACAGGTAAGATGATTTTCTGATGACTTTTACGGCCATTATATTGGTACTCATTTCCACCATAATGCATGCGGGCTGGAATTTTTTCGGTAAAAAAGCCAGCCCCACATTGGCTTTCTTTTTTCTTACTATGGTGGCGGGAGCCGTATTATTTTCGCCTTTGGTAGCGCTTAACTGGTCACTGGTTCGTGCCTTTAATAGCGAGATTATTCTCTTGTTATTCCTCACAGGATTTTTTCAGTCGCTTTATTTGTGGGGCTTGGCGGAAGCTTACAAAGCGGGGGACATGTCCATTGCTTATCCCATCGCCCGATCGTCTCCACTCATTATGGTGGGGATTTCGAGTTTCTTATTGGGGCAACAACAAGCGATTTCTGTGCAAGCTGTGCTCGGTATGGGCATGATAGTGATAGGTTGCTTATTGATTCCTTTACCAAGCTTTATGGCGTTTACGTGGCGTAACTATGCTAATCGAACCACCTTATTTGCATTGGTGGCGGCGTTCGCCACAGCGGGTTATTCCTTAGTGGACAATCGTGCGACTTTTTTGATGCGCCACCTCCAAGACGATGGCGGACAAGCGCTGGCTGGTGCCAGTGACGTCGCTTTGGTGTATGTGACATTACAAAGTGCTTTTGCTGTGATTTGGATGATCTGGTTTGTGCTGAGAACAAGATCACAACAACAGGAATGCCAACAATTGCTTCGTCATCAATGGCAAGCGGTTCTGTTAACCGGAGGGCTGATGTTGGGGACCTATTCATTGGTGATTTTAAGCATGGCGTTTGTTGATAACGTGAGTTATGTGGTGGCGTTCCGTCAACTGAGTATTCCATTGGGCGTTTTATTTGCGGTTATTGGCTTCGGAGAATCCCTTCGAGGCCCCAAAATCATGGGTGTATTGATTACCTTTATTGGCTTAGTCGCCGTGGCGCTAGGCTAAAGAAAACCTTTATTCATAACCTTTTATACATAACTTTTTAGACAGTAAAGGAGCCAGAATGGCACTCGCATTTTTTGATCTTGATAATACCTTGGTTGCTGGAGATACAGCACAGGCTTTTTCAGAATACATAGACAATGATCCAAGCATACCGACACCCGAAGATTTTTTGCAAAAGAATCATAGTTACATGGAAGAGTACGATGCAGGTACCTTGGATTTAGCCGATTATATGCGTTACACCTTGTCCCCTTTAATGTCCTTAAGCGCTTCGCAAGTGCAGGAATTGATTCAGCGCTTTATTGACGCGGTGATTGTAAAAATGGCTTTGCCTAAAGCCAATGCATTGATTCAAAAGCACCTTAGTGACCAAGACCAAGTGATTATCATCTCGGCAACGGGGATGCATTTGGTTGCGCCTATTGCCAATTATTTAGGTGTGTCCCATGCGTTAGGCGTGGATATAGAAATCCAACAAGGGCAGATTACTGGCGAGGTGGTGGGCACGCCGACCTTTAGAGAAGGTAAGGTCACGCGCGCTTTGGCGTGGGCAGATCAGCATGGCTATGATATGAAAGACGCCTATTTTTACAGTGATTCCCACAACGATTTACCCTTATTAGAAAAAGTGACTTATCCTGTGGCGGTTGATCCAGATCCGACTTTGGAAAAAATCGCCACACAAAAAGGCTGGTCGATTCTGAGTTTGAGATAAGCGAGGCAACACAGCAAGGTAAAGTGAAAGCTTAATGGTTGTTACGTTACCTTGCTCAAAAGTTTGGCAGGCGTTGAGCTTTATTTTAAATGCCTATGCCAATTTATCTGCACGGTTTCAAAATAGTATTGGCAATATTCCTGCCTTTCGGCCACGGCTTCAACATCCACTTCATTAAGTAGATCTGGATGTTTTTTGGGGTTAGCACCATAGACCAAACAGAGGGTAGAAAAATAGCGTTGTAAATCAAAACTGTGCTCGCCAATGTAGTCCAAACTGTCGTAATACTCAGGTCCATCTTCGGATTCAAAGGCAAACATGTCGGCAGCGCTGATGGCAATTGAGTCGCCTTGATCAAAGTTTTCCAATATGAGTAAGGTGGCCAGATTATCCGCTGCATCCTCTTCTTTTCCTAGAATGGCGATGTCTTGATCCAGAATATAAGCGTGAGCCAGCTCATGGAAAAGTGTATGGATAAGGGTATGAATCGCCGCTTCTGTGCTGTCGACACCGTATTCTTTTTGGTAAGCATTTTTTCTAAAGTAATATTCTGCTCCGACAATGAAAGCGTAGGGGATTAAGATACTATTGTCTTGAGGATCAAATAATGGTCCTTCATCGCTACCAAATACAATCTTGACGGCTTCATTAAAATGAAAGTGTTGGTCAATGATAGCCGACATTTGGGCAAACCATTGGCGATCTTTTAAATTGGCTAATATCTTTTTTTCTTCAACTTGTTTAGCATCTTCAAGGGTAAAGGTGACATTGGCGGCATACGTGCTTTGTACGGAAAAGAATAGCGGTATTAGCATTAGAGAGTGGACGAAGAGACGTGTCATAGCCAAAGCCTTTTTTAACAGAATGCTTAATACTAAATAAAATAGATGTGTTTGTGATTTCTTTTTGTAAAAACTCAGTTGAAGTTTTTACAACAGCAACGGAATCGGCAAGCCATTGGTAGTGCGGTTTTGGTTTCCGGTTTCTTGTCATTATGATGAATCCATAAGCGACCTAAAGCCGTTATGAGCATAATTTGAGAGAGGAAGCGATATGGAAAATGCTATCAAAATAAAGTTTGACTCTTATCCACCCAAAGCGAGGCAAAAGCTCAATGAAATCAGGGCAATGATATTTCAAGTGGCTGAAGAAGAAGGGCTAGGAGAGATTGTGGAAAGCCTGAAGTGGGGGGAGCCAAGTTATGCATCGAAATCTGGTAGCCCAATTCGAATGGATTGGAAAAGTAAGTACCCCAATCAAGTGTCTCTGTTTGTGAACTGTCACACCCAGTTGATCGCCACCTACAAGGAAGTATATGGCGCAAACTTTCATTTTGTCGGCAATAGGGAGTTGGTTTTGCCGCTTGAGCAAGCCATTCCTAGTGCCGAATTAAAAGCCTGTATCTTAATGGCATTGAAATATCATAAGCTTAAAAAACTGCCTTTATTAGGCGCATGAGTATTCATTTAACAGAGGCACATCATGACTATTGAACCTGTGATATTGCAAGGCCAGCATGTTCGTCTGGAACCCTTGTCGAAAGCTCATAAAGAGGGATTGTGTGAAGCGATTTGTGATGGGGAATTATGGAATCTGTTTGTTACCATAGTGCCGCAGGTAAATGACATTGACAATTTCATCAATGATGCCTTGATGGCTCATGCATCTGGCGATGGATTAACCTTTGTTACCATTGATGAAAAGACGAATCAGATTGCTGGCTCAACTCGCTTTATGAAAGCCAATCTCGCCAATAAGCGGGTCGAAATCGGCTTTACTTTTCTTGGTCAGCGTTTTCAAAAAACCTACATCAATACTGAAGCAAAACTGCTTATGTTAACGCACGCTTTTGAAGTCTTGGCGTTGAACCGTGTTGAGTTTCTGACAGATTATTTAAACACTCAATCGCGTAACGCGATATTGCGCTTAGGCGCTAAGCAAGAAGGCATACTGCGTAATCACATGGTGATGCCAAATGTCAGGGAAGGTACGAATAAGTCTTCTGAACATCAGTCTTATCAGAGAAACGGCCTATCAAGGCAAGAGTGAGCAGGAATGTTAATACCTTTCAATCACTCTTAACACAGAGAGGCCGTTTCTCTGAAAGACCCGAAGGGCGTGGTCTAAGCTCTCTTTATTCTTTGTTAAGCTTCTTGCCAATATGTTTAATATTGGACAGCGAAACTTGCCTCGAATAAAAGAGAGTTATCCACACGCTGAAGTCAGTGGACTTGTTCATACCTTCCCTAGGTTAGAGATTCTGTTGTCTTCAGTATTATTGCTAATGAGTGGACAGGTGTGAAACAAAATCTAGAATACAAGCTGTCCCTGATACGAGGTGATGAATAGGATTTAGTTTTCATTAAGGGAAATGAAGGTGTTGATAAAAGAATCCAGTTGTTAGGGAAAGCCATTTTGACATGCAGTTAGAATTAGATCATTTTTTTATCCTAACAGACCAACCCGAGCAAGCCGGCGATAGGCTGGTGGATTTTGGCCTGCAAGAAAGCTTTCGTCGCGACCACAAGGGGCAGGGCACGTCGAATCGTTGTTTTGTCTTTGCCAATGGCATGTTAGAACTTCTGTATCTGCGTGATGCGATGGAAGCCAATCAGGGACCAGCCAAAAGCATGCATTTGGTTGAGCGACTGGCGCGGCCTGACGCATCGCCTTTTGGCGTGGTGTTGACGCGAACTTGTGAAATGGCAATCCCCATGCCTTTTCAAGGTTGGTCTTATCAGCCAGACTATTTCCCCGTCCCGAATGCCTTTCATGTGGGCGCCAATTCCGCTATTTTGGCAGAACCCTTATGTGTCTATGTGCCTTTTATGTCGCAGGTTAAGCGTTATAAAAAGGTTAAGCGTGATAAAGGCGAAGCCCCATTAGGTACCATTTCAAAGGTGACTATGGCGGTGGCCAACGAGGCGTTTTCAGACACCTTAAAGGATCTGTCATCGGTTGATCGATTGGCTTTTGTCAAGGCAGAAGAGCATCTTGTCGAATTGACATTAGGGAATGAAGAGGGTGATGAATGGCAAGATTTTCGTCCTCATTTGCCTTTGATCATTCGTTGCTAATGGAATGGAGTAGGATGGAAACAGATCGTCTTATTTTACGACAATGGCAAGTCAGTGATTACCCTGTCTTTGCTGAAATGAATGCCGATCCACAAGTGATGGAATATTTCCCCACGCAATTAACAAACGCTGAAAGTAATGCCCTCGCGGATCGACTCAAGGCGTTGATTGCTGAGCGGGGCTGGGGCTTTTGGGCCCTTGAATCAAAAGCCACAGGACAATTTATGGGGTTTGTGGGATTGCATTATCAAGATAAGGACAGTGGTATTCCGCACGCGCCATTGGTGGAAATCGGTTGGCGATTGTCATCCGCTTATTGGGGGCAAGGTTACGCGACTGAAGCGGCTTTTGCAGCATTAGATTATGCATTTGAGCAATTGGCAGTAGGGCAAGTATACGCCTTTACTGCTTTGCAAAATGTGCCATCACAGCGTGTGATGCAAAAATTGTTTATGGTGAAT
This sequence comes from Marinomonas sp. THO17, assembly GCF_040436405.1. NCBI lineage: Bacteria > Pseudomonadati > Pseudomonadota > Gammaproteobacteria > Oceanospirillales > Oceanospirillaceae > Marinomonas > Marinomonas sp. THO17. The sequence goes on along the minus strand of NZ_AP031575.1, from coordinate 1,237,840 downwards.
TGTCAGCAGGATTTTGATCATCCTAAATTGCCAAGTGGCCATCCTCTGCAACGTCATTGTTTGTATTCGATTGATCGTGCAAAATGGCGGATGATGAAAGCAAGGAATAGGGAGTAAGGTCTATGCAGTTAGTGGTTGGGAATTTATCAACTTGGTCTATGCGAGCCTGGTTATGCAGTCGTATTGCTGAAATAGAATTGGACTTGGTGGTTGTACCGTTAGGTGAGCCAGGCTATGAAATTAAGCTTGCGCAGTATTCACCTTCTCACTTGGTGCCCGTATTGGTAACGGATCAGGTGACCATTCATGACTCATTAGCCATTGTTGAATTCCTCAATGAAGTGTCAGATGGCGCTTTATATCCTGCTCAGTCGACCGAGAGAGCCATGGCGAGAAGTTTGTGTGCTGAGCTGCATTCAGGCTTTATGACGATACGAGAGCTTTGCCCTTTTGCGTTTGATGAGGTGGTAAATGCAGATCAAGATAATCCGGCCATTAGGAAAGACATTGCGCGTTTGCAGGCAATTTTTTCTCAGGCGAGCTTACCCTTTATGTTTGACATGCCCGGTGCCGTCGATGCCTTTTATGCCTTAATGGCGTACCGCTTAAATGACTATGGAGTAGTGCTTGAAGGCCGTGCCGGTGAGTATCAACAAAGCCTGTTAAATTGGCCCGAGTTTAAAAAAGTAATAACTGAATCAAAGAATTGGGCGGCTGAACAATAAGCTGCTGGCTTAAGCCACTTTCTTAAGTCATTTTGCTAGGCCGCTTTATTAAGCCACTTTCTTAGGCCGCTTGCTTAAGTCACTTCCTTAGGGCTAGGCCGCTTTATTAAGTCACTTTCTTAAGGCATTTGGTTAGGCAAATAACACACGCCACAAAATGCCAGCTCCGAGTAGGCAAAACAGCACGCCACACACTAGGTCGATATAACGACTGAGGCGCGCTAGCAAAGCTTGGCTGCTGGCTTTGGTCAGTAACCAAGCCAAGGCACTGAACCAAGCAAGAGACAATCCCCATATAATGAGTAAAGCTGAGCCTTTCCCTGCCCATGACATGCTGGCGGGTATCAGGCTGGACATGAGGCTGATGAAAAAAACCAAGGCTTTGGGATTAAATAAATTCGTTAGCAAGCCTTTCGAAAAAGCCTGTTGCTTTTGACTTAATAAGGCCTTGTCTTGTGAGTGTGTTAAGCTGGTCTGGTGCTGCCAATGTCGATAGCAGCTGATTAACGCGCCAACCCCTAAATACAAAAGGTAGCCCGCCCCTAAGCATTGTAATAGACGGAATAAAATAGGTTGTTGGTGAACCAATAAGCTGATGCCTGTGATGCTAAGCACCGCGTGGATTAAAATGCCAAGAGATAAGCCAAGGGCAATGTAGAAGCCTGTTTGGCGGCCATATCGAGAGGCGTTTTGTACCACTAAAGCAAAGTCTGGCCCTGGACTGATCAGTGCCACAAAATGCACTAATGCCAAGGTAAATAAGACGGATATTTCGTTCATTCTGTTAATCACCCTTTGTTCCTAAAGGTGATGATTATTACCAATCCCTTTATTCTAGGCTTGTAAAATAATGACGCTTAGCGAATTTCGGATGGTGATACACCAAAGCTGTGTTTAAAGGCTTTACTGAAATGGGCCTGATCGTAAAAGCCCACTTGTTGCGCGACATCTGTGCCCGCTATTTTGGCCTTAAGTAACTTCATGGCCTGCTCAAGTCGTAAGCGAGTAAACCAAGCGTAGGGCGTCATACCGACTTTGGCTTTAAAATGACGTTGAAACTGACTGGGACTGAGGTCACATAAGTCCGCCAGCTGTTGCAAAGAAACGGGCTCAGCTAAATGGGCCAGTAAAAACTCACGTAAGCGTTGCAAATCGCTTTTTCCTAAAGAGAAGCTTGGCGTCAGGCAACGGTGTTGTCCGTATCGCTCAATCAAGGGTGAGAAGCCCTCATAAGGTAAACAGTCTCGGGCCAGTTGGCTCAGGGTTTTATCGCACAAGGCCATATAGGATTGGGAGAGGGATTGAAACACCACTGGATCTTGAATGACCTTTTGGCTAAAGGTCAGGTTTTGTCCGAGAGATTGGTGAATATCCAATAGGTTAAACCAATCTGGTTCCACCGAAAACACCTGTGTCTTATAACCAGAAGACGCTACCGCATGGCCGTCATGCAATACATCTGGCGGCATGATCACAATGTCGCCAGGGCCAACACGCTGACGTTCGCCTTGAGAGGCAAAAGCTTGTTGACCTTCCATAATGAGCCCAAAGTGGTAGTCAAGATGATAATGCCGATCAAATTCAAAGGACTGATAATGTCCACTGATTAAGCTCACACTTGGGTCAGCAGAAGTGAAATGCTGTACTTTATCCATGAGGTTACGATTGCGTTAAGCTGGTTGCTTGAAATGGTCATACCAATGGTTATTTCTGTCCAGCTTAGCGAATGACGTCAGCTATGTCTTGTAAAAAACTGACAGCTTGATAGAAAAGGTCTAACTTTACCTTTAAAGCCTATTTGGAAGCCTATTGCCGCCAAAGGAGAAAGCCATGTTCCATGTCGAAAAGCAGGGAGAAAACCATTTGTATATTGAGTTTGATGGTCAGTTGGATTCATTGCAAATGGAGGTGGCGCTGAATGAGTTTATTTTGCTGGCACAGGGCATTGAAAAGGGCACTATGTTGTATGAAATCGCCGCTTTTCATATGCCTTCATTCAGTGCTATTGCCGTTAAATTATCCAAATTACCGACTTTATTTAGCCTGATTGGTAAGTTCCGCAAAGCGGCGGTATTGACCGATGAAAAGTGGCTACAAAAGGTCAGTGAAATAGAAGGTCTGTTGATTCCAGGCTTGGACATCAAAGCCTTCTCATTAGACGAAAAGGCGGACGCTGAAGCTTGGTTGGCATCATGATGTTTCAAAGTGAGCAACTGTAAAGCGCCCACTTTGGATAAGGCATTTACATAGGTTCAAAAACTGAGCCTAAACTGGGTACGAAAAGCTTGTTGTACATTCGGCTGGCGTAGTCGTCTGTCATAGACGCCATGTAGTCACAGATGATGCGCAGGCCATTGTTACCTTGATCGCAACTTCTTTGCCATTCGCGAGCAATTTCTTGGGGCAAGAGTCTGGCAGGATCCGCACTATAAGCTTCGAACATCTCCAATAACATTTGTTGGCCTTTATAGACCAGCATTTGTACTTCTGGACGCTGGATGATGTGTTGCATTTCAAATTGCTTGAGCAAAGCCAAGGCTTGTCGCTGCCCTTCTGGTAAACCCACTTGGTAACGTAACAGAGGATGATCGAACTGGGTGTTTTCCACTACCTGACAAGAGGTAATAAACCAGCTAACCAAATTGCCAATGGCTTCTTTGCGTAAATGACTTTGGCGACTAAACAATTGAGTGCGCAGGCTTGTAAGATTGTCTTTTAAGAAAGGCGAGGCTAACGCAGAAAGTTTTGGCTCCAAATGTTCTTGCCACATGTCTTTGGTGACCATGCCAAGCACAATGGCATCTTCTAGGTCGTGGACGCCATAGGCAATGTCGTCTGCTAAATCCATGATGCTGGTGTCAAAACTGGCATGGGCGACTTTGCCATGGGCTTCAGGCGTGCTGCGCTGAACCTTTTGTAAGGCTTCTTTATCCGCTTGCTTAAATGGCTCAATGATCCAATTCAGTAACGCTTGTTCGTCTTCATAAACGCATTTGGGTGGCGCCCATTGGGCCGCTTTGAACTGGCGAAAGTTATTGGGTTTTGATGGGTATTGTCCTACTACCTGATTGTGTTGTACTGGGTATTTCAAAATGCCGAGTAACGCTCTGCGCGTCACATCCATGCCAAAACTTTCTGAATAGGAGCCGCGTTTGCCCAGAATACGCAATGATTGGGCATTGCCCTCAAACCCCCCCTTATCCAACATCATATAATTGAGGGCGATTTCGCCCCCATGACCAAAAGGCGGGTGACCAATATCGTGACTCAGACACACGGTTTCAATGAGCGCGTCGTCGGCCAACCAAGGTTGGAATTCCGCTGTTTTGGCGGAACTGAATTTGAGATGATGCACTATGCCGCTGCCGATTTGTGCCACTTCCAATGAATGGGTAAGGCGGGTGCGGCTGTAGTCGTTTTGACGTATTGCTAATATTTGGGTTTTGGATTGCAGGCGGCGAAAAGCGGCACTGTGAATGATGCGCGCTCTGTCTCTTTGATAAGGGGTTCGATAATCATTGTCGCGAGCTGTGTGTTGGCCGGATTGTCGTTCGTACCAAGGCAGAAAAGCATCGTTTGCAACTGTCATAAGTGTCATCAATCAAGGTAAATAAACACCAATCTTTCATCAAAACACGATTTAGGTCAATGTTCCGTGAAAATGCCTTAGGCATAATGTCACTTATTATAAGGAATCGTTATGCTAAATACTCAACACTTAATGACATACAAAGCCTTAGTGGAAACGGGCAGTTTTACTCGCACAGCTAAGCAATTGGGTCTGACGCAACCTGCGATCAGTCAGCACATACAAAAATTGGAAAAGGAGTTGGGAGAATCCTTATTGATTCGTCATGGGCGCAGTATTGAGTTGACGCCAGCGGGTGAGGTGTTACTAAAGCACATTGATGAATTAGAAGGCTGTTATCAAGATTTCATGAGCTCTTGGCAAGCCATTGCTCATAGCCCTCAAGTCTGTTAGGTCGAAGCGTGTCTTGCAAGGGTTTGATAAAGCCCATATAAGATGCCAGCGGTGACTCCCCAGATTCGAATGTCGCCATAATAAATCTCAAAATACCCTCGGGACACGGAATCGAGTTTACGTTGTTTGAACTGATAGTTTTGTGGCGTTAGCAAGTGACGCAAGGGCACCCAATGAACGGATTTCACTTCTTCTTCACACAAACTGAGTTCACTTTTGCGGGTCATTTCGGCCACAATGGGTTTGATGCAGAAGCCTGATAAGGTGCAGTACTCGCCAAGTTCGCCTAAGAGATCAAAGCAATCAGGTGCTAAGCCGACTTCCTCTAAGGTTTCCCTCAATGCTGTGTATTGAATACTGGCGTCATCGGGATCATGTTTGCCACCGGGAAAGGCGATTTGACCAGGGTGGTTACGCATGTGCAATGCGCGTTGGGTGAGTAAGACATACAGTTCGCCATCCCTAGGTTCTTGCCAGATAGGAATTAGCACGGCGGCCGAGCGATAATCCAGTTGGTAACCGGCTGGGAACATTTCCTCATCTGGATTGTGAATACTTTGGCGATAAGGTTCTTTGTCTAATGCTGCACGAATATCATCTAAACCAAGGTCAATAGGTGGAGCATTCAAAAACTGCTCTATGTCTGACATGAAAAGACCTACTTCATAAAATCTTGTTCTAGAGTATGAGTTAATTTACCTACTTTGGTAAAGGTTTCCTGATACTCTTCCTCACATTTTGAATCGGCGACTAAGCCGCCACCGGCCCAGCAATGCAGTTTGCCCTGATCGGCAACCAAGGTACGAATGGTGATGCTGGAGTCCATTTGTCCATTGCTGCTAAAGTAAACAATGGAGCCACAATAGGCAGAACGCTGATGGGGTTCTAACTCGTCGATGATTTCCATGGCGCGAATTTTTGGTGCACCCGTAATGGAACCGCCGGGGAAACTTTGTTGAAACACGCGAATACCTTGTTCTGCTTTGTCGATGCGACCTTCCACTGTGGACACCAGATGATGCACATTGGCATAGGTCTCCAAGGCAAACAGCTTAGGCACCTTGATGCTGCCTGTTAAACAGGTACGACCCATATCATTACGCAACAAATCCACTATCATGAGATTTTCCGCTCTGTCCTTTTCGGACGCCAATAAAGCTTCTGCGTTGGCTTTATCTTCAATGGCTGTGTTGCCTCGGGCCATGGTGCCCTTAATGGGTTTGGACTCCACTCGGCCTTGGTCGCACAACAGAAAGCGTTCAGGAGAATGGCTCAAAATAGAGGCGTGTTCATGTAATTCCAAATACGCCGAGAAAGGCGTTGGACAAACAGTGCGCAAGGCTTGATAAGCGGTAAAGGTATCCCCCTCATAGGAGGCGCTAAAGCGCTGAGCGAGATTGACCTGGTAGCAATCGCCCGCCTGAATATAGGCTTGTACCTGTGCAAATTTATCCGCGTATTCTTGCTGACTCATGTTGGATTGAAAGCTTGATGTCAGGGTAAAAGGCTTTTTTTCTAACAAATCATGATGCACCAATACATCATCATTGGCCCTGGTAAAGCGATTAATCAGTGAGCGGATTTCTTCTTCCTGACACCAAGGTGTGTAAACCAATTGGGTGGTTTTGGCTTGATGGTCGGTGATAACAGCCCAGCCATATAGACCAATATGCAAGGTGTCCAAGGCAATGTCATGTTGAACAGTGTCAGGCAGTCGCTCAACAAAATGGCCGCTTTCGTAACCATAGTAGCCCAATAATCCACCGGTAAAGGGTAAGTCTTTTGGTGCGTTTTTTGCCCACTCTTCCTGACAGATGTGAGTCATTAACTTGTCCAAAAGCTTCATTGGGTTAGCTTTTTCTGCGATGTCATACAAGGGGGTTGTCAACCATTCAATGGCCGTAGCCTTCTCTTGGTGCTGCTTCCCGTGAATACGCGCTAATGGATTGGCCACCAAAATATCGAATTGGGTATCACGGAAGTGTTCGTGGTTGCTATCGAGCAAGGCTTTGTAGGGTAACTCTCTTATGGCTGAGTAAAAAGCCAGTAAATTGGATTGATAAGAAAGATTTACCCGATTGATTTCTGACATTGTGTATCATTACCTAGTACTATGTTACCGCCTACTGAATGGCGATATTGTATTCTTTTAATAAGGGTCCTCACAGGTTAATTACAAGTGTCTGACGTTTTTTTTCTTACTTTGCCCCATGCTCGTTTAGCTTACCGTCTTTATGAAAACCCTGACGCCAAGGGGGATGCTTGTTGCTTATTGTTGCACGGCGCAGGCGTTGCCGGGGAAATCACTTTTTCTCCCATGTTGCCTTATCTCACACAATGGCGTTGGATGCTGGTGCCAGACCTTGTTGGCATGGGAGAGTCGTTCCATCATCACGGCACAGAAGCGCCGCTGAAGATTACGCAATTGAGTGATGATGTGGCGGCCTTATTGCTTCATTTAGACTGGCAGTCTTTTGATTTGGTGGCGTATTCCTTGGGAGGCTTAGTTGCGCTGCAGCTCAATCATCAGCGTCAGCAAGCAGGCCATGCGGCGTTGAAAATGGCTTTGTTAGAACCAGCGTCATTGGAAAGAGAAGACTTAGCCCAGTTAAAAGAGGTGCGTCAGAAATATCGTCATGCGTCGCATTTGATTCGCGAAACCGGTGATGTTGAGCTAGGCGTTGCGCATTTTATGGATGGGGTATCGCCGAATCGTCGCAAGCATCCCGTGGCGGAAGCGACGACCCAATCGCGTTTGGCTCATCGGCCTTTTGGGTTTGCTTATGCCCTCGATGCGGTGACAGACTTTGTGGAACAGGCAGCCGAGCAACCTCATCTTCGACAAGGCTTAATCGATGTCGCGCCAGAGGTGTTTTTGTTTTCCGGTGAACTGAGCCATCAGGGGTTACGGGAACATTATGAATTGTTGAGCCAGCGAAATGAAGCTTGGCAACATAAGGTAATGAGTGCCTGTGATCACTCTTTGCCTTTTCAAAAACCACGGCAAATTGCCAATCATCTCAATAAGTGGTTTGCCTCACCATAAGCTTGCGTTAGGATAGATTGCTAAGAGCAGGAAGCTCTTAGCACCAAGTAAGTTTGTCACGCCGACAAGGGGTGACCTGTCTAAAAGCTTTGTTGTGAAAAGTTGGGCTGGCAAAGTTGGTACGATAAAGCTTGGTGGAAGCATGAATGATCGGATAGAACAAGGAGGTGTTCTATGAATCAGCAATGGGGCTTTACCTTATTTGAGCTATTGTGCGTTATGGCCATTTTCAGTCTGCTCGCGCACTTTGGCATGTCCAATATTCTCTTCCTTAATCAGCAGCAACAAGATCAGCAGAATTTAAAAGCACAAGTCGCGCGTTTGGCGTCGGCTTTGACTCGAGCTCGTGAGCTGGCGGTGGTCAGCGGCCACAGCAGTTTTGTGTGTGGTGGTATGGCTTGTTCTGGAGAGTGGTCACGCGGTTTTCGTTTGTATCAAACACATAATAATACGGATTATGACGTGCTCAACGAGGTGTTTATTGAAGCCTTAAGTCTACATTGGCGAGGCTTTCCAGCACAGAAGAAGCAAATTGAATATCAAGCTAATGGCCTATCAGGTTATCAAAATGGCACCTTTGTGTTTTGTCTGGGCAAGTGGCAAATGGATGTGGTGCTGAATCAGAGTGGTCGTTTTTATCTGAGTCATTTGAAATCTCGCCGCTCAGAGGGAGATTGCTTATGAGTCCTTGCAAAGGAGAATACTTCAACAAGCAAGCGGGTTGGATTCTATTGGAACTGACCTTGTGCTTATTGGTGATTGCTTTGGTGAGTTGGCTAATGATGCAACAAACCCAACACAGCTGGTCAAACTTGAATTTGTCAAAGGCACAGCGAGCGCAGTGGGAAAATGTGCAAAAAGCACAGATTATGCAACAACTCACGGGGGAAGATTATGTCTCCTTAATGGAAAGCATATTGTCTGCTAAACAACAGGATTACCCCAAATGTTTAGAGTGCCGTGAACAGAACATGCGAGCTTGGTTTAAAGCCAGTTTGCAAAGGGGAGTGGCGCCTGTAAAGGAGACAGAGTGATGCCCTTAGCAAAACGGCGTCAAGCGGCTGGGATTATGCTTGAATTGTTGGTGGCTTGCTTGCTCTTAAGTCTCATGTTGCCGTTGATTTTGAACAGTCTTCGAGACATGCGATTAGGTCATATACAGCGTCAAGCCTATCAACAAAGCTTGGCACTCAAGTCGGCCATCGATGCGCATTTGCGTTCACAATGGTCACGTTTAAAACCGGCCCATTGTGTTCCCAGCACAGAGGCTTTGCTAACCATTACCCAGGCGCAACATCCACCTCAAAGATTGGCCAATAAAAATTTAGCGGCAGGGAGTGATGGCTTATTGGCGACGGATGTGGGCTTGTGTCGAGTGTCCACAAAAGTGACCAATAATCCCATCAAGATAGCTGTGGATTGTCACTGGAAAGCAGGGGATGCGATAGAGTTTGCCAGTTGTGAAGGCATTACCAAGGGGCAAGTGGTCTCTGTGTCCGGAGATCAAGCAAGCTTGAGCTTTGCCGATAATCAATTACTCGGTGAGTCCGGCGTGATTGCCAGTCAAGATAGGTTTTATTGGTATTTGGCCGAAGGCAAAGCGGGTAACACCGCTTTGTGGCGCACGCCAGCGGAAACCGGTAGTGCCTTAGAGTTGTGGAGTGGCATTGAGCGTTTGTCCATTTTTCCCTTGCTCGACACGCAACAAGATAGCTTGGTGGACAGTCTGAATACCGAATATGGCGAGTATTCTATGGCATCCGTGCGAGCATTGTGGGTGGAATACCAATATCGTGTTGAAGACTGTCAATGGCAAGCAGAAGACAGCGCACCGCAAGAATATGTCTCCATGCGTGGACAGACTTGGCAATATCGTCCGCCATGTCAGCAAGTGACCAATCAGATTATCGATTTGCAAGGGTTTTGATATGACAACCAGATTGCAAGCCGGATGGTTAGGTGTGCCTATTTTGACTTTGTTACTGATTATCGCAGGCTTATCAGCAGCGGCACAAACGCAACTGTTGTCAGACTATCAATGGCGCGGTGAACTGCAGGCGCAGGCCAGTCCCGACTCCATTTGGCGGCGTTTTATGCAGGCCAAAGTGAGTCAGGTTCAATTTAGTCAAGCCGAGCCCTCTTTGTGTCAGGGGTTTTGTGCCTTAGCTGATACGCAATGGCAAGGCACACCAATTCAGTATGAGCAAGGTGGTCAAGTCATCACTTACCAATGGCACTCTTATCAAAGCGCCGATAAAGGCATTTATCATCGGCTTTGCGCAACCATCAATCGACAAGAGTATTATTGTTGGTGGTGGCACGAAAGGCGTTTACACAGTCAGGCTTGGGTCAGTTCGTCTGATTGAACTCTTTTAAATGCTCGGCGCTACAAAATGGACGTGCTTGTTCATCGTGAATGGCATGAGAAAGTGGTACATAGGTTTTGCATTGCAAGCAACGCACCATGTTTTCTTGTTCAGCTTGAGTGCCTTTTTGTTTGGTCTTTTTAGTATTGGATGTGGTCTTCTGACCTTTAAAAACAACAAATTGGCGATATAACCACCAACCAATGAAGAAAATCGTGATAAAAACGATTAAACGTACGATCATACACTTTACCTAAGTTAGCTAATTCCAGACAATATACGGCATATTCTAACAGAGTTGATGAGATAGCAACGGTATGACATTAAGAATTGCAATGGCCCAACTGGATATGTTGGTCGGCGATATCACCAAAAACACCCAATCCGTTATCGCCACGGCAATACAAGCTCGTGATGAGGAAAAAGCAGATGTGGTGGTTTTTCCCGAATTGACCTTGACTGGCTATCCGCCAGAGGATTTATTGCTTCGTCCTAGCTTGGAAACTCGTATTGAAGCGGCGTTAGATACGATTCTTCAGCAAGTGAAAGACATCTATTTGGTCATTGGTTACCCACGTCGTATTGATGGTGAGTTATGCAACTGCGCCGGAGTCATTTATCAGGGCAAATTGTTGGTAGAGTACGCTAAGCAGAAACTACCGAACTTCTTAGTATTTGATGACAAACGTTACTTCAGTGAAGGTCAAAACCCAGGGATTGTGAACATCAAAGGGGTTCAGGTGGGGTTAAGCATCTGTGAAGACATTTGGCATCCAGAACCCATTGCACAAGCCAAAGCCGCTGGTGCGGAGTTGATTTTGAACTTGAATGCCTCGCCTTACCACATCGAAAAAATGGGCGAGCGTGAAACCTTATTGCATAAGCGTGCCACGGAAACCAGCTTACCTATTATGTATGTGAATTACATGGGCGCTCAGGATGAATTGGTTTATGAAGGTGGCTCCTTTGTGGTCAATGCCAAAGGAGAAAAAGTGCTTCAGGCACCTTGGTTTGAAGCCGGCTTATATTGTGCTGATTTCATTGTGGATGACAGCCAGGCTCATAAGGTGTCTCCCGTTGCTGGTGCCATTGCCCCGCTATTGGATGTGGAAGCCAGCGTTTATCAGGCGATGGTACTTGGGCTGCGTGATTATATAGAGAAGAATCGTTTTAAAGGCATTGTGTTGGGATTAAGTGGTGGTATTGATTCTGCTTTATCCCTAGCCGTTGCTGTGGACGCCATTGGTGCAGATCGTGTGCAAGCTGTCATGATGCCATACACCTACACTTCGTCTATCAGTCTTGAAGACGCCGAAGAAGAAGCCAACTTGTTGGGAGTCAAATACAGTGTTCTGCCGATCGAATCCATGGTTTCCGCTTTTAATCAGGTGTTGGCGCCAGAATTTGAAGGCTATGGCAAAGATACCACAGAAGAAAACCTGCAAGCGCGTACCCGCGGTGTCACCCTGATGGCGATTTCTAATAAGAAAGGTTATATGGTGCTGACCACAGGGAACAAGAGTGAAATGGCGGTGGGCTATGCGACCTTGTATGGCGATATGGTGGGGGGCTATTCGGTCTTAAAAGATGTTTTTAAAACCTTGGTGTTTAAGCTGTGTCGTTATCGTAATAGCTTGGGATATGTGATACCGGAACGGGTGATTACACGTCCGCCCTCTGCTGAACTCGCACCCGATCAGAAAGACGAAGATTCACTACCCAGCTACGACATTTTGGATCAGATTCTACATAGCTACATTGAACAAGATATGAGTGCGGAAGCCATCTTGGCCACGCAGAAATTTGACCGTGATACCGTGTATCGTGTGTTGCGTTTGGTGGATGTGAATGAATACAAGCGTCGCCAAGCGCCGACTGGGGTGCGTGTCACCGCGCGAGGTTTTGGTCGTGATCGTCGTTACCCTATTACCAACGGTTGGCATATTGGCGAGTAACCTATTGGCGAGAAATAAAAGACTTTACTTGCTCAGTTGTAAAAGCCTATCGCGAGGGAAAGAACAACGCACTTTAAAAGGGGATGATAAAGGGCGTTGTTCTTAGGTTTCTATTGCTAGAAGGTATAATTGAAACGAACTCGGGTTGCCATAACCGTATCGTTTACATCAGCCGCAACATCATCTGCGGTTGAATAGGAAGCAGCCAATGTCATAGAGGCATTGTCTATGTCAAACACCGGAAGGGTGTAAGCAGTATATATTGTGGTGACGGACGGATCTGTACTGGCATCATCAACCGAAGAAGAGATTACGCCTAAGCCAAAATTGTTGTACGTCATATTGGCAACAACCGAGCTGACTTCTTCATCAGTTTCGTCGTCTTCCATTTGCGTAACGGCGATATTGATATTCGCCCCAGAGACATCAAAATTAGCCCCCAAAGAGAATCCAGACTGACTGACAGCACTGCCACTGGTCAGGTCGTAGTCCAAACTTTCGTAACCGGCTGTAATGGTCGCGGAGCCTGCTTTGAATTGGACAATTGGACGTATGCCAGCAATGCTGGTGGTGTTGTCGCCAGTGTCATTATCTGAGTCACCTGCGCCATAGATGGTGCCCAATTCGAAGTGAACCGAATCGCTTGGGTTGAAATGCAGAGCGATTTGACCGCCATTATCGCTAGTGCGACCTCGGGCTTTATTCGCTTCATAGACAGTGACACCGCCGGCATTTTCGACGATAACGTCTTTACCTTTGGGGAAAAGATTGATGGCTTCAAAACGGCCCAGCTGGATGTCCCATTTGGAATTGCCCACTTTTAAATAGGCATCAGCGACAGTAGAGGTTCCGTTTACTTTTATTTCGATGGTGCCTTTTCCTTCAACGAAGTTATCACCGGAAGTATGCTTTCCTAGCGTACTGAATTCGACTCGGCCGGATTCTAAATAGGTGGTATCACCTATGTCTTTGTCAATCATATCCGTATTGATCTCAAAGTTAGCATCAAATGAAGGAGAAGCCACCACGCCAGCAGAAAGTAGACTACTGAAGACGGCTGTATACAAAGTGCTTTTTTTCATAATGATAAAACCTATTATTTTTTTTATTGGGATGTGGAAATTTCATGAATTTCCCTATTGATCATAAGCAAGGGTAAATTTTAAAACAACATCAAAAATGCACATTTTGTGCTTAATTTTTTCTTAATTTGTCTTTTTTGAGTTGGCCTTATATTCAATATAAGTAATTTATGCAAGCTTTTGATTTTTATTGATTGTTTTTATTTTATATGATCTTTAAAGAAAAAAAATTGGGTGAAATTGGGATATGATTTTTCACTTTTCAGATTTTCTAGACGTGAACTGAAAGAAAAATTAGCCTTAAGACCTACTTGCTTCATCATCATATTGATTCGGTTTAGCGGTGAGTTGAGGTGAAGAAATCCCTGAGTTGAATCAGCTGTTAAGTGATCTAGAAAAGAGGCTATGTAAAGCATGAAAAGTGAAATTATCTTTGATGGTTAAGTGTTCTAGAAAAGAGGCTATGTAAAGCATGAAAAGTGAAATTTTCTTTGATGGTTAAGTGTTTAGAAAAGAGGCTATTTAAAGCATGAAAAGTGAAATTCTCTTTGATGGTTAAGTGTTTAGAAAAGAGGCTATTTAAAGCATGAAAAGTGAAATTCTCTTTGATGAAAGTGGTGAGTAAAAAGGCTTTTTTAAGGCCTTTTTACTCAGTTCATTGAGGTAAGGTCGATACCTCATTTATGTTGGAAGATATGACTCATTAGATTTTAAACTGGTTTAAATCCGAGTTTAAATGAATCACGTTTTTCGCAATGTTATCGTTGGCTTCAGATACCTTGTTGGCATTTTGAGTGGTGTCTTGAGAGATGTTTTTTATGTTTTCAACATTACTTTGAATTTGGGCTGCCACGGTAGACTGTTCTTCGGCAGCGGCGGCAATTTGTGTGTTTAAATCTGCGATTTCGTTCACGGATAATACGGCGTTGTCGAAGTGTTCAGCGGTTTCCTTGCCAATTTGTAAACATTCCTCAGTGGCCTTAACGCCCTTGTTCATTTTCTCCATGGCAATTTCGGCGCCATTTTGCAAACTTTCGACCAAGTTTTGAATATCCACAGTTGAGGTCTGAGTGCGTTGTGCTAGGGATCTTACTTCGTCTGCAACGACGGCAAAACCACGACCAGATTCGCCCGCTCTTGCTGCCTCTATGGCGGCATTTAACGCCAATAAGTTGGTTTGTTCCGCGATTCCTTGAATGGTATCTAAGACAGAACCAATGTTGTCCGTCTCTTTTACCAGATCGCGAATGCTATCCGAAGTAAGTTGCACGTCTTCTGACAGTTTTGAGGTAATGCGTTGATTTTCTAACGCGGCGGTTTTTCCTTTTGATACTAAACCTCGCACCTTGTTGGCAATTTCTGAAGCGTTCATGGTGCTTTGCGCGACTTCTGCCGTGGCCATACTCATTTGTTCAACAGAACTGGCGACTAATTCGGTTTCCAGTTTTTGATTCTCAACATTGTCCAAGGTATTTTGCACCACTTCAATGGCGGATTCTGAACTCTGATTTAAAGAGGAAGTGGATTTCGCCACATTAATGATTATTTTGTGTAATTTGCAAATAAAGGTGTCGAACCTTCTGGAAACGCGCCCTAACTCATCTTTACTGGTAATCGACAGTCTCTTGGTTAGGTCTCCTTCACCGGAAGCCAGATCTTCAAGGCTTAAGATGAGGTTTTTGAGAGGTTTAATCACAGAACGACCAATAATGATGGGCACAATAATGGCTAAGGCTAATGCGATACAGAGTACAAGCGCAATCACCTTAATGGCATTTTGCTCATCTTGGTAGGCGGTTTTTGCAGAGTTGAGAGAAAATTCTTGTACTTCATTTAATACGGCAACTAGATGATCGTCTAATTTTTTATTGGCTTTTTCAATATTGACAATGGTGTCTAGGGTTTTTTCTATGCCATCGTTAAGGGTTTGATCGAGGAAAAGCAGTATCATATTTTCCACTGCAAAAAATTCTTCTTCTACCAGTTTGTATTCCGTTAGGACATGTTCGTATTCTTCTTTCGCTTCCGCAGAATGTACTTCATCTTTTAAGCGAACGATGGTGGCTTCAGCATCAAGAATTTCATCATGCAAGAGCTTGATTTTTTTGTTTAGGTTATTAATTAAGGATTCTGATTCAGCAGAAAGGCCTTTTCCTTCTACTTTATCTAATAGGGCATGAGAAACGACTTTTTCAAAGGCAATGGCTTGTTGTAATTGATGTTCAGTGATTAAGGTTAAGGTATTGTTAAGGGGTAAATGATCGTGAGCGATTTCTTTAATTTCATTACCAATTTTGTTCATTTGAATAATTGAAAACCAACCAAGCACAATGATTAGTAAAATCTGAATGGCACTCATAAGAATAAACTTATGAGAAATTTTTAAATTAGATAACATACACTTCTCCTGTGGCTTGGAGCTTGTTTAAAAAACAAGTTCTTGTACTTTATTTCTAAAGTTGGTCAACATTTTTAGGGCAAAGTCCGTATCATTTGAAACAAAATGCTCTAAATTCTCATCCTCTAAGAAGGAGGTGGTAATGTCTTTTTTAATACTGTTGTTTTTCAGGTTTCGGAATCCCATTCGCCATTGTTTAAAGCTTCTTTGAGCAATATTAACTTTTCTTAGGCAAACAATATTGGAATGTCTTTTGTCCTTTTTAATTTTTTCATAAATGGCTAGAACCGAATCTTCTTCGCCTTCAATGATTTGAATAAAAGTTCCTGCACCATTATATAAAAGAACCCCCGAAATATTATTCAATCGGTTTTTCTCAATAAAGCCTTCTAACATTAATTGAAGTTCTGAATCCGAAAACACTTTCTCAGCTTTACTGATGTATGTTATTGAAATCATATTTCGCTCCTTTCAAAGTAATGAGCCGTTCATCGAAGTACCAGCACCTTCATTGAGATTAGATAGTGACACATATTTCAGCAATCTTATGTGGTGGTTTTGTTTACTTTTGTGCTTTTTACATAATGTATAATGACAGTTACATTTCTACTGTTAAGTTATTTTTATCAATGTGTTACAACACTTTTTGAAGAAGTTATTCAATGTGTGTGACGGTAATTTTTTCATCTTAATTTGTGTGATAAGAGAGCCGGGATGAAAAGGAATAGAGTGATGGAAGCGGCAGGTTTTTTTTGATCCAAAATCCGCGCGTTGTAAAAAGGGTAACACCTATTTATGACCCTATTTAATGATGTTATACCCAATTGATTTTTTTATTTCGGTATATTGTTGCCGGGCATTGAGTAAACGAAAACAGCGGCCTGTATGCCTTTTCAAATAATCTTGTACATTGAGAAAAACCACACAATTGGATAGATTATCAAACTTGGTTATTTAGGGCAGTCTTAATCAATGGGAATAGTGTTACTGATTGATGATTAGAATCGCCATAGTGGGATTGTGGTTAGTGGTTTTTTTATAGGCGTAAATGAATTTTTAACTGGCTATAACGGACAATAGGAGTGTGGTGGTGAAAACAATTGGTTTACTGGGTGGCATGAGCTGGGAATCTACCGTCAGTTATTACACTGCTCTAAATCGGGGCGTTAAGGACACTTTAGGTGGTTTGCATTCAGCGAAAATCAATATGGTCAGTGTCGATTTTGCAGAGATTGAGCAATTACAGCATGCGGGTAATTGGCAGGCAACAGCGGATATTTTAAGCCAAGCAGGCCGTTCGGTAGAGGCGTCTGGAGCCGATGCTTTGCTGATTTGTACCAACACAATGCACAAGGTAGCGGAGCAAATTCAGTCTGCTATTAATATTCCTGTCTTACATATCGCCGATGCGACTGGTCAAGTTTTGCAAGCGGATGGCGTTACCAAAGTCGGTTTATTGGGAACGCGTTTTACCATGGAACAAGACTTTTACAAAGCGCGTTTGCTTGATCGATTTGCCATGCAAGTTATGGTGCCGAATAAATCTCAGCAAGACATTGTTCATAATGTCATCTATGATGAATTGTGCCGTGGTGAAATCAATCCAGAGTCTCGTCAGCAGTACATTGATATTATTGAAGATTTACATCAAAAAGGGGCGCAAGCTGTGATTTTGGGCTGTACTGAAATTGCTCTTTTGGTGAAGCAGACGGACACCAAAGTACCTCTTTACGATACGACGAATATTCATGCGCAAAATGCCGTGCGATGGATGCTGTCTTAGTCAATTAACTTTGATAGTAAGTGAGGAGGGAGCTGATGCAGAAAATTGAGTCGATTGACGCTTTGGAAGCGCATTATGGTAAACCTAAAGAAAGGACTCTACGCAAAGAAATCACCTACATTAATGAGCATTATCGTGCTTTTATTGAGAAATCCCCTTTTATGATCTTGGCGACTTATGGGGAAAAGGGCTTGGATTGCTCACCGCGCGGTGATCCGGCGGGTTTTGTGCGTGTCGTGAACCAAGACTGTATTCAAATACCGGATCGACTTGGTAACAACCGCCTTGATTCCCTTCATAACATCATTAACAACCCCAAAGTCGGATTGATTTTTCTGGTGCCGAATGTGGGGGAAACCATTCGGGTCAGTGGCACCGCTGAGATTCTAGTGGATCAGGCCTTGTGTGAGTCTTTTGCCATGCAGGGGAAAGCAGCGAGTGCGGTTATTTCCATACAGGTAGAAAAAGCTTTTTATCAATGTCAGAAGGCGATTGTGCGCTCAGGTCTGTGGCAATCGGAAAATCATATTGAGCGTTCGGAGCTGCCCACTGTTGGTGAAATGGCGAAGGTTTTTGCGGATATGCACAATGTAGAATTCAGTGTGGAAGAGTTTGACAAAGAATATCCTAAGCAAATAAAGAAAACTATGTATTAATAGGGTTTATTGATACCTTTTATCAATAGTTAAGGAGAATCCAATGATAGATGCCTTGTCCCTATTAACAATAGGTTTTGCTTTTTTTGTGGTGGCGGTTTCACCGGGCCCAGCAACCCTTTCTAATGCTACTGTCGCCATGAGCAAAGGGCGTAAAGTGGCTTTGGTGTATGGCTTTGGTTTGTCTTCTGGCATGTTTCTATGGGGTGTGGTTGCGGTGAGTGGTATGGGGGCAGTGCTGCAAAGTTCCGTTTACCTACTCATGGTACTTAAAGTTCTCGGGGGCTTGTATTTATTACGCTTGGCTTATGTGTCTTTCAAAGCCTCTTTGCATGTAGAAGAGCAACAAAGCATGCTGCAAATTCAAGCCAGTAGCTATGGGAAGTGGTTTATGCGCGGCTTTATTTTAAATTCGTCAAACCCAAAGACTGTGGTGGCTTGGATGGCGGCGTTGTCTATGGGGATGCAAGGTCATAATGATGTGATGTCGTTAATATTGGCTTTGTTGACCTGTATGTTGGTGGGTTACCTTGTTAACATCATGTATTCACTGGTGTTTTCCGTAAAAGGAATCATGGGAATTTACCAGAAATGTCGTCAGTGGGTAGAGCGAGCCGCAGCCGGTATGTTTGCTCTGGCCGGATTGGGGCTACTGAAATCCGCGTTGAATCGAAGCTAAGGAAATGTATGTCAAAGAAAGTGTATTGTATCGCACAGTTTTTACCCAAACCTGGACAAGAACAAGCCTTGTTCAAGGTTTTACAATCTTTGGAACCTAACACCTTACGTGAAGATGGGTGCATTGCTTATCGTGTCACTCGACACATTAGTAGCCCGTTTGCTGAAGGCAAGAGTTTCCCAATAGTGTTTAATGAAATTTGGCAAGACATGGCGAGTTTTGAAGCCCATTGTCAGCGTAAGGAAATCACTGACTTTTTTGCCACTTACTGTCAGGCAGAAGACGGTTTGGCAGCCGATTGGAATGTGTGTATTTACACTGACGAAGGCGAAGACTTTGATGCGCCTGTTGTCGATTAAAGAGCAGAATAAAGCGCGTATTAAATAGTGCATTAGTATTAAATAGTGCAGTAATAGAGGTTAATTTTAGGCAGTCTTAGTACTGCCTTTTTTGTTTAAGTGGAGTCAGTAGATGGACATTACCAAATGGGCAGAGAAAATCATGACGATGGATAATGAGGCATGGCAACGACATGCCAATCCATGGAGTGTGTATTCGCGTTTTTCCATTCTGCCACTGTTAAGTTTGGCTATATGGTCTAGGCAATGGCTAGATTTCTATAGTTTGCCTTTGGTTTTGCTGTGTTTGTTGTGGATTTGGTTAAACCCTAGGGTGTTTCCAGCGCCTAAGGATTTTAATAACTGGGCGTCCAAAGGCACCTTTGGAGAACGTCTGTATTTGAATCGACATAATGAGCCTATTCCTCCACATCATCTTAAAATGGGGCAGATATTATTGACTTTGTCTGCTTTGGGTATGTTGATCTGGGGATATGGTATTTGGGCATTAGATTTGCCTTACCTGCTGTTGGGGAATGTTTGGGTAATGACTTTCAAAGCCTGGTTTGTGGATCGTATGGTTTGGCTTTATGATGAGGTAAAGAGGGTACAAGCTTAATAACTTGCTTCTCTTTTGTTGAAAGGTATTAACATTCCTGCTCACTCTCGCCTTGATAGGCCGTTTTTCTGATAAGACTGATGTTCAGAAGACTTATTCGTACCTTCCTTATATAATGAGCTCTTTTCGTCTTTAATGAATCAGCTCAAGCAGTCTTATATGTTCAAAACCTCCACTCGCCTCAATAAATACATCAGTGACAGTGGCTTATGTTCACGTCGAGAAGCGGATCGCTTCATTGAACAAGGCAATGTATTTATCAATGGCAAACGCGCTAGTGTAGGCGATCAGGTGAGTGCGGGTGATACCGTACGAGTCAATGGGCAATTGATCGAACCTCAAGATGCTGAGGATTTTGTTTTCATCGCTTTGAACAAACCTGTAGGTATTGTCAGTACCACGGAAAGCAGTGAACCCAGCAACATAGTTGATTTTGTCAGTCATGGGGTGCGAATTTTTCCCATTGGTCGTTTGGACAAAGACTCTCAGGGGTTGATTTTTTTAACCAATAATGGGGATTTGGTTAATAAGGTGCTGCGGGCTGGTAACAAGCATGAAAAAGAGTATTTGGTGACGGTCAATAAGCCGATCACCGAGAGCTTTATCCAAGGGCTTGCCGGCGGCGTCCCGATTTTGGGTACCATGACGAAAAAATGCCCGGTCGAAAAGGTTGCTAAGAATGTGTTTAACATTACTCTGGTACAGGGGTTAAATCGTCAAATTCGTCGTATGTGCGAGTATTTTGGATATGACGTGGTTAAACTGGAACGAACTCGCATCATGAATGTGAATCTAAAAGGGTTACCGGTAGGGGAGTGGCGTGATCTAACGCAAAAAGAATTGTCTGTGTTGCTCAAATCTGTGCAAGACTCTTCCTCTGAGGCCAAACCCAATATGAAATCCAATCGTAAGTCCTTACGTCCAGCGGCAAAGAAAAACACTCCGTCGTCTCAGGCGCAGAAAAAAAACGCTTTCAAATCTAAGCCTAATACCAAACACCCGCGAGGAGAAGACAAAAAGCCCAACCCTATGGGTAAAAATAAAGGGAAACGTCCGTTTGGCGACAGTGCTAAATCGACAAGGGGAGGAAATGCCAAAGGCAGATCGTCTGACTCGCAAGGAAAAGGGTCTTCAAGATCTAGTTCAAAAGGGTCTTCAAGATCCAATTCAAAAGGGTCTGCGTAAATAATAAGATAGATCTTTCCCTACCCTAGTATTTTTATCGATTGCGCTTTATCGTTAGTATTCGTTTGATCTAATAAAATGGTAAGGCGATTTATGTATACGGATGAAGATCTAAACGCAGCAATACAAAAAGGGGTTTTCTCACAACAATCTGTTGACGACTTTCGTCAGCTCATGTCTTCTTCGCGACACGAATCTTTGGTCGATGAGGAAAATTTTCGCTTGATCAGTGGTTTTAATGACATCTTTGTGGTGATTGCTTGTGCGCTCTTGCTGTTTTCTTCTGTATGGGTGTTAAACAGCGTGTCTCCCATTATCAGCTATGGGGTGTTTATTGGCTTATCGTGGGGGCTGAGTGAAATCTTTGTCCGCCAACGTAATATGGCTCTGCCAGCCATCTTTTTGTTATTGGCCTTTGTAGGGGGCGTTTTTGTATTTTGTCAGCATTTGTTTGTAGAAAATACAGCTGACATTGTGGGGACGGCCTGCGCTTTGCTGGCTGCCTACGCTCATTGGCGGCGCTTTAGAGTGCCTATGACCATTGCTGTGGCCACCGCGTCGGGCTTATTACTGGGAGCGTCCGTGCTGCTGGCGATTTTACCCGACAAGCTGCAAGTTTTAATGATGATTTGTTTTGTCAGCGGCGTATTGTGTTTTGTGTTTGCCATGTATTGGGATGCTCAAGATAGGCAACGTATCAGTCGAAAGTCCGACGTGGCTTTTTGGCTTCACCTATTGTCAGCCCCACTGATCATTCACCCAGTGTTTAATGGATTGGGCGTTTTGAGTGGCGAAGACGGTGTTGGCAACATGATGTTGATTGTTATCTTGTATTTGCTGATGACACTTATTTCCATCACAGTCGATAGGCGTGCTTTTATGGTGTCGTCTTTGTTGTACGTGATTTACGCTTTGCAGGTTTTGTTTGGCAGCTTTGGTAGTATTGAGACAAACATCGCCTTTACAGGGGTTGTCATGGGAGCGACTTTGCTTTTGTTATCGTTTTACTGGCAAGCCTCTCGTCATTTTATCGTGTCACGTTTACCAAGTCGCATTCAAGCTTACTTACCCACAATATAGTGGTCATAAATTGGGACATTTTATTACAGATTGCTACAGGTCTTAGGACGGTTATTGGCTAAGATAGAAAGTGATTAAACTTTTCATCGGCCAATTTGATCAATAATTTTAGGGATGAAATTAAGATGGAAATACCAAGTTCAGCGAGAATTAAGCAATGGCTAGAAAACGCATATTTTGCCGATAATGTTACCCATTACACCATCAATAAAGGTCAGACTGCGATGCAAGTTTGGCTGGAGATGGTAAATAGGACGCCCAGTTGGATCGATCGATTTATGATGATTCGCAATCGTCTGGCGACCTTATTCGGGCTAAAAAATGTTGGTTTATTCAGTGATATCATAGTAGCGAAACAAGCCTGTGATTACTTAACCGGAGACAGAGTCGGTATTTTTTACGTATTCTTTAATAATGAAAAGGAAGTGATTCTGGAAGACAAAGACAAGCACTTAGACATTAAACTGTCCTTGTTTTTGCAACCGGAAGGGGATTTGCTCAAGCTTTATGTAACGACTGTTGTGCATGTTAAGAATCGCTTAGGTAAGGTGTGCATGTTTTTGGCAGCACCGGTACATAAAAAAATCTTACCAGCGAGTTTGGCGCAACTTGATGCAATGGACTAGGGTGATACCGCTCATAATAGGAAAATGCTGTTTATATCTTAGATAGCTTGTAATTAGCGAAGGGGATAGTGTTTGATACCCTTTTTTCGTTTTTTGATGAGGATAGATTGTCGTTATGCGTCATCAGGTGTTTACTGAGCCTCTCACCGTTTGTGAGCAATGCGATCAGGTGAATTCTGTGCCTGAGTTGCAGCCAGGCGAACGCTTACGTTGTTCTCATTGCGGTCATGTTTTGGTCAGTGTGCATGCTCATGCATCAAGACGCATTCTGTCATATGGTTTTTCTTCTTTGTTGATGTTGGCGTTAGCCATCAGTTTCCCTTTCCTAGGCTTTGCTACCAATGGTGTGGAAAGAAGTGTGACCTTAATGGACACCTTAACGGTATTGTTGAGCCAAGGCTATTTAATACTTGGTGCCATTATCAGTTTGGCCTTATTTGTTTTTCCTCTGGTGTATTTGTGTTCGGTATTATTTCTGGTATTGAGTTTTCTGCATCCGACCGTGCTTAAAAGTACTCAACAATATTGCGTGCGTTGGTTGCAAGTTGTTCAACCTTGGTTAATGGTTGACGTTTATCTGGTAGGAATTTTGGTGGCTTTGGTGAAGGTCAATAGTCTGGCTGATGTCAGCTTAGAACTCTCATTTTGGGCGTTTTGTGGCTATGTGTTGCTGCTGCTAAAAACTGTCACATTAGTCGATAAACGCTGGTTTTGGTTCAAAGTAGCTGGGCCTGCATACTCTCATTCTGTGCAAACTGGTATTGCCCGTTTGGAAGGACTGATTGGTTGTCATTTTTGTGGTGCCGTCTTAAGCAAAGACGCACATCATTGTGGGCGTTGTCGTCACTCTGTTCACAGTCGTCATCCTAGAAGCTTATCGACGACACTGGCGCTACTCATTGCGGCTTTAGTGATGTATATACCGGCTAATATGTTTCCTATTATGCAAACCACATTTTTGGGCAGTACTGAGCCATCCAGTATTATGGGAGGTGTGTTTCTGCTTTGGTCATTGGGTTCCTATCCTGTGGCCTTGATCATTTTGTTCGCCAGTGTGGTCATTCCTTTAGCGAAAATTGCGGCGTTGAGTTGGTTGGTCTGGCAATACTATTTTCCCAGTCGACATCAAACCGTGCAAAAAATGAAATTGTATCGATTAACGGAATTGATGGGGCGATGGTCCATGATAGATGTGTTTGTGGTTGCAGTTTTGAGCAGTATGGTGCAAATGGGCAACTTGATGGCCATTTATCCAGGTCCTGCCGTCTTGTCATTTACCGCAGTGATTGTATTAACCATGTTGGCTGCCATGTCGTTTGACCCGCGTTTATTGTGGGACAGAGACAGGCAGGATAATAGCTTGCAAGAGGAAGCCTAGGGTGAGTGAAGAACTAAGTCCGGTCGAGAACATGCGCAAGGTGCGTTTTAATTCTATTTGGTTGGTACCCTTTATTGCCTTGTTGGTGGCGGCGTGGATGTTGTATCAGAACTGGTCAAGCCAAGGGCCTGTTATTACGCTAATTGCGGCCAATGCAGAGGGATTAGAGGTAGGTAAGACCAAGCTCAAATCTCGTAATGTGGACGTTGGTCGAGTGATTGATATTCGTCTTAGTGAAGATTATGAATACGCTATTATTCAAGTGCGGATGAATCAAGGCACAGATCAAATGCTTAGACAAGATGCCAAATTTTGGGTAGTCAAACCTCGTATCGGTAAAGAAGGGGTAAGTGGACTGGGGACATTACTGTCAGGAGCATACATTGATATGGCGCCGGGTGAGAGTGGTGATTTACAAACGAAATTTACGATTCTAGAGCAACCGCCGTTATCTACAGAAAGTGAAGGCATTAGATTGAATTTATTTAGTTATAAAGGCGCCAAGTTGGATGTAGGGGTGCCTGTGCATTTTCGTGGTTACGAAGTGGGCTATGTGGAAAAAGTGGACTTCAATGCTGAGAGAAACGCCATTCAATATCAAGTGCTAATACGTTCGCCTTACGATGCTTTGGTGAATTCTGCAGTGCAATTTTGGGTAACGCCCGGTATTGCTTTTAAAAGCTCTGCCAGTGGATTTGAGGTCAGTTTAGATTCTTTTGAAAACTTCTTATCAGGCGGCATTACGTTTGCTTTGCCAAGTGGTGAACATCCCGGACAGGCGGTATCGGATCTGGCTGAGTTCACCCTTTTTGACTCGCAAGAAAGTGCCACCAACAATGCCTATGATCAGTTTATTGATTATGTGTTTTTGTTTGATGCTAATGTGAGCGGATTGTATCCAGGAGCAGCAGTAGAGTTTCGTGGTGTGCGCATAGGTACGGTATTGGATGTGCCATATCAAGGTATTTCTATGGAAACGTTAACCGCTATGGACATTCCTGTTATTCCTGTACGAGCGCGCATCGAACCTCAGCGCTTGAATGCCCCCGGTGCGTCACATGAAAAGTCATTACAGCAGTGGAATCAGCTTATAGAAGAAAGCATCGACAAGGGATTGCGTGCTTCTTTGGTAATAGGAAATTACTTAAATGCGTCTAAGGTGATTAGTTTGGATTTTACTGACCAAGTCTCCAAAGTTGTGTGGCGAGAGTTTGAAGGTCACAAAATTTTTCCTACCACACCAGGTTCTTTTGCCAATATGGAAGCCAAGGTGGCAGCTCTACTAGACAATGTTGCGCAAATACCATTACGAGAGACCTTTGAAAGTTTAGACAATACCATGAGCGAAGTGGACTCCACATTGAAGGCCATACAAGCAATGAGCGAAAGTGTGAAGCACTTGTTAGATAAATCGGAAACCCAGCAAATTCCCGGTGATGTTTCGGCAGCCATCCGTGAACTCAGTTTAACGTTAGAAAGCTATCAAGCAGACGGTTTAATTGGTCAACCATTACGCCAAAATTTGGTCTCTTTAGACAGGGCATTGAATGAATTGCAGCCACTTTTACGTCAGTTAAGAGAAAACCCAAATCGCTTGATATTTGACGGCAAACCCAGAATTGACGTGCAGCCTAAGGCAGCGCAATAACAGAAGGTAAGAGCTTGTATGCGAATAAGAGTATGGTTTTATGGTGTCATGATGAGCCTATTAACAGCTTGCGCCAGTCAAACACCACCCAGTTATGAATATCTCTTGATTGATCAAATGGATCAAGCAGTCGAAGCGAAACAGACGCCAAAAGTGCAAGTGCAGATGATGCCTGTCGAGGTGGCAAACTATTTAGGCGGGAATGAGATTGTGTTGGTGACGAACACTGGTAGTGTTCACAGATCGCAAAGTCATTTGTGGGCCGAGCCTTTGGCGCCACAGTTGACTCGTTTGACTCAGCAACGTCTTGAAGATGCCTTACCACAGGTGTCGTGGTTCGCTCGTCAGCGTCTACCCAGCTATGCTATAGCGCAATTGAACATTGAAGTTGACCGTTTTTATGCAGATTTACAAGGTAAGGTGCAGATTACGGGTCGTTGGCAGTTTATATCAGCACAAGGCCAGATCATTCGTACACAGGTCTTTGATGTATCGGATGCGTTGCGTGCAGATGGTTATGGACCTTTGACTCAAACCTTGGCAAAAAATTGGCTGCATAAAGTGATTGATCCCATGGCTGAGCAAATTGCTATCGACTTGAACAAGGAAGAGGGTTAGTAGGAGATTGTTTGCCTAATAACCCTATAAAAGGCAACGAGCAGCTTATGTTAAGTCATCTTTAATGGCTTGAATGTGCTCTGGACCAATACCACAACATCCTCCAATCAAACTTGCTCCTTGGCTACGCCATTTTTTTACCCATTCTAGGTAAGCAGGTGGCGTTAGATCCTTTCTTAACTCATCCAATCCATCGTTAGCGGTGGCGTCTTTTGGTGTTGGTGGAAATGCGTTGGCATAGGCGCCAATGTGTATATTGTCAGCACTTAATTGAGCAAGAGTTTGCTTGGTCAAGCTAATGGCTTCACCAATGATTTCAGGTTGGCTACAGTTAAACAAGATAGCCTGTACCTTTAAAGCCTGCATGGCTTTTACTGCTTCAACCACGGTTTCCCCTGAGCGTAGCAAGGGCTCGCTAGTGGGTTCTGCATCTTCCAATGTAAAGGATACCCAAATTGGCTTATGTTGCTGGTCGATTTTTCTGATTAGCTCAATCACACGACTGGCTTCGTCGATCAAAGATTGGGTTTCCAATAACCAGAGATCGCCGAATGGATTCAGCTCTTCAATAATAGGTGTTGCAATTTCCTCAACACGTTCAGCTTGGTACAAATCGGCTCGGTAGGAACCGAATAAGGGCGCAACCGAAGCGGCAACCTCTACATTATGTTTGGCTTCGTCAGCAGCTTGACGAGCCAATTCACCAGACAAGCGAGTGAGTTCACGTATACGCTTTTTAAAAACCCTTTCGCCGATGTGGAAGGGTACTAAGGAGTAACTGTTGGTGGTAATGACTTGAGAGCCGCTATTGATAAAAGATTGGTGCACTGCTTTGACAGTTTCAGGGGCTTCCATTAGCGCCAGAGCAGACCATTCTGGTTGTTTGAAGGGCGCACCAAGACGTTCAAGTTCACGGCCCATGCCGCCATCTAAAATAGTGATGTCAGTCATAAATCTTCCAGTCTGTGTTTGATTAAGAGGCGATTTTAGAGAGTTTTTAAAACTAATCAAGATGGCATCTTGTCTGCTGTTGCTTACTTGTAATTGCTTTGAAATTAAAATTTAATAAAGGAAAGGTGTGAATAAGTCTTCTGAACATCAGTCTTATCAGAGAAATGGCCTATCAAGGCAAGAGTGAGTAGGAATGTTAATACCTTTCAATCACTTTTAACACAGAGAGGCTGTTTCTCTGAAAGATCCGAAGGAGATCTACATGGATGTAGGGCATTAGGGTAGTGCAGGAGCAGTTTGCCGTGGTTCGTACCTTCCCTAGTTCAACCTGTCATTAAAGGAATCTGCCATGTTACCCATTTGGAAAGGATTTGGTTGGCTCGCCCCAGTCATTTTCTTGGCGGCTTTTGTCGACGTCCAACTATTGGTGGACTGGGCAATGGGAGAGGGCTTTTACACCGCCAATCGTTGGGTGCAGGTCTTTTCTCTCGTTGCTGTGGCAATTGTGGTTGCTGGTTTAGGCTTATGGATGAATTTACGCGATAAGCTTTGGCAAGTAGACCGCAAAACGGGTAAAAAAGTCACGGCGCCTGCACACACTTTTTTGTATTTGCCCGTTGAAGTATGGGCGGTGATTGTCCCATGTATTTTCCTAGGATACGATTATTTTCAACAAGAATTGGAAGCGCAAACCTTAGCCTACCTGGAAACGCCAAAGGTTAATGATGTCTATGCGGTGGATTTGTCGAAAATTTTTGAGAATGAAGACCCAATATACAAATACGGTACCTTAAAGGTCGTAGCCGTGGTGGAAAATCAGGTAGAAG
Source organism: Marinomonas sp. THO17 (assembly GCF_040436405.1). Lineage (NCBI taxonomy): Bacteria > Pseudomonadati > Pseudomonadota > Gammaproteobacteria > Oceanospirillales > Oceanospirillaceae > Marinomonas > Marinomonas sp. THO17. The sequence continues at coordinate 1,209,898 of NZ_AP031575.1, read as the reverse complement.
TGCGCAGCAGTACTCATGCCTATGATGGCAAACGAGGCGTACGCAAAGACCTAAAGAATGACAGCGCCACACAGCCAGATTATTATAATTCTCAGATCACCTTGATGACTATTCGAGAGCTTTTGGGCTACTACAAAAACGATGTCATCTATGCTGTGCATAGGGATTGAATGCTTTATCTTGCGCTTAATAACCATTCTTAGATTGGCTATTTGATGGTTTTTTGCCATAAAAAAGGCTCAAAGAGCCTTTTTTATATTAGGTAAGGTGCGAACAAACTTACTTAAATTATGCCTCATTTTTTTGCTGGGCGGCTGCGATACTTTTTCGAATCAAAGGCGAAATGGTCAAGCCCTGTACTATGATGGAGAAAATCACCACAACATAGGTCACTATTACTATTAAATCGTGCAGATCAAAGTGATCTATCATAATTTGATCTGACGGGATGGCCGCCGCCATGGCCAGAGCAAGACCACCTCTTAAGCCGCCCCAAGTTAAAATTTTCACAGAGTGCTCATCATATTGACGGAAACGTTTGAACACCAGATACGGGCTGCCGACGCTGATAAAGCGTGCCAATAACACCACTGGCACCATTACCATGCCTAGACCAATGACTTCCCATGAAAAAGGCATGGTGACGATCAACATACCAATAATCAAGAAAAGCAAAGCATTTAAGAAACTGTCGGTGGCGTGCCAAAAATCTTTCACGTAACGAGTACCATCAGGGCCGCGACGTTTAATGGCTTTTTGCCGTGTAATGTTGCCTAGCAGAATACCACTGGTCACCATGGCTAATGCCCCCGAAATTTCCCAAATATTGGCAGCAGCAAAACCCGCTGAAGGGATGGTCAAGGTGACTAATAAGCGAATATTAATGTCTTTACAGTTAATGATGACAAAGTGACCGATTACGGCGATCACTAAACCAAATACAATGCCACCAATGGCATCGACTAGGAACAACTCGGCAACATCCATAAAGTTGGGTTCTGTACCATAAAAAGCCACAGCAAAAATGGTGGTGAAAATCACTAAGCCGACGCCATCATTAAACAAAGATTCCCCTTCCACTTGAATGGAAATACCCTGTGGTGCACTCATTTGCTTGATGATCGCCAATACCGCAATGGGATCGGTTGGGCTGATGAGGGCTCCGAATAAAAGGCAGTAGATTAAAGGCACAGGGAAACCAAGCCAACTAAAGACGTAAAAGCTGAGATAACCGACAATTAAGGTGGACACAATAGTGGAGAATAACACCAAGATAGTGATTTCCCAGCGCTGTTTACGCAGTGCTGTTAAATCAATTTCCAAGGCCCCGGCAAAGAGTAAAAAGCCGAGCATTCCCTTAAGTAGCAACTGATTAAAATCGATACCAGCAACGACCTGAGTAATAAAGAGGGCAGTATGATCTCCCAACATCTTCACGGCGAGGATCAAAAGTAGTGATATAACAACAGAGCCAGTGGTGATGGCGATGGTGGTTTGCATTTTTAACACATACTGATTGGTGAAAGCGATTAAGATCGCTAATGCCGATAAAAAGCAGATCAGATACCAAGCGTTCATTATTCAGAACCTTATTATTATCAAAATTAGAAAAATAGAGTTGGTCGCATGAGGGATGCTGAGGGATTATATTAGCTCTAGCGGCTTAAGCTGTCACTCCAGAGCGGGTGAAAAACTGATCATAATCTAATTATATGTGCAATTAGGTAGTAATTTACTTTCAAAACTTAACCATGTGGTCGGTTTCAGGTGAAGCGAATGCATAAGCAGGATATAATTCGCACAATTTAATTAGGTGAATCAAGTTTTATCAGGAGTACTCTTCATGGCAACACCTTCGCAGCATGATTTGCGAAACGATTTTCGTAAGCTTCTTCAAAGTGGTCAATGTTATTACACAGCATCAACTTTTGATCCCATGTCAGCTCGTATCGCAGAAGACTTAGGTTTTGAAGTGGGCATATTGGGTGGCTCTGTTGCTTCTTTACAAGTGTTGGCGGCGCCTGATTTTGCCTTGATCACATTAAGTGAATTTACCGAACAAGCTACTCGTATAGGCCGTGTAGCTCGTTTGCCAATCATTGCCGATGCCGATCATGGTTACGGTAATGCCTTAAATGTTATCCGCACCATAGTGGAATTGGAGCGTGCTGGTGTGGCAGCTTTGACTATTGAAGATACCTTGCTACCAGCCAAATACGGTCATAAATCAACGGATTTGATTCCGCTTGAAGAAGCGGTAGGCAAATTAAAAGCGGCTTTGGATGCGCGTATTGACCCTGCTATGAGTATTATTGCCCGTACTAATGCAGGTCAATTGACCACAGAACAAACCATTGAGCGTGTCAAAGCTTACCAAGCGGTTGGAGTAGATGGCATTTGCATGGTGGGCATTCGTGATTTCGACCATCTTGAAGCCATTACTCAACACATTAGCATTCCTGTGATGCTGGTTGCCTATGGTAATCCAGAATTGGCTGATCGTGATCGTTTGGCGGCAAACGGTGTGCGCATTGTGGTAAACGGTCACGCGGCTTACTTTGCTGCGATTAAAGCGACCTATGATTGTTTGCGTGAACAGCGAGGTATTGCTGAAGGTAAATTGAACGCGTCGGAACTGTCGACTCGTTACTCAACCTTAGAAGAAAACCGTATTTGGGCGAACAAATACATGGACGTTCAAGAATAACCTCTTATGTGCACTTGCAAGACCTGAACGAACAGCGCCTGCTTTAAGCAGGCGCTGTTCATTTGGAGGCGCTGTTTGTTGGTCAAATAACCCCTTGCGTTATATCAAACCTAAATTCGTCATGGCTTGTTGGATTTTCGCTTTACTGCTGTCTTGCAGGGCAACAATCGGCAGACGACATTCTTCAGTACACAAACCTAACAAAGACAAAGCGTATTTCGCGCCAGCTGGGTTGGGTTCTAGGAAAAGCGCGGCATGTAATGAAAACAGCTTATCTTGTAATTCCGCCGCCGCCACGTAATGCCCCTGGCGACATAGATTGTGCAGTTCAACCACTTGTTTGGGGGCTATGTTAGCGGTGACCGAGATACAACCATTACCACCGCCTATGTTATAGGCCACACTGGTGACATCATCACCGCTTAGGTAACAAAAATCTTTGTGAATCAAAGCACGCTCACGAATAGGTCGAGTTAAATCCCCAGTCGCGTCTTTTACGCCTATGATACGTGGTAACTCCGCCAGTTTTGCCATGGTGTCGACATCAATTCCCACGATAGAGCGTGGTGGAATATTGTATAAGATGATAGGCAAGCTGCTGTTATCGTGAACGTATTTAAAATGCTGATAAAGTCCCGCTTGATTGGGACGATTATAATAACCTGCTACATGTAAGGTGGCATCGGCGCCAGCTTGCTTAGCGTATTCAGAATAGTTAACCGCTTCTACCGGATTATTTGATCCAGCGCCTGCTAAAACGGGGACCGCTTTGTTGGTTTCCACAACGGTGATTTCAATCACGCGCTTATGCTCCGCTTCGCTTAATGTTGGCGATTCACCCGTTGTGCCCACTGGCACCAAACCGTCTATGCCTTGATCTATTTGCCAACGCACTATTTTGCGTAACGCGTCTTCGTCCAGTTGGCCATCACGAAATGGGGTAATTAAAGCGGTAATTGCACCTTGAAACATACTTTAGCCTCGTTTGTGTCGGCTAGATTCTGCTGAAAGTTCTTGCTCGAAAAGCGGGGAAAGGACCGTCAGCGAGAATGCTGCCGGGTAATAAAAAATCTTAAATACGCACGTCAGCACCACAAAGCTTTTTAGCCTTAGGTTTATCGCCGCTGCGTTTATTCAAGACAGTTTGGTTCATAATTTGAAAAAATATAATGTGTTATAGGTGTTTTCATCCTGACGTGTTTTCCAATAAAGGTCAATACATGGGGAAAAATTTATTGCGCGTCGTTTTTTGTGAGGGATTTGGTTAGAATGTGGCGCGACAACGGACAAGAACAACGACAGCGAACAATTGGTTAAGGTGCATAGATGGATTTAACGAGCTGGTTATCTTTGGTGGTGATTTGTGTCATGGGGGCTTTATCGCCGGGGCCAAGTTTGGCGGTCATCTTACGTATTGCTGTTGCTCAATCTGCTTGGCATGGCGCTTTAGCTGCCATTACTCATGGTTTGGGAATTGGTTTCTGGGCATTTCTGACGTTACAAGGTTTGGCGGTGTTAATGCAGCAATACCAGCAGGCTTTTTCCGTACTCACCTTGTTGGGTGGATTGTATCTTGCTTGGTTAGGTATCAAGGCTTGGCGCTACGCTGGGTCATCTCAGCATGACGTAGTGAAAGTGACTGCTGGCTCCTATTTTGAGGCGGCTCGTGATGGCTTATTGATCGCCTTAATGAACCCTAAAGCAGCGCTATTTTTTCTGGCCTTGTTTAGTCAAGTGATTCCTCATGAGATGACCAGTTCCATCAAGTTGCAGTTATGGTCAACGGTGGTTTTTATTGACAGTGCTTGGTATGTAATTGTTTCCCTATTGTTGGCGGGAGGCCCAGTTTTGGCTTGGTTAAAGCGTCATACTGTGTGGGTTGATCGAGGCATGGGAAGTTTGTTGATTCTTTTAGGCGCTAAGGTGGTAACGGGTATTTTTTGATCCACTTTATCAAAACGGCTAGGCTAACATGAATAAATGAAAGGCTTGCCAAGCAAGCCTTTCATTGCGTTAAAAATAGCTATCGAGAAAGTTTCGTCAGAAAATAAAATCTGCTGTTTCAAGCAGCTTATTAGTCCATAAAGCGTAGGCTTTTGAGGTTAAATGCAGGCGATCCCCCTCAAATAAATTGTCTTTTATGTCGCCATTTTTATCCAACAAGGTTGAGAACAAATCCACAAATTGCGTGTTCGGGCGAGTTTGCGCCAAGCGTTCAATTTGCACATTGGTTTGCTCCACCACATCACGCAAATGCTGTCGAGTTGGGCTGCATTTGATGCTGATGAGGGTGACTGGTGTGCCTGCCATGTAGTGATCCACTTTTTGCAACAACTCAATATAGAGTTCCACCACGCGATTGCTATCATAGTGGTTGCCTATGTCGTTGTCGCCTGCATAAATCACCAATGAACGAGGTTTATGAGGTAATACAATCCGTTCAAAGTAATACACGCAGGCTTCCAGTGTGGCACCACCAAAGCCTAAGTTGATGCCGTCTCGGTCACGGAAATGTTCATCAAATTTGTCCCAAAGACGCATGGTAGAGGAGCCGTAAAACGCCACAGGTTGTTCTTTGTATTCTTGATGAGACAAGTGAAATTCCAATTGACGTACGTCTGATTCAAATTCCACATCTATCTGATTTAAGCTCAGTACGTTGGAACGATAGCCACTTTTTGCACTGAAAATAGGGTACTGGCGAATCTCTTGAGATAGTGCAATGGCTTCAGCAACATAGCCTTTGTACTCTTCTTGGTATTCAGCTAAGAAAGTATCCAATGCCGCTTTGTCTTTGCAATCCACTCGGCTGGACAGTTTGAACGCCGGTTTCACGACCACAGTATAAATATTGTGATCGGCGCGCTTATCAAAGTTCGCTACTGCAATGGGCACTATCCAAGGTTCGTCTTCCCCCATGGAACCCGCAATTTCAAACGCATGAGGTAAGAAAATACCGGGCGATTGTTGGGTGTGAAAGCTTTGTCCTTCTGGCGAAATCATCAAAGGGAAGTTGTTCTTCAAGGTCTCTTGGGAGGCGGCAATAAAGTCCTCGTATTCAGGCGTGTCACGGGTTAGGCCATTCCAGCTACTAATGAAAATGTTACCGAATTTTTCGTAAAAGTCATCGCGCCAAAATTCACTGTCTTTACTGCGACGTACCACCCGTTGGCCGGAAATACCGTATTCGTTGTCTATCACCATAGAACCAATGAACTGCGCATCCATAGAGAAGCGAAAGCCATTCGGCAAACGGTTGGTTGGCGAGCCTAATAAATGGTTGTAAATGAAAATGGAACCGGCTTTTTTGGGGAGATTCTCTAACCCCTTGATCACATAAGGAACATGCTGGAAGGCTTGCTTGAAGTACTCTGTACCAAAGCGACGGGCATCCAGCGTTGGCGTCTCTTTGGGAAGGGTGTTGATGCCATCGTAAGCGGCTTGCAACTGACGATAAAAGGCGTTTTCTCGCTGCAAATCTTTCAATATGTCCAAACACATACCCGAGATGGTTCTTTCCAAAACACTGCCAAAATGCAAACACTTATATAAGATACCAAAGGCTTCGTCTGTCGTGATGGCACTTTTTAACAGCTCACTGACCTTGTACAGAGGTGAACTGACGGGCAACAAGGCGGCATTTTGTTCAATCACATTACTGACGGCCAATACCTCGTCATTGGCAATTTGCGATAAGTAACGCATGCGGGCGGCCAATAAATGTGCGCCAATCAACCAAATTAAGCGATACATGTATTTCACTGAAAACTTATGGTTGTCCGCAAACAGGGCAAGTAGATCGTCTTGTTTGATATATAAAATGCTACTGTCACGAGAAGAGATGATGGAAGTACGGTTCTTTAGATTGGTATTGGGGGTTGACCAAGAGAGCACTGTGCCTGCTCGCGAAATGGAACGTGTGGTAATGACGTCGCCAGCCTCGGTTTGATAGCTGACCACTACCTTGCCCTTTATTAAGAAATACAGACCATCAGAGGGTTGATCTTGTTGGCATAAAATATCCCCTTGATGGGCCAAAATAATGGTAGATTTTTTTGCTAAGGCATGAATCTCTGTCTGTGTGAAGGTCTCACAAAAGGGCGCGTAACTGAGTAGATTGATGGCATCTTTTAAAGCGTGATTTTGGATTTCAGGGTGAATCAGGGGGCGCGTTTCTTCAAAGGCTAAGGTTTCGTTTGAGAAGAAAGGGCGAGTTTGGTTCTGGATATTGGTTAAGACAGGTAAGGATTCCTGATACACAAACTGTAAAAACTGATTGGCAAAAGCCAAGTTACTGTCCAATAAAGTTTGCAATTTCACCAAAGGCCACACCAGCAGTTTAGACTTCTTGGTGGCAGTAAAGGTGGTGGCGTAACGAGATGGATGACGGAATGCGGACCAGCCAATAGGAGAAAGTGTATTGCTGATGGTGCCGACATTGTAGGATTTGCCAGTATCTTGAATGGGTACAGAAATGGCCACCTCACCGGACAGTAGGAAATAAATATTCTGTCCAATGGCAAATTGTTTGGCGAGCACTTCTCCCGTTTTTAAGTCTTTTATACTGGCCAGTTCCACTAATGTGTCATGGAGTGTTGCATCCAGATTGGCCATAAAGGGAAAAGCCTTTAGGTGTTTAGTCACGTCCATTATTGTTACCTCGAATCAGTATTGCCCTAATCAGGACGTTTAATTGTTATGGTGTCACCGAGCAGAGCGTAATCATTACCGCCCAATCGTGCTAATGGGTTCAATTTTTTACTGTCTATGTAAGTACGCTCGCCTTGTGTATGAATTAAATCATCATCAAGGTACAGGTTGAGTATTTCTAAATACATAGCTTCAAAAGCAGTATCTGCAAAGCGATGTACGTCAAACAAACGACAATGATAGGCCACCTTGGCTTGCTTTATGCGCGGTAATTGGTCAACGAACTCGGTCAGTTGTAAACCACTTTGATTCACTTCCGATTCGCCATAGGCCAAGGTAGCGGCACTGTCGTTTACGGCCTTGACCAGATCACCATCAGCAATATGCAAAACACATTCCTTCTCACGCAGTAAATTACGCTTGGTGTCTTTCATTTTCTCAGGATTTTTATTGCCAATCGATACGATCAATAACGCTGGATCGGAAGACAATGAGGTGAAATAAGAGAAGGGCGCGAGGTTAAAAGTCCCATTGTCATTTTTACTCATGATCCAAGCGATGGGCCTGGGGATCACGGTTTGTGTGATCAGATGATAGCGCTCTCTGCCGCTGAGTTGATCAAACGGATAATGCATAACTCTCCTCACAATGGTGAATGGCACTTTGTTAAATTACTACAAAATGCCGTCACTTGTGAATCGTCGTAGCAAAACTTAAAGGTATTTTATTGATAATCAGTACATTAGCTGTTTTTTTAATAGAGCTCAATAATACTATTAAAGGCAATGACCACACGATCTTTTTGACCAAAATAGGGCAAAGCAGAGTGTTTAAGATAGGAAGGAAATAGAATAATTTGGCCTTCTACTGGGGTAAAATCCCACACACCTTGTCCACCCAAATAGGCGGTGCCAGGATCAGCATACTGTTCTGCGTTCACACGTGGGTCATAAAAGCGATTCATGCCACCGACATCGGCTTGACTGGCATCGCCCGGTTCAAGGTAATAAATACCACACCAAGAGCAGTTTGGATGAGAGTGGGCATCATGGTAGCCACCTTGTTGTGTCACGTGATACCAAGATTCGATGATGTGCGCTTGTGCTTGAGCATCATCAGGCCAGTGAAGCTGATTTAGATTGCTGGCAACCTCGAGAATGAGTTCTTCAAGCTGACGTTTGGTTTCCATCACAGTGGCGTCGTCACAGTCGAGAAAATCCAATGTACTTTCATGTAGTGCGTGTTTGGCTGTGGGAGCCACATGACTTGCTATGGCTTCTTGTTGCTGGCTTTTCTGGGCATAGACTTGTTCTAATAAGGCGTCTTTTAAAAACTCATGATCCGCAAGCTGCGTCACAAATAAGGGTGTTGTCCAAACATCCAGTTGTTCAATGTGAATGGGTTGAGTGGATTCCGAGTCGATCATGGTGGCCTGCAAGGATTAAATAATTGAGTGGGGCATGATAGCAGGCTAATAGAATAAAGGAAGTCAGGGACTGATATGTTGCTACGAAAAAATTCGTTAGATTAGAAAGAGGCAGGTAAATCCAATTCCGTCATGGTGGGTTTGTAGCCACAAAACATCATAACGAGATTTCTCAGACCGATTTCTATGTCTGGTCCGTCTATGCCTTTGATACTTTTGTCCATCAAAGCCAAATAGTTTTGCATATAAGGCAAGGTAACCTGATTGTGTCGAGATAGGGCTTTTTCGTAAAAAGGAATGCGTTTGTCCCAGATTTTTTGTGCTTGGCAAGCTTGACGTAAACTGGCGTTTTGCATGGCTGTCAAAAGGTTGACCAGGGTTTGTGTTTCGCGGTTAATCAGCCACAAAATGATATTGGTTTCGACCCCTTCACCCAGCAGCTGATGCAGACAATGTAAGGCTTCTTTGGTTTTGCCCATTAATAGACGGTCGCTTAAATCGTAAATCGAATAACGACTGCTGTCGACCACAGATTCCAGTGCTTTTTCTGCGTCGATCTTGCTGTCAGGGCCATGCATTAAGACCAACTTTTCAAGCTCTTGTGAAAGGGCCAATAGGTTACCTTCCCCGCGCTCACAAATAATGCTGGCCGCGTCTCGAGTGAGAGACAGATCCAATGATTGCGCTCTTTGTTGTACCCAAGCTGGCAAGCGGTTGGCATCAATAGGCCAGATTTGCACAAACACCCCTTGGGATTCCAACTGACTAAACCACTTGGCTTTTTGCGTTCTGGCGTCCAGTTTCGGTAAAGTCAATAAGATGATGTTGTCTTCGCTTAATGATTGACCTAATTGTGCTAACGCTTTGCTGTGTTTTTCTGCCATCTTATCGATCTGAATATCGAACAAGCGGCGTGAGGAAAACAAAGATAAGCTTTGATTTTCATTGATGACGTCTTGCCAATCAAACTGCGCATCGACGACAAAGCGCAAGCGTTCTTCAATTTGATATTCTTGTGCAGCTTGACGAATCTTGTCGGCGGCTTCTTGGCACAGCAAGACTTCGTCGCCAGACACGATATAAATGGGGGCTAGGCTATTGCTGAGCTGACTGGCTAATTGATCGGCACGGACTTTCATAACTAGGTTACTAGAGAGGCACGTAGCCTAGATCGTAAAGTAATTGCTTCGCCAAGTCTTCATACATGGATTGCATTTGCGTTTGGTTGTAAGACAGCTTAGCACTCTCTTCGGCATCTTGATTCACTAACGTCTTATTGGTGCTGATGTTACGTGGCCCGTATAAGGATTTGCCATCAGCTTGACGAACAAAGTACACGCCGCTAAGACGACGTTCAACTTGTGAGACATCGTTTGAGTTATTACGGGCTAATACCGTATCGGATGAAGAGAGTCCGTTCACTTTCAGTTCTAAGGTATCGGCAGATGCATTGGCTTTATCCACTATGACCACACCGGCTTTACTTAAGGTCAGTCGTAAGGCACGATCAAATTCAGCCGAGCCGCTTTGCGAAGTCAGGGTCATCATCTTGAGGCGCTGAGGAATCTGCACTGTGCCCTTTAAGTGAAAACCACAGGCAAGCAAACTAAGACTCAGTAATGCAAATAACACCAGACGTGCCGTCTTGGGCAAATGAATTGTCATATCCGTGATCTCTTAAAAGTGAATAAAGTGCGAGATAATTAGAGATGACAATCGCCATCCCTATTTATCATTTATACAACAGCGGCTTAGTTAGCAACAATATTAACTAGGCGACCTGGTACCACAATGACTTTACGAACCGTTTTTCCTTCAAGGAACTTAGCCACATTGGGATGTGCCAATGCCTCTGCCTCAATGGTTTTGTTGTCGGCACTGGCCGATACGGTTAATTCAGCGCGCTTTTTACCTAATACTTGTACCACAATGTTCAGCTCGTCTTTAACCAAAGCGGCTTCATCTAATACAGGCCAAGGTGCGTCAACCACATTGTCAGCATGCCCCAGCTCAGTCCACAATTGGTGAGCAATGTGTGGCACGATTGGCGATAACAACAGAGTGGCACTTTCTAAGGCCTCACGTTCAACCGCTAACCCTAGCTCAGAAGTGTCTTCAAATTTACTGACTTCATTGCACAACTCCATCACCGCAGCGATGGCTGTGTTAAAGGTTTGGCGACGTTCAATGTCATCCGTCACTTTCTGGATGGTTTCATGGGTCTTACGACGCAAGGCTTTTTGCGCGCCATTCAGGGCTGATATATCCAGTTTGCCTGTCGTTCCTGCGTTCACATGACGATAAGACAATGCCCACAAGCGGCGTAAGAAGCGTGACGCGCCATCCACACCCGCATCATTCCATTCCAGAGATTGTTCTGGTGGTGCAGTGAACATGATGAACAAACGCACGGTATCGGCACCGTATTTCTCGATCAATTCTTGAGGATCGACCGTGTTGCCTTTCGACTTCGACATCTTGGTGCCGTCTTTATTCACCATGCCTTGCGTCAATAGGCGTTTGAACGGCTCATCTGATGTCACTAGACCCGCATCGCGCAATAACTTATGGAAGAAGCGAGAGTACAATAAGTGCAAGATAGCGTGCTCAATACCACCAATGTACTGGTCAACTGGCAGCCAGTAGTTGGCTTCTTCAGTCAACATGACGTCATCGGCATCTGGGCAGCAGTAACGGGCAAAGTACCATGAAGATTCCATGAAGGTATCGAAGGTGTCAGTTTCACGCTCTGCCGCCATACCTTGATAAGTGGTGGCAGAAAAGTCTGGGTTGTTTTTAATGGGTGAATTCACACCGTCCATCACTACGTCCGTTGGCAATACCACAGGAAGCTGTTCTTGTGGTGTTGGTACAACAGTGCCGTCGGCAAGGTTAATGGTAGGAATGGGCGTTCCCCAGTAACGTTGACGGCTCACACCCCAATCGCGTAGTCGGTAGTTGACCTTCTTTTCACCAATGCCTTTGGCGGTCATCCATTCGCACACGGCGTTGAAGGCGGCTTGGAAGTCCAAACCATCAAACTCACCCGAATTACACAGAATGCCTTTTTCCGTGTAGGCTTCTTTACTTAGGTCAATTTCTTCATCGCCATTGGCTTGAATGACTTGCTTGATCGGCAGGCCGTATTTTTCAGCAAACTCAAAGTCACGTTGATCGTGGGCTGGCACAGACATCACAGCACCCGAGCCGTAATCCATCAAAACAAAGTTGGCAGCGTACACTGGGATGGCTTCACCTGTGATTGGGTGAATGGCTCTAAAGCCCGTGTCTATGCCTTTTTTGTCCACGGTTGCCATGTCGGCTTCGGTGGTCGATATTTGTTTGCTCTCGTCGACGAAGGCGGCCAATTCCGCGTTGTTTTGTGCCGCTTCCAAAGACAATGGATGTTGTGTGGCAATCGCCATATAAGTTACGCCCATGATGGTGTCAGGACGTGTGGTGTAAACGGAAACACCCTCGTCTTTACCCTCGATGGCAAAACTGAATTCCAACCCTTCTGAGCGGCCAATCCAGTTACGCTGCATGGCTTTTACTTTTTCTGGCCAACCTTCTAATTTATCCAGATCGTCCAAAAGCTCTTCAGCATAATCGGTAATCTTGATGAACCATTGCGGGATTTCTTTGCGCACAACAGGGGCGCCAGAACGCCAACCACAGCCGTCAATAACTTGTTCATTGGCAAGAACGGTTTGGTCAACCGGATCCCAGTTCACCGCCGAGGTTTTCTTGTAGGCCAAGCCTTTTTCAACTAACTGAGTGAAGAACCATTGTTCCCACTTGTAGTATTCTGGTTTACAGGTGGCGATTTCACGATCCCAGTCGTAGCCAAAGCCAAGTTGCTTTAGCTGACCTTTCATGTATTCGATGTTTTCTGTGGTCCATTTGGCTGGCGCGGTTTTGTTTTTAATGGCAGCATTTTCAGCCGGCATACCGAAGGCATCCCAGCCCATAGGTTGCAAGACATTTTTACCTTGCATACGTTGGTAGCGCGCGATGACATCACCAATGGTGTAGTTGCGCACGTGACCCACATGCAGTCGACCACTTGGGTATGGGAACATGGAGAGGCAGTAGAATTTTTCTTTATTGGAATCGGCGACGGCTTTGAAGACTTTATTTTCGTCCCAAAAAGATTGTGCAGCTTGTTCAATGTGCTGCGGGTTATATTGCTCTTGCATGATGTGTTTATTTCCCGTGATCGACGTCAGGTCATAAGACCTGTTCTTTCTTTAATATGGACAGTTTAATATGAACAGTAATTCGAAAATTCAGCATTATACCGACCTAACTCAAAATAGGGGAGCAAAGGTCAACAGAGTCTGAAAATATTCGCTATTTTATAGAGATGGGACTCTAATTAGAAGGTGCATAGAGAAGGAGTGATGAATTCTATGAAAAAAGATCTGCAAAACCCAGATTCAGATTTGAACTTAGTGGAAGAAGCCCGCAAAACCTTGCAAGGGGCAAAGGATTGGTTGCTGGAAGACGTAGCACTGATGCAGGCATATTGGCACGATAAAATGGGTTATACCGAAGCATGGGTCGATGCCAATTGGCATTTGGTACTCGATGGTGCTCAAGAGTTAGCCGATGAGTTGGATGAGAAAGAAGACGCTGCCTTACTTTGGTTGATCAACCATGTGAATAACAATCCTGTGCCCTTAGAAGAATGTCATGTTGCTGGTACACAAGTGCCAGCCGGTGAATACATCTGTATGGCCTGTGCTCACAAAAATTCCCTGCTTAAAGCGCAAGCCCTGCCAACCTGTGAAATTTGTCACTATGGTTTGCTGTCTTCACACAATTAACAGAGAAAAAACTAATTAAGCAAAACGGAGCGATTGGCGGGAAAAACCATGATTGGCCGAGCTAAACAGAATGCACAATAGTAACAAGACTATACTCGGCCAATATCCCCAAGTGACATAAGGGGTATTGCCGATAAAGGTTTTGGCTTCAGCAGTCAGTGTTGTGCGAGTAAATTGAGGTGCTTGCGCCACGATTTCACCTTGCTCATTAATAAAGGCTGTGACACCCGTATTAGTGGCTCGTATTACATAACGACCTGCTTCCTTGGCGCGAAATTGGGCAATTTGTAAATGTTGCCAAGGGCCAAAGGAACTACCAAACCAAGCATCATTACTGATGGTCACCAGCAAATCACTGTCACGTACCATCTCTCTTACTTGTTCTGGATAGACGATTTCATAGCAAATAAAAGGCGCAACCCCCCAATCTCCTACCTGCAATACAGGTTGGTTGTCGTCACCGGCTTGGAAGTTTGACATCGGCATACCAAAAATATCCAGAAGAGGGCCTATGTAGCTGGCCAATGGCAAGTACTCTCCAAATGGCACCAGATGTTTCTTGTAGTAAAGACCAAAACCATTGCCCGTTGTCCAAATGGCGTTGTAATACACCTGACCACCCTCTAATACATCCGGTATGCCTGTAATAAGGGTGGTTTTGGACGCAGCAAGTTGGTCGCTGAAATTGGCCAAATAAGGTTTAACCTGAGAATAAGCATAAGTCACGGCGGTTTCTGGCCACACCACAAGGTCGCTGTCGAGATGTTGTTGCGTGACTTGTTGGTAATAAGCAAGGGAACTGGCTGCGGTTTGGGGGAGCCATTTTTGATCTTGCTCAATATTGCCTTGTACTAAGGTGGTTTTAATCTGTCCGGTTTGTTGCACCCATTGCACCGGAGCGTAGCTTAAATATGCCCCGCCACCCCAGCCAATAAGACAGATAAGTATCGGCATGGTTTGATTACTTTGTTTGAGCAATAGACCAGCAAGGCTGGTGGCAGTGAGTACCACAAGTAGGCTGGTGAGCCAAATACCACCAAGCGGCAGCAATTCAAACAGCCAAGTGTGTTCAGTGGCATAGCCAGGTAACAACCAAGGGAAACCTGTGAAAAGTACACTGCGTAATAACTCTGCCAATAATAAAGCAATGGCGACCCACAAGCTGCTTGGTAAAAAGGCATAGCGGGACATGAGATGCCAGCTGAACCAAGCCGCCAGACTCCAGAATGCACACAATGCAGCAATAAAAGCAAAGGTAATCAAACCGGCAATCAGGTCGCCCACTTGGCCGTACTCGGCAATACTGACAAACACCCAAGAGACACTGCTGCCGAACAGGCCAAAGGCCACCGCACTGGCTCGCCAAGTGGCCGCTTTGGCGCTTTTCGCTGAGATGATGAAAAGACTAAAAGCAATCAGACTAATAAAATAGCCAGGCCAAAAATGTAAGGGAGCAAAGCTGGTAACGCCAACCGCACCTAAGATTAGGCCAAGGGGAAGGGCAACAGCCTGTGGTAAATTGGCAAAAAAATGAGCGATTCGCCCCGTTATTGGTTTGCTGGAACCGGGACGAATGATAGACATTTACTCAACAACCTCTTCGGTTACGGATTTAGAGACTTGGATGGTCTTAACGCGTCGGCCATCCGATTTTACCACTTTAAAGTGGAAATCGTTAAACAGTATGGTTTCATCTCGCAATGGCACGTGACCAAACTGCTGTACTAAAATGCCGCCGATAGTATCAAAGTCTTCTTCGTCAAGTTCCGCTTTGAAAAACTCATTGAAGTCTTCAATGGTGCAAAGGGCGGGTACTAGGTAAACACCAGATTCGCTGGTCACCTGAATGCCTTCGTGTTCATGTTTGTCGGTTTCGTCTTCGATCTCACCAACAATTTGCTCCAACACGTCTTCAATGGTTACCAGACCAGAGACACTGCCGTATTCATCCAGCACTAATGCCATGTGGTAGCGTTTGGTACGGAAGTCATTCAGTAATACATTAAGGCGTTTACTTTCTGGAATGAAGTTGGCAGGGCGAAGTCGAGCCAAAATATCCTCGTTAGTAATATCGCCTTCTTTGAACAGCAGGGGCAATAAATCTTTAGCGAGTAGGACACCGAGAATTTCGTCGGAATCCTCACCCACCACAGGGAAACGAGAGTGAGAAGAGTCGATGACTTTACGAATGGAGGTTTTCGGATCGTCTTCGGATTTAATAATCACCATTTGCGATGGTGGAATCATGATGTCTCTGGCCTGTACTTCGGATACCTCCAAAGCACCTTCCACTATGGTGAAGGCATCACGATCGATGACATCGGACTGCACCGCGGTTTCCAGTAAAGTAATGATGTCAGCACGACTGCGTGGC
Source organism: Marinomonas sp. THO17 (assembly GCF_040436405.1). NCBI lineage: Bacteria > Pseudomonadati > Pseudomonadota > Gammaproteobacteria > Oceanospirillales > Oceanospirillaceae > Marinomonas > Marinomonas sp. THO17. The sequence goes on along the minus strand of NZ_AP031575.1, from coordinate 1,193,912 downwards.
TCATCATTGAAGGCTTGAAGAAAACGTTCAAACCAAGATTTTTGTTGATCGTTGGGTAAGCTCGATCGGTCTTCGCTCATTAGGGGGTTAACTCACTCTTTTATCAAATAAGGGTCGGAAATTGACAAAGAAGCCAATAATTCGGTTTCTAAACTTTCCATTTCATCTGCATCATCATCCTTTATATGGTCATAACCACGTAAATGCAAGATGCCATGAATCGTCATATGCGCCCAATGGTCAAACAGGGCTTTTCCTTGTTCAATGGCTTCTTTTGCTACCACTTGCTGGCAGATAACCAAATCACCTAATAAAGGCAACTCAATACCAGGTGGAGCTTCAAATGGAAAAGATAATACATTGGTGGGTTTATCTTTGCCGCGATATTCGTGATTGAGCGCTTGGCTTTCTGCTTGGTCCACAATCCGAATGGTGACTTCATAGAGATCACCTGAGCTGGGCAGGGCTTTCTCTACCCATACGCGAAAATCTGCTTCACTGGGAAGCTGATCGGTTGATTCACAGGCAATTTGTAAGTCGAGTTCTAAGTCAGGCATCAGCTTTTCTGCGCTTCCGTTGTTACAACGGCAGGATCCGCCGCCTGAATTTTTTCTGCGGCGCGGGCTTCATTACGTGCTTTTTTTTCGGCTTCGGCTTCGTCGTCGTATTTATCGTAAGCTTCCACAATGCGTTGCACCAAAGGATGACGTACCACATCGGCGGCGTTGAAGGTGGTCATACTGATGCCGTTAACGTCTTTCAGCACGTGCATAGCGTGCGCCAAACCAGACGCGGTACCGCGGGGCAAATCCACCTGAGTTCGGTCCCCGGTAATCACGGCAGTAGAGCCAAAGCCAATACGTGTTAAGAACATCTTCATCTGTTCGCGCGTGGTGTTCTGACTTTCATCCAGAATGATAAAAGCGTTATTCAAAGTACGACCACGCATGAAAGCCAGGGGCGCTATTTCAATGACATTTTTTTCGATCAGTTTATCGACCAGTTCAAAGCCCAGCATTTCGTACAAGGCATCGTACAAAGGACGTAAATAAGGGTCGATTTTTTGAGATAAGTCACCCGGTAAAAAGCCCAGTTTTTCACCCGCTTCCACCGCAGGACGCACCAACATAATACGCTCGACCAGATCTGCTTCTAAGGCTTCAACAGCGCAAGCCACGGCTAAGTAGGTTTTACCTGTCCCCGCTGGCCCTATGCCAAAGTTGATATCGTGTTTGCGAATTTGCGTCACGTATCTTTGCTGGTTTTTGCCCTTGGGTTTAATGAAGGCTTTACGGGTCTTAATAACGACTTGATTCTGGTCACCTTTTTTGCTGCTGGTCAGTGATTCAATGGCTGACTCCTGCAGGTACAAGTGTACCGTCTCGGGAGAAATCTGAGGGTTTGCCAAAGCTTCACGATAAAGATTTTGCAACAAGGTTTTGGTGGCCATGACATGTTCGGCATTGTCACCTGAAATATCGAAAAGTTCTGCGCGATTGCGAATGTTAACCTCAAGGCGCTTTTCGATTTGTTTGATGTTTTCATCGAGTTGTCCGCACAAACCTGCCAAGGCTGCTGCATTGGCGGGTTCAAGTCGGATTTGTTGGGTTGTTTGTGTGGTTTCCAAGGGCTACCTGTATTTATTGAATAACAAAATCATTGTCGAGTTCTGAACTGATTAACTCGCCCAATAAAGAGTTTGGATACGCATCCGTAATAATGACATCGGCAAACTTACCAATTAATTGTGGATCAGATGCGCGGAAATTGACAATACGATTATTTTCCGTACGACCTTGAAGTTGGCCTGGATCACGTGGCGAGTAGCCGCTGATCAAAATACGTTGTACTTCTCCCACCATGGCCAAGCTAATGTCATAGGCTTGCTGACTGATACGACGCTGTAAAATAGCTAAACGCTCTTTCTTCACCTCTTCTGGAGTATCGTCTGCTAAGTCAGACGCTGGCGTACCAGGGCGCTGACTGTAAACAAAGCTGAAGGAGTGGTCGAAGCCAATTTCTTGGATCAAATTCATAGTGTCGACAAAATCTTCATCCGTTTCACCCGGGAAGCCAATAATGAAGTCTGATGACAGACTGATACCAGGACGAGCGGCTTTAATACGGTTAATCTTATCAATATAGTATTGGCGATCGTGGCCGCGTTTCATGGCGCTCAGCACTTTATCGGCACCACTTTGCACTGGCAAGTGTAAGTGACTGACCAATTTAGGCTCGGTACGGAAGGCTTCAATTAGGCTGTCGGTAAACTCCACTGGGTGAGAAGTGGTGAAACGAATACGTTCAATACCGTCAATGCGTGCGACCGCGTGAATGACATCGGCCAGATCCGCTTCGTCACCTTCTGCGGTTTCACCACGGTAAGCGTTGACGTTTTGACCTAATAAATGTATCTCTCGCACCCCTTGTTCAGCCAGTTGGGCGGCTTCTAGTAAGATGCCGTCAAATGGACGGCTGACTTCTTCACCACGAGTGTAAGGCACCACACAGAAAGTACAGTATTTACTGCATCCTTCCATTATGGAAACAAAAGCTTCTGCCCCTTCAACACGCGGTGCAGGCAAGTGGTCAAACTTTTCAATCTCGGGAAAGGTGACATCAGTAATGGGAATGTGTGTGGCCGCGGCATTCACCATTTCAGGCAACTTGTGCAAGGTTTGCGGGCCGAAAATCATGTCCACGTGTTTTGCGCGTTTACGAATGTTGTCGCCTTCCTGACTCGCCACACAACCGCCCACACCAATTACTAGATCCGGATTCTTTTGCTTTAGTTTTTTCCAACGCCCCAGTTGATGAAAGACTTTATCTTGGGCCTTTTCACGGATAGAGCAGGTATTTAATAACAGCACATCCGCTTCTTCTGCGTTTTCGGTAAGCTCCATTTCATGGCTTTCGCCTAACAAGTCAGCCATACGTGAAGAGTCGTATTCGTTCATCTGACAGCCATGAGTTTGGATAAAGAGTTTTTTTGCCATGTAACCTATAAACCTAAAAAGAGTTCGTCATTTCGACTTTGCGGCTATTATATTGGGCTTTGCTTCTGAATCCCAGACTTGTGAGACATTCCGGTTATTTTTAATGCAAATATCACCCTCATTGCACGTTTTGGTGGCGCTTTATCGGGATTCACCTCACAATATGGAATGATATGGCGTTAGTGTAGCGGGAGGCGAAGAGTTGAAGTGGTTGCTAGGATGTATTTTGCTGCTTTGTGTGTCAGTGGATCTGTATGCAGAAGAGGAAAAGCCCAATTTTGTCGTAGGCTTAGGCTATGGGCTATTGGATAGCAAGTCTTTACTGAACCTAGATATGAAAATCAATATGCCAGTCAACGACTATTTAACCGCTCAGGTTTTATTGAATAGCAACTATTTGATTATTGGTTCTAACAGTGGCAGCTTTGCGCAATCTGAGTTTTTTTCCAATTGGTATCTTGGCAATGAGCATGGGCGCTTAGGATTGGGATTGGGGTACAGTGAGCTGGAACCCATGGACAAAGATTTGCCAGTTGATCGTGAAGTGATAGGTCAAGTTAGTGGAGATCTTTTTATTGGCAAGGTTTCCCTCATTGCTAATATCCAATCTAACAACGCTACTTTGAGTAGCACCACCAGCTCGCGTTTTGGCATGGGTTATTATTTTGATGACAATTTGAGAGTGTCTTTTTATCGTGAAAAATTTAATGACTTGCCCAAAGTTTGGCGTTTGGAGTCATTCTATCAGCCCCCTAAATATCATGATCTTGCCAGTATCGGGGTGATTTTAAGGACAAATGAAGAGTACGATTATTTGGGGGTCATGTTGCAATATTTCTTTGATTACAAGGTGAGCTTAAAAACGCGTGAGCGTCGTTATTATTAGTCACTTTATGGAATTATTCTACTAGCTAATCCTTCTAATACTTGGTCATGCTAGGGTTGAAAAGGACGGAATAACGGCAGGTCGCGAGGGCTTGGCGCATTGGTAAGATCAAGGTCATCAACACTCCAAATGGTCCATTTGGCCTCAATAAATTGCTTGGATAACGCAGGCTCTTCAAAAAGCTGTACTTCAACACGGCGATTTTTCGCGCGACTTATGAGCGAATCCTCTAGACCAATTGGGCGGTCTGCTCCGTAACCTTTGACTTTTATTTGGGCTTCATTCAGTGACGTAATCGACTGCAAATAATGCGCAACCTGTTGCGCACGTTTTTCCGAGAGCAATTGGTTTAAGCTTGGTCGGCCACTTTTGTCTGTATGACCTGTGATGAGAATGAAGGCAGATTGAGCTGTGCTTATTTTCTGTGGCAGTTCAGCCAAGGCATTTTTTTGCTCTGTATTGAGTCGAAATTGATTCAGTGCAAAGGGGATTTGCCATTGGTTTTTTGGGGCGTTAACGGGAAGCAAAATGGTGCCATTGACGCGTCGATTCTGGAAGCGGTTTTGCTCATTGTTATTTTCGAATAAAGGGCGACTTGCACCATAGGCTAAACGCAGAATACGGCGATCCTTAATACCGTATTGACGGACTAAATGCTCGGCGATGGCGTTGGCTCTTTGATAGGAAAGACCTTGATTAAACCAATTTGGCCCTTGGTTATCCGTATGGCCTTCTAAACAAATGATACTTTGCGGGTTTTGCTGTAGAAACTGGCCAATTTGTGTGATTTGCTGATGCTGTTCTGGCTGCAGCTTGGCATCGGCACTGGCGAAGTGAATCTGAAAGTGGATCTGATAATATTCCGTGCGTGTGTTTGGACAGCCAGTGTTGTCTATGGCGCTGCCAGCAGGCGTATCCGGACAAAGGTCACGGGCATTAATGACGCCATCTTTGTCACTGTCTTGCAGCTGTTGCTTAAGCGTTGAGGGATATAAGGCTTGCGCGCACAGTTTTGTGGTGGATAAAGCGGTTAACAGACACAAGAGTAGGCACAGCAATAATCCTCGCCTTGAGGGCAAGTTTTTGTTGAGCTCGGGTAACGCTTTCCATGCTGATGATGGCATGGAAGTTAATCTAAACGCTCGCTTAAGCGTTTGTCTAGATTCGAAATAATAGCAGTGACAACAAAGGTAACGAACAAGGTGACACTTCCTCAATGATAAGTCATGCTGTGGTGTTCAGCCTTAACGCTTAATACGTCTTTATAATGTGCTCCCAATGAGCCTTGTTGATCGGCATAATAGACAAACGACTGCCTTTTTTTACCAAAGGTAATTCGGCTAAAAGGGCATCGGCTTTTAATTCGGCCAGCGTCACCAAGCGCGGCCATTTCTCAACAAAAGCAAGGTCTACCATAAACCATCTCGGGTTTTGTGGAGTGGACTTTGCGTCATAATAAGGGCTATTAGGGTCCCAACTTGTGTGGTCAGGATAAGCTTCCTTGACGACTTTTGCTACCCCGACTATCCCCGCAGGTTTGCAACTGGAATGATAGAAGAAAACCAAGTCGCCCACTTGCATGTCTTTCATAAAATTTCTTGCCTGATAATTACGCACCCCATCCCAAGGTGACACCTGCATGTCCGCAAGATCATCAATAGAAAAGGCATCTGGTTCAGACTTCATTAACCAGTAATTTGGCATAATAAACTCGCTCTGTTTGCACAATGAAACATTCTGTTTGTTTCCCATTAGCCAGATTCTAACTACACTAAAAGTCTGACGCTATTAAGAAAACCCAACTGTTATTAAAAATAGCCAAAGCCATGATAGGCCTCAATGTTTTGCGGTGAAATATTTCGGAAGATAAGAATGAGCCATTTTGCTTGTAAAGAGTTTTCAGCGCTGGAAAAAGAGCTTAAAGATGATTTGTTGGAATGCTATGTAGAAGCACAGCAAGAGATTGAAGAGATCATCAACAGCATCGAAAGTGAAGGATTTTCCTTTGATAAATTGGATCAGTTGTTTCGCTCCTTGCACAGTATGAAGGGCAACTGCTCGGTGTGCTTTCTTGATCCACTGGTGGATGTGCTGCATAAACTAGAAGAAATTGTCGATGGTATGCGCGGCGGTTACATCAAATATCATTCCCATTTAGGGGATTTGATTAATATCGTCATCGAAAAAGTCTATTCCCTTCTTAAAGAGATTTATCAATCCCATGTAGCAGAAAGTGAATTGCGTGACACCTTACAACAAGGCTTAGATACCATCTATGCGCATGAAGAGGACTCAGAACGTCCTCATCTTGCCGTGCAACTTTTAAAGCAGTGTTCAGATCAAGTGGTAGAAGAAGAGGATGATGCCGACAGTGACGCTGCCGCTCTTATTATTAAGGTGGAATTCAGTGAACAACAGCAAGCTGATATTGATTTGTTTGCTGGGTTCAGTCACAAGTTAAATCGTCTGTTGGGCTATTCTGCTGAGCGCAGTGAGCGCATCCTAAAACTGTGTCAGCTTATTAATGTGGAAACCAACACCCCGGTGGACTCTTGTCAACTGAGTGCGGCGGCTTATATGCATAATATGGGCATGGCGTTGATTCTTAACTGCCAAGACGATGAAGAAGCCAAGCAGGCAGCACAAAGGAATCACCCTATGGTAGGGGCCAAATTGTTGGCCAAACATGATGGTTGGGAAGAAGCCGTTAGCATGGTGCAGTCTCACAAAGAACGCTTTGACGGGACTGGCTTTCCGGAGGGCTTAGTTGGCCCTTTGATTCCACAAGGCGCTTTTATCTTATCTATGGCGGTCATGTTTATTGACAGCGTATGGGGTAAATCGGGCAGTGAATACAATAAAAGTGCCATGCGTGCGGTGCAATTGGTGAATTTCGAAAGCGGCAAAGGCTTCCCGCCGCACTTGATTGAATCCTTTAACTCTGCCATTCGTAAAGTCTTGGTTGCCAAACGCAAATAATGCACTGGAAACAGTAAGCCAAGCAAAGAGAACCTGCGTATTCAGTGAATCCCTGATAATATCATGGCTGGTTTGCCCATTGATTTATTATTAAACGAATTGCCTTCTGAACAGATTAGAGCTTTATGAAATCTGCTTTATTGCCTTTGGTGTTTCACCCTCATTACAGTATCCCTTTTCCTGCAGGGCACAGATTTCCCATGCACAAATTTCGTTTGCTGGCAGAGACATTACGACAGCAGGGCATACTAACAGAGGATAATTTGCATACACCAGAACCTCTGTCTTTGTCCGTTTTGATGGCGGCTCATGATAAGGCTTATGTGCAGCGTTTTATCCGTGGTGATTTGACCAAGCAAGAAGAAAAAGAGATTGGTTTACCTTGGTCTGAATGGTTAGTCGAACGAACCTTGAGAGCGGTTTCAGGCACTATTTTGACCAGTGAATTGGCCTTACAGCAGGGACTGGCTTGTCATCTTGCTGGTGGCACGCACCATGCTCATCCAGCCCACGGGGCAGGATTTTGCATTTTTAATGATTTGGCGGTGGCCGCCTTGAATCTAATCAATACTGGCAAAGCTAAAAAGATACTTATTTTGGATTGTGATGTGCACCAAGGGGATGGCACAGTTGCGTTTTTTGCCGATCACCAACAAGTGGTGCCCGTTTCTTGGCATTGCGAAGAAAACTATCCTAATCAAAAACAAACCGCAGGCATTAATATCGCCATTCCAAAAGGGGCGGATGATCAAACCTATTTAGACATCATGAAACGCACCTTACCCAGTATTTTAACCCAGCATCAAGCGGATTTCGTGTTTTACGATGCGGGTGCAGATGTGCATCAAGATGATCGCTTGGGGCACGTTAACCTCAGCGATCAGGGCGTCTTGGCGAGGGACAAATACGTCATCGAAAGCTGTTTAGACATGGGCATTGCGACGGCTTGTGTGATAGGTGGAGGCTACGATAGACAGGAAGACAAGGTGGCGTGGCGACACAGTTTATTGCACCAAGCGGCGCAACAGGTCTGGCAATCACACCCCAAAGTGGGTCAGATACCTAAAGCAATAAACTGGTCTAGGGAAGGTGTGAATAAGCCTTCTGAACATCAGTCTTATCAGAGAAACGGTCTATCAAGGCAAGAGTGAGCAGGAATGTTAATACCTTTCAATCACTCTTAACACAGAGAGGCCGTTTCTCTGAAAGACCCGAAGGAGACCTACATGGATGTAGGGCATTAGGGCAGCGCAGGAGCTTGCTGCCGAGCGTGGTCTAAGCTCTCTTTATTCTTTGTTAAGCTTCTTGCCAATATGCTTATATTGGACGGCGAAACTTGTCTCGAATAAAAGAGAGTTATCCACACGCTGACCCCTACATGGATGTAGGGGGTTAGAGCAACGCAGGAGCACGTTGCCGTAGTCAGTGGACTTGTTCGTACCTTCCCTAGCTTTAAAGGGGTGTATTCTATGTTGGCAAGTGGCTCTTTATTTATCCTGACGAGTCATTAAAACTGGTTGCTTGACCCCATAAGGACGACATAATGCAAGTGCGTGAATTTTCACAATTAACGGGTGTTTCCCCCCATACACTCAGATACTATGAAAAAATGGGTTTACTGAAGAATGTCCACCGTAATGTCAGCGGCCACCGAGATTACACTGAGAAAGATCTGGCATGGATGGGCTTTATTCAGCGCTTAAAAGCCACAGGTATGTCATTGGAAAATATCCTCCGTTACGCAGAATATCGGGAACAGGGAGATGACTCTCTCGTGGCGAGAATGCAGTTATTGGAAGCGCATAAGACCGAGTTAGAAGCTTACATACAATCTCAACAGTCGCACTTAGAGGCGTTGCAAGAGAAAATTAACTTCTATAAACAACAAATACAGGATTGACTTAGAGTGAACTCTAAGCTGTAAGCTGATGCACTTTATCTACTCAGGAGCATCAAGATGCAAAGTACGCGCTACGAAATTGGTCTGGAACAGCTGGCAAAAATTGATGGCGAAGCGGGCGAAAAGGTGATCGAAAGCCTGCAAGACATTTGTCCTGACCTAGCCCAATATACCATTGAATACCCATTTGGTGACATTTATGCTCGACCGGGTTTGGATTTGCAATCCCGCGAAATTGCTACTGTGGCGGCACTGACGGCATTGGGACATTGTCAGCCACAGCTTAAAGTCCATCTTAATGCTGCACTTAATGTAGGTTGCAGTGAGACGCAAATTAAAGAAGTGATATTGCAAATGTCAGTGTATGCTGGATTTCCAGCGGCCTTAAATGGCATGTTTGCCTTTCAAGATGTCCTACAAGAACGCAGTGAAATAGGTTGACTTAACGACGCTAACTAACGCAGTATAAAGACATGAATACGAATCCATCACATCAGGTCGCTCGAATTATCATCATTCCATAGGAATGGTGGGATTTGATGTGTGCAAAATTGTTAAAACCCACCCTTGAGGTGGGTTTTTTTATGTGCATTTAAAACTCCCTCAAGGTCATTTTCATAGAAAAAATTGAGGAGAAACCATGAAAAAAGTCGCGGTATTTGGCAAGCCTGGTAGTGGCAAATCCACCTTAAGTAAAGCCTTGGCTGCGCAAACCGGCTTGCCTTTACACCCATTGGATAGCTTGGTTTATCAAGCTAATGGCGACTTGGTGCCACGCGAAGTCTTTGATCAAGCGCACGCCGCACTCTTGTCGACGAATACTTGGATCATCGACGGTTTTGGTCCGATCAGCGCTTTTTATCAGCGGCTAGAGATTGCAGACACCCTGATCTATGTGGATCTTGCCTATGCAACCAGCTATTGGTTTGTGATCAAACGCTTGCTCAAAGGTGTGTTTGTTACACCAGAAGGTTGGCCTGAGGGCAGTTCTATCCTTAAGGGCAGTTGGCAAAGTTATAAAACCTTACGCCTTTGTCCGTTATTTTGGAATCAAGATTTTAGTCTCAAATTAGAGGCTTATTCTGCTGAGAAGCAAGTCTATGTCATCAAATCGGTTGCTGAATTGAATCAGTTCGCGACACGGAATTTTCAATAATGGATAAGGCAGTGGGCAGTATGAAAAATTTGAATTTAGTCGAAATAACAGCCTTTGTTCCAGCTAAGGATTTTGAAGGGGCGATTTTTTTACCCAAAAAATGAGGTTTGAAATGGTGTCTTATTTTCATGCTGGCCTATTTTACATTGGGTAGTTGTGCCTTTATGTTGCAAGATGTTTATCAGCCTCAACACAGCAGTAATTTTATGATGCACTTGCTGGCATAAGACGCCGAAAGCTGATATCAGCATATTCAAGTTTTGAATCTTGATAAAGACCCAAAGGAGATCTACATGGAGGTAGGGCATTAGGGCGGGAGCACGTTGCCCTAGTCAGTGGACTGGTACCTTCCCTGGTGTTCAGTTTTGTTAGGCTATGGCAACAAATGGCGCCTTATGAATCCATTGGTCATTGTCAATTTGATCGAGCATAAATTTGGCGAGATCGGGTAGGGTAATCTTACCGCCTGGCATTTTTTGATCGTCGGCCACCACCTTTCCTGTGGCTGGCTTTTTCAGAATTAAATTGGCGCGGACACTTACCCAGTCAATGTCTGTTTGTTTTAATAATATTCGCATTTCCGCTTTCTTCGCATCCTTCATGTGCTTTAAAAAAATACCGACAATGGTGCTTAAAAAACGACGCTTAAAACCAACATATTCATTAGGTAAAATGGTGCCTGTACCGTTAATGCTGACTAATTTTTTGATGCCAACGCGCTTCATGGCGTTCACTAAAATCCCTGTAATTTTGATGAAGGCTTCATATTGATCCGAGCCTTTCACACCGCCAGCTGCATTAACAACGGCACTGCAACCAGCCAGTGTTTCCTCTACTTTCTCTTTGTCTTCTAAACTGCCTTGTATGACTTTTATTTTGTCACTTGAGATAGCTAATTTTGCAGGGTTTCTCACTAGGACTTTTACATCATAGCCTTCTTCGATAGCTTGTTGTAATACTGCTCGGCCAACAAAACCTGTAGCACCCAAAATGGCAATTTTCATACTTTACTCCAAACTGAATAATTTTTTTTATCGTTCAAAGCATGATCATAATATCATTTGCTTACTTAAAGTAAGTACTATCATAAAGGTAAGTTTGAAAAATTTTGTTAATACCAACACGATTCACAAAGCCAGTTCACACATGAGGTTATCGTTTAGAATGGCTTTTGCGTCTGAATCACCATTCGCTGCTGCTAGGAGCAACAGGCCTCTGGCGAAGTTGTACATATTGTGTTGTCGAATACTATTTCCTAAAGAAAAATCGTACTCTTCAGCTGTGACCGTATCAGGTGCTAATGGCGAAAAATAGCGAATAAACTTTATTCTGGTCAGTATTTCGTCATTTTCTCTTAGAACATATCGTGTCGCTTTTGTCGCCTTACCAGATACCCATTTTCTTTCTGAAGCGTTAAAGGTAAATGCAAGCACATTCTCATGATACCAAGACACATGATAAGCAAGACTGCCGCCTAAAGAATGTCCTACTAAATAAACCCTTGCCTGCTTATACTCATCACGGGATTTAAGCTGATTGTATAATGTCTTTGCGATTTGATATTGGGCTGGCATCCGGCCAGAGTGTTCCGTAGCCAGCTTTAAATTAGCATCCCAATCACCTTTTCCATCTGTACCACGAAACACAATGGCAATTTTCTCAACTTGATCTTGCTGTCTGTATTCCCAGATGTCGGCTTGAAACTCTATTTCTTGATGGCTTCCTTCTTTACCACGATAGTGCTTAACATAGTGCCAATCTTTAATCGTAAAAAAAGCATTATCGTGATAACTATTGCTAGCCATTAAAGCGAATTTATAAGCGGCTACGGCGGCTTTATTGTGGTTTTTATTATCTGGCACCTGATTACTGTAAGCATCTGCATAATGTTCGTAGTTGCAACTGAGAAATCTCGGTCGATCACTGGGTTTATTGAAGTCCACTACCTCATGTGTGGATGGGGCATACTCATCAGGAAATAATACAACCTCTTGTTTTAATGGAGCACAGCCTACAAGCCCTATTAAGGATATAAAAATGAAGAATCGTTTCATAGATTTCTCCTTAAGAAGCAGAGTGATGGATAAGATTAAAAGCCGAAATCAGACAAAACGTCTCTTCACATTGAGTCGTGTGAACTCTGGCAGTATTAAAAAAAATAACGAAAAAGTGACGGTGATTATTATTGGAATCCATGATACGAACTCGGAAGAGCTCATCAATTCAGCTTAGAAGAGAGGGAAGAATATTGCCAATATGATGAGAGACATTATTTGCCACTAGGGAGGATTGATATGGAAAGACATTTTACTTTGATTTCGACTTATCAAAGTCACAAGGCATTCACACAGGTTTTGCTCAACAGTGGTTGAGAACTTGTATCACCACATGGCCAATTGCTTTCCCCACGGTTGCCATTGTCGCACCTTTGGTCAGAAAAATAGTGGCGAAAATAACTCAGTAGACAGAGCCCTAGGATGCAATAAATAACCAACACCGCAGGGCCAAACTGCGGTGTTCTTGTGAAAATCGTCCAGCCATAGCTGGTAACTTGTTTATTGCTGTTATTTGACCATTGCTGTTATTTGGCTATTGCTGTTATTTGGCCATGGCAAACTGGGATGCGCAAATACTGCAATTACGCCCTTTCGCTTTGGCATCGTAAAGCGCTTGATCCGCCTCTTTAATAAGGTCATCCGTGTTTATAACCTCATCTGTGTTTTCTTCTGTTGAGAGCACTTCAGTGATGCCTGCACTGATGGAAACCGGAATGGTTTTTCCATCGTACACTATCTTTAGGTTTTTGATGACGTTACGGATTCGTTCAGCCACATTAAAGGCTTGCTGTTCATTCGCGTGGGGTAATATGATGATAAATTCTTCGCCCCCATAGCGGCCCACACAGTCTCCTTGGCGAAGGCAAGCGCGAATGGCTTTTGCGCATTGCTTGATCACTTCATCCCCCGCGGGGTGTCCATAGGTATCATTGATTAATTTAAACTTATCTAAATCCATTAAAATAATGCTGAGTTTGCCGCCAAACTGATTCAAACGGTATATTTCCTTATCAAAAAAAGACAATGCCTGAGAGCGATTATCTATCTGCGTTAAACTGTCTTTTGTTGCCATCCTCTGTAACTTTTTATGGGCTACTTTTAGGGCAGACAGTGGCAGTCTCATAAATCGATAGGCGATGAAAAAAATAATCAATAGATTGGTCAGCACAATCAAAGTGCCAGTAAGGATGGCCGTGTTCATGTCATCGCGAAAGCGAGTCACATCTTGGTAGATTTCGAAGGCACCAGCGATCTGTCCTGCTTGATTAAAAACGGGTGTGTAAGTCGCCACCACGTCAATATCAAAATGTTGTTCAAAGCGTAAATCCATTTCGCTGTTTTTAGTGTACATCTTAGAAACATCTTCCCCTAGTAGCGCTTTTTCAAGGGAATCATTGCCAATATTTGTGGTGCCGATAATGCTTTTATCCGTACTGTAGGCAATGGTTCTATCCGGTGTGAAGACCTTCACCTTGATCATATGAAAAGGCGCTAATGTCTGGCGAAAGGCTGTGTCTAATTTGTCCTCTGCCATGTTACTAATATCAATATTGGCATTCTCACTGGCGAGTACCAATTCATAATGATTGTTGGTAAAAGATTGGCTGATGCTAATGGCTTCCGCTTCGGCTCGATCAAGAATGTAGGCTTTTGAAACCCAGTAAATGGTGAGGGCGGAAAAAATCAGAATAGCACTGCCCAAGATGCACAATAGAATAAACATGCTGCGAATGAGCTGGCTGGGGGTGTATATTTCATCCCATTTTTGAGTCAACAAAGGGGGGAGATGGGGTATCTTATGATGGGGCCAAAACATAAATCCTCCATAACCATGTCTGTGTTATATCGAAAAGACGCACAAAAAATGCGGTTAAGGTCTGGTAACGTCTTTTGCAGGTATCTTACTGTAGTTAGGCAATTACCTTGACCGATACCTTGTTATTTTTATTAGGCCATAGTCATTGAGTGTAGTTGATAATTCTTATTTGGCTAGTGAGAGAAAATGCAAGGGTGCCAATGTTTGAAACGATGAGATGAAGTGAAGGAGTTGGCAGGTTTTAGGGCCGCAGATAGCCCATAAGCTTTCTTTACCAGCTAGTTTTTTACCAGTTAACTGCTTCTCCGGATTCTACAACAAAACCCGAATCAATTAGGCTTGTCATGATGAAAACCTGTTCAATGGGCAAGCTAAAGTGTTCTGATAGGGCTTTTGATAAGCCCGTTTGTAAAAGAGAAATAGTGTTTTTTGACCATAGGGAAGGTAAATACAGATTCACGATCACCTCATAGTCATGACCAAATTGTTGATCGTAATGACTGATGGTAACGGTCATCTGTTCTGATGATTGCCCGGATGCATTCGCCCACAAATCGATCAAATTTGTGTTGCCAGGTTGACACTTAGAAGAGACCAAACAATTTGCTATAGGCATATCATCACCCTGTTTTCATAAACTTATATTTAAGATAAAAGACGGCAAAGCAAAATGGTATTTAATTTTACTTTGCCCCTAATAATCTAATGAATCCTGTGCAAGAGTGTTGGTCTTCTTAAACATGTTGATCTATAAGTATTTGATTACCATCAGGGTCAATGACCGAAAAACTGGCAGGTCCTTGCTCTCCTGTGATGGCGTCTTGAATGATCTCTATTCCTTCAGACTGAAGCTTTTTATGAAGCGCTCGAACGTCATCGAATGATGAAACCGACTTGGCATTTTGATCCCAACCAGGATTAAAGGTCAGTATATTATTTTCAAACATACCCTGAAATAACCCAATATTTGTGTCTCCATTCTTCATGATCAAAAATCCATGGGATGGATCACCTGCAAAAACCTCAAAGCCTAATTTTTCATAAAAATCTTTCGATTTGTCTAAATCATTAACGGCTAAACTGACTGAGAAACATCCAAGCTGCATAATTTTCTCCGATTACAGAGTGTTGTGACTAGTGGTCAGAAACCTCTATATGTTGGACCAGATCGATTCGAAAACCTGCTGGGTCTTGAAGCATAAAATGCACTTGTCCCCAGGTTTCTTCTTTGAGTGCCATCGCAATCGTCAAACTCATTTTTTGAGCTTGCGCATAGGCGTGAGCGGCATCCTTAACTTCTAACGATATCACATAGCCATCGGCCGACATTAATGGTCGAAGAAAGTCAGGCTGACTGGCAAGCTCTGGCATCAAGAAACCGAGCTGAACACCAGAATTGGCCGATACCAAATGCAAGTAAAAATCAGGGTCGTAAAATACGGCATGAAAGCCAAACACAGATTCATAGAATGCTTTCACCGCTTCCAAATTTGCTGTCACCATCACAGGAAACATGGCGTCAATGTTAATCATCTTATTAGCTCCTATTATTCATTGCTGGAATCGCATTATTTTTCATTCATAAGAGTCGTGATTGTACAAAACGGACATATTTCTGAATTGTGTCGGCGTGACACCAGACAGGCGTTTAAATTCGCGTGCAAAGTGAGGCTGGTCGTAGTAATGATCCAAATAAGCTTTATTCTGTGGCCATGCCTTCATGGTTTTGAGGGTGTTTTGAAACCTTATTACTTGGTAAAAATCTTTCGGAGATAAGCCAACATGCTGTTTGGCCAAGCGTCTAAGCTGACGAGCAGACACACCGAATTCAGAGCTTTGGCCATCTGACAAATCAAGATGAGAGCCGATATTTTCATAACAGAAGCGAATAAAATTCCCTAGGCGCGGATCTATCTCTGGCAGCTTGATGACCGAGAGCAACAAAGCCGACAAATTACGACAGCGCTTATCAAAATGTTCTGCCCTATGAATGGTGTCAAATACAGAATAAAGGACCTCCCTAGGTAATACATCTTCTGCCTTTATCATACCCAGCTCACCCCATTCCCCTAAAGGTACAGAAATTAAGCTTTTATGACCTAGAACTCGAAAACGTATAGCAAAAAACGACCCTGGGCCATCAATGTGAAACACAGTCGATGACAGAAATGGCGGAATAAGAAAATTATCTTCGAAGCAATCCAGATTGATAATCCAATCAACACAATTGTCCGGCACACTGTGGTAGTGAAACAGGCCTTTGGGCACCGTGAGCTGCCAATAGGATTGCACCCAAGGGGTCATGGCAACGGATGGTTGCTGGGTTTTAAAAATGCGACCATCAGCGACTTTTCCTTGAAGCGGATTATAATCTAAAAATATTTTAGAACTGATGTCCAACATATAAGCCTTCCCGACGACTCGTTCTCATCCAATCTCTCTTCTGTTGGCAAGCCAATTTTTATTAGCAAAATCAATACCTAACAAGAAGCGCTTGGCCGCCATTTATTGCTATTTAAAGTGCACTGATTGCCTTTGTCCTTTCCTATCACCCTTTCCAATCACTCAGACCTTAATGATTCCTATATTGGATTCAATCTAGAACAGTGTTTTGTACTTCGCCAGTCGGAAATCATTTTCTTGAGAATACTGGAATCCCCCTCATCCTAGCTTTCCTCTTAAAGAAAAGGGGGAGGGAACATGAGATTTTGTCAGATGTGAAACGCTTTTAAACGTAAAAAGAGATAATGAGCTTCTTGAGGCAACTCTCGACACGCTTTTTAATGCAGTAATGGATTGCGCGAAAGGATGAAAGCGACCTTTTGCTTACCTTTAGAAAGTGAGCTTTGTGGCGCTACTCTTAAATTCAAATAAGAAGTTACCCGCTTAGCCTTTCCCAGAATTTATAAGCGGAAAAAAGCTCCCCAACCAAAGCCAATCCGAGGAACTCGAAACTCCCTCGGGCAGAGGTAATATAGCCCCCAACCAGAGCCAACCAGAGGAAAACCAAGAACCCTCAGGCAGATTAAACATTAGACTTGCTCTATAGAAAACCAAAATACAACTTTTATTGTAAGCTAAAGTTGTATTTAAAAAGGGAAAGGAACATAAGATTTCATCAGATGTGAAACACTTTTAAACGTAAAAAGAGGCAACGAGCCTGTCAGCAAAAAATGCTCGACGCGCTTTTTAATGCAGTAATGGAATGCGCGAAAGGACCCAAAAGATTTTTTGCGTTCCTATTGAAAGAGAGTGTTGCATCGATTGGCAAAAGTTACCCGCCTAGCCTTTCCCAGAATTAAAAGGCGGAAAAATGCTCCCCAACCAAAGCCATTCAGAGGAAGCAAAAGTTCCCTTGGGCAGAGATTAAAAAAAGCCCCCCAACCAAAGCCAATCCGAGGAACTCGAAACTCCCTCGGGCAGAGGTAATATAGCCCCCAACCAAAGCCATTTAGAGGAAGCAAAAGCTCCCTCGGGCAGAGATTAAAAAACCTCCCCGACCAAAACCATTCAGAAGAAACTCACAAAATATCGGGCAAAACAAATCCCAAAAAGCTATCAAGCCTGTTAGGCTGCCGTCAGATCGATTGGCTGAACATTGTCTAAGTTGATGTTTTGCTTGGCCTGCCAAAGTTCATAATTGTCCTGCATGCTAAGCCAACTTTCGGGGCTTCGTCCCAATACTTTTGATAGCCTTAAAGCCATTTCTGGCGTGACAGCACTTTTGCCTTTGACGATTCGATTAAGGGTTGAGGCCGCCACACCAAGATGCTTCGCTAATGCTCGGCAACTGATGCCATGTGGTGCCATGTAAATGGTTTCGATAAATTCACCTGGGTGTGGTGGGTTATGCATATTCATTAGTGATAATCCTCGTAATTTAAGATGTAAGCATTACCATCCGTGAACTCGAAAGTAACTCTCCAATTACCGTTAATTGATATTGACCAAATATTGGCCCTGTCTCCCTTAAGTTGATGAAGGGAAAAACCGGGTAGATTAATGTCATCGATGGTTTGTGCGGTATGGATAGCCGCTAATTGCATACGAAGTTTCTTCGCGTGCATTGTCTGAATGCCTGACGTTTTTCCTGTTTCGAAAAACAACTTCAGACCTTTATGTTTAAATGACTTAATCATCTGATTGAGTGTAGCGTGTTGCGCAACGAGGTGCAAACTAGTCGCTGCTGTCCACATTGTCAACTGGTGTGAATCGCAATGCGCTTGTTATGTGCATTACTCGATGCCCCGATTTTGCCCGACAATTTCTGTCCTGATCCAAACATTGCCTTTATCAAATCGGCCTAGCTCTAAAGAGCCACCAAGAATGGGATCGAGAATAGGGTAGTAAACTTGCTCATTGTCGAGTGGCCCTAGGTTCGATTCCAGAACTTGCAGATCTTCTGGGTTAATTGGGTACAAGCAATACTGCGGGAATGAAGGTTCTTTCAAAATTGTATTTTCAAACTCATCTTCGCTTTTAAATACACCGTAATTTTTACAATTATTACCAGGCATACTCGGATAAAAGGCTATGTATTCATTTGTCTCGGAAGACATAAGAAAAATTGTTCCTGTGGCTGAGTATCCAATAACCTTATTAAAGTGCGACAAATGTTTCTTCCAGCATCCAAGCACATCTGTATCCAAATGGCTTTTGAGAAGTTTGTAGATCATTATTTAAACTCGGATATAACGCTAAGCTAACGGGCACGAACGTGGCGCGATAATGCCGAAGGCGCGCCGCATTTGTGTCCCAGTGAACGCAGTGAACGAGTTAAGCGCTTTGTTATGCATCATATACGCGATTGTTTGTTAAGGCCGACAGTCTGTTCTGATACAACCGTTCCTGTATGTGCAGTACTTGCTGGCTCAATCATCATGAAGTGTGTATTTTCTTCAGCAACGGGACAATGTTCTACTCCTTTTGGGACGACAAACAACTCTCCAGGAAGCAGTGTTACAGAACGATCCCGTAACATTAATGTAAGCTTGCCTTTAAAAACTATAAATAGCTCATCTTCATTTTCATGTGAATGCCAAACGAGTTCGCCTTCGCCTTTTGCAATTTTGACAAGTTGGCCATTGGATTCGGCAATAATTTTAGGGGTCCACGTTTCGCTGAACAAAGAAAACTTTTCACTGATATTTATTTTTTCCATTTAACTTTCCTGGATGCATAGCGCCCGCTTAACAGGCGCAAAAAAGCTTGACTAAAATTAAGGAACGAAGTGACGCAAGCCAAGCTTTTTTGCGTCCTTTGTTGAAGCGTTTGTTATATGCGACCTGCTTTGAGCGCTTGTTTAATACAATATTTAGCAACCAATTTATGAAATGGTTTTATAAACACCATATATATCTTGCTAGTTTTAGTTTTTAAATTTACTAAAGTGGAAACGGCAAAATCGCGCTCTGACAATTTTAAAACTGATAACCACATATCCATATTAGGCTCATAAGCGCCACAAACAACTTCATCAGGTTCGACAGACTCAATAATGAGAAAACCTGCTTTTTTACCTGATTCTATATCTTCTAGAGGCAAACTCATTTCAGTATTGCTAGCAGAAAAGCCAATGTATTTAACAATTGAATTACGTAACGATAATGCTAGCTGAATTGGTTTTGGCAAAAAACCAAATATGCTGTGATATACATTTTTCGCTTCTAGGTCGACTTTATTAACCTGTACTTTAAATGAATCTCGGTAATATGAGTTTA
Source organism: Marinomonas sp. THO17 (assembly GCF_040436405.1). Lineage (NCBI taxonomy): Bacteria > Pseudomonadati > Pseudomonadota > Gammaproteobacteria > Oceanospirillales > Oceanospirillaceae > Marinomonas > Marinomonas sp. THO17. The sequence goes on along the minus strand of NZ_AP031575.1, from coordinate 1,174,402 downwards.
ATTCTTTACCATTAATCTTCGTTTCTACTGGGAAATCTATTTCTGAAACCATGCTAAACCTCCTTGGAGCATATAACATTTTTAATAGTGCGCATGCGCGTTTAGACAATGCCAAAATTTCGCCAAATATTCTATAAGTAACTGAAAAATAATGCTTTTATAAACCTATTCACAAAACCCAAAAATGGAAAAACGAGTGTGCGCGTTATTTCATCTTTCTTTTAGGTGAGCACAGCCTGTTATTTTTTCTGCGAAGATTCTTACCCATTGATACTAAAACGCTTTTTCATTTCTTGCCAGTGCAAAACGCGCATTTTCTTGACTATTGAATGGCACAAAACGAGAAATATCTTCGCAATATGGATTAAAAGGTAATTAAAAGGTGTCAGAGTAGAATTCGCGGAATCATATTTAATTTTACTCTGACCCTGAGGAATCTTCAGCGTTTTTTCTACCAGTATGGCGACAAGTTTCGAAGATAGTTGTCGTTAATTCAATGTGCGTGCTAACATTTGTGCGTACATGTCTAAGGAGTCTACCATGGATACTCGCATACAATTTAGAGTGGATGAAGAAACCAAACGCTTGGCTCAGACAATGGCTGAAAGCCAAGGGCGTACTTTAAGTGACGCTTGTAGAGAACTTACTGAAGAACTTGCTGAACAGCAACGCAAAATAATGACACATGACCAGTGGCTTACTGATGAAGTAAATGCTGCGTTTAACAAGTTAGAAAAAGGGCAGAGTGAGTTTGTTAGCCATGAAGAGGCCAACTTGGACATGGAAGCTCGAAAAATGAAAATTAGGAATAAAGCCAAAAAATGATCGTTTGGGAAAAAAGTTCGCTGAACGATCGTGAGGCTATTTTCGAATTCTTGTACGAATTTAACCCATTAGCAGCAGAAAAAACGGACGCAATAATTGAGAAAAAAATCGAAAACTTGAATCAACAACCTCTAATGGGCGTTGAGAGAGAAGGTATACCGGGAAGATTATTAATTATTCCTGAAGTCTCAATGATAGTTTCCTATTTCATAAAAGACGAAACCCTTCACATTCTCCGAGTCTTACACCAAAAGCAAAAATTCCCTGAAAGCAACTAACGCCACAATATTGACCACTACATTATGTCAATTGATGCGATTTGTTAGTTGTATTTCATACCTCTAGACCTTTTTGATCCATTTCGAGCGCCACTCCGGTGCTGGATAATCTTCTGGCCAAAATTCTACTTGTTTCCTGATTAGATCATTTTCTACGGTATGAAATGTAATTGCTCTTGCTTTGACTTCACCATCAGTTATTGATACATCCGTTACAACCGTATTTTCCTCACAAACAATAGAATTGATGTCAAATAACCATTTACCGCTTGCAGGATAATAATGGTTTATTGCTGTGAAATTTTCACGTCCAACAATAAGCTCCGAACTCTGAGGCCAAAACCCTTCAAAATCTTCGGAAAGCCATTGACTAGCTTTGGCAAAATCATTGGACTCCATTGCTTCCCAAAATAAAATCACTACCTCTTTTGGCGTCATTAATATCTCCAGACTTTTATACAACTAACATCGCAAGCAGGCGCGAGCGACAGCGAGTCCAGCCCACGCTTTTAGCGGGCGACTTTTAATGTACTTGTTATGCATTGAGTAATTCGCCATCAAACCAAACATCTTCGTAGTTGTTGCTGTCTATTAAGAAGCGATAGCCAGCTGGTAGAGCCAAATATTCTAGTATTTGTGGGAGATATTTAGATACATGCTCAACATGCAACGGTGAGAAAAAATCAGGATTTTCTGATAGTTCTTCACCGCACCAAATATACCAACCGTTTGTCCCATTTTCTTCTTTGTGCCTTAAGCCATTAATTGGTTCTTTGCCTAAAGTACTTAGAGCAATACCTAGCTTTGTGCCAGCTAAGGGTTCATTTGGATTAACACCTATCCATTCGCAAACTGTTTGTTCTTTTCGTATCTTCATTTATATAGATGCCTAACGCTGCGCTCACTGGCAATTTGTAGCGCAGCGTAAAATTGCCAGTGAGCGCAGCGCCTTGTTAGGGCTTGACATGTATTTTTATACAGTTATATTGGTACCTATTACAGGTTTCGACAAGGAAACTACAAATGAGTACCGAAATTACCATCAAAGAAGCAGCTCTGCAACTTGATATTAGCGAGCAAAGAGTTAGAACATTGTGCCGCCAAGGAGATTTGGCTGCCAGAAAAATTGGCAATTCTTGGGTGATAGACCCCATTAGCCTGAATAGATATGGACTAAAAACAGCTCACAATGTAGCCGAAGATCACCCAGCATATTTAACAAATAGCACAAAACCTATTGCACTAAGTTTCTTCTCAGGGGCAATGGGGCTTGACTTGGGAATAGAGAAGGCTGGTTTCGACATTCGGCTTGCCTGTGAAATAGATAAGTTTTGTAGGCAAACTATTGCCTTGAATAAACCTGACATTGCTCTTTTAACAGATATCAATGACTACGATGCTGCACGTATTAGGAGTGAAGCCGGATTAAATAAAAGCGATGATATTGATTTGATTGTTGGAGGGCCACCTTGCCAAGCTTTTAGTACAGCAGGTAATAGGAAAGGCTTTAACGATGAGCGTGGTAACGTCTTTTTAAAATATCTGGATTTGTGTCTTGAGTTAAGACCCAAATATTTTGTAATTGAAAATGTTCGAGGACTTTTATCATGCCCAATGGAGCATAGACCTCATGAGCAAAGAGGAAAAGATTTTCCAGACCTTAGCGAAGATGAACTGAAAGGTGGCGCTCTAAACTTCATTATAAAAAGGCTTGAAAAATCTGGATATGGCTATTCATTTAACTTATATAATTCCGCGAACTTTGGAACTCCTCAAGTTAGAGAGCGAGTAATTATTGTCTGCGCTCGTGACGGAAAAACACCGCCATTTCTAACTCCTACGCATTCTGAAAATGGTGAGTATGGTTTGCCAAAATGGAACACTTTGAAGAAATGTCTTTTGAGGATCAATAAACATGATCACCTTACTTTCCCAGAGAAGAGGCTGAAATATTACAGACTGTTGAAGTCCGGCGAAAATTGGAAAAATCTTCCCGTGGAGTTACAAAAAGAAGCCATGGGCAAATCGTTTTACTCTGGTGGAGGAAAGACCGGTTTTCTTAGACGATTGGCATGGGATAAGCCTTCCCCAACGCTGGTCACCCATCCTGCTATGCCTGCAACGGATCTTGCTCATCCAGAAGAAGACAGACCCCTATCCATTCAAGAGTACAAGAAGATACAGGAGTTTCCTGATAGCTGGGAGTTGGCCGGCCCTTTAATTCAGCAATACAAGCAAGTTGGCAATGCCGTGCCGGTCAGCCTGGGCAAGGCTGTTGGAACTTTAGTTTTAAATTTATTGAATGGTTTTGATAATGCACAGTATGAAGATTTTAAATACTCACGTTATAAAAACACTACAAATACCGAATGGAAAAAGGAGTTTCAGAAACTTGTAGATGGGCATAATTCTCGAGCTGAGCAGGGAGAGTTAGGGTTTGGCTAGCCAAACCCTAACTTCGCTGTTATTTTTTAGTCTTTTCTTTGGCAATATATGATGTCACAAATTTTTTAAAATCTTCTTCATTTAGACCATAACCTTGCATAAGAGGCGGCAACTTATCCCAACGTGTAAAGCTAGGCCTTCCTTTTTTTGTGTCTTTAGAAAACGAACGATACCATTTTTGAATTCTTGTTCCATCTCTAATGGCGCTGCTTGACGAGTTTTCTGAGTTATCCCTGTTTTTTATTTGTAGCGCTATCCATTCGTTTTTCTCATTTCTACCAATAAAATCAACTGCTCTCACAAACTCACCACAGCACCAATTCCAATGACTTTTGCTCAATTTAGAATTGATATACCGTTCAAGTAAATTGCCAACACAATTCTCCGCACACATAGAGTATTGATGCTCTAACTTAATTCTTTTGCACTCCTCGGCGGTGTAACCATAGGCTTGCTCCATTATTACGGATACCATTTCGTCAGGAACGGTCGAAGGTTCAGCTGGGAAATCGGACCTACGGTAAGATTCAAAATATTTACTAGCTAAGATATTTAACCCTTCATCAGTATTTGGATCGGGTTTTATTGGGTTATTCTTCTTCGTTTTCCATGAAAGCTCACTAGGAAATTCTGAAAGAAAACTGCAAACTTCAGCGAATGAAGGAATAAGCGCTCTTTCTTCATCATTGATACAGTGGTCTGCTGCTATGTCTTTTGCTTTTTCTTTATCAAATATCAATTTACATACCTTTAAATATTTTGAGGAATATCCTACTTGAGGGAGCCCTAACGCCGCGCACACAGGCGCGATTGGAGTGGCGAAGCCACGTATTGAGCGTCCTTGCCGCATAGCGGCAATTTGTGATGCGCCTTGTTATGCATTTTTGTTTACCTGCATATAGGACTCGAAATTATCGATATAGTCGTTAAGATTATCTTCGAGCATCTTTCGGTACTCGGCGACGAAATATTCGAGAGTTTCTTCCTTGGCTTCGGCCATTTCTTGGCCTGATTGCCAACCGCAGGCACTAACCCAGGCATTAAACCTGGCAGTAGCATACATATTTGATGCGCTCACTTTACCCATGCCAACTTTTTCATTTATTTGATCATTAGATAAGTGAATATGTGTATCAGCTCGATCGTAAAACTCTTCGTCTACTTCTTGCATGAATTCCTCTTTGATGCATAACATTTTAATAGTGCGCATGCGCGTTATTCCATTTATCCACAGCGCGTTATTTTTACTATGGATATTCTTATCCATTGATACTAAAAGACTTTTTATTTTTCTACCAGCGCAAACGCGCAATACTGTGATTATTTATCAGGCAAAGCGAGCCAAAAATTGGCAACTCAAAAAATAAACTGTATATTTGTACAGTTTTTTTAAACATATACACAAGGAGTTTGTGATGTATTTCTTCCTGTTTTTTAACTTTACTTGCTTCTAGTGAATCATATCCTTTCAACACAAATTTAGTGAAAACAACTTGTCGACTATCCCTAAATATTTAGTTTCAGGCACTATAAACACCAAAAAACAACTTTTATTGTTATTTTAAGTTGTGTTTCAACTCGTTGTTTTTTTAACGCCTAGGCACACAAATTTTGTCTGATGGCGCTGCGCTTATCAGACCTACATTTTTTCGCGGTTTACTTTGAATTTGTCTGAAGTTGCTGGGCTAACCCCATCCTAGCCCCTTGAAGAAGTTTTCTTTTAGGTAATGGGAAGGATCTTGAGATTTTGTCAGGTGTGAAGCGCTTTTAAAAGTAAAAAGAGGTAACGAGCCACTGGTGAAAATCCTCGACGCGATCCCGATTGCGCGAAAGGATAAAAGCGACTTTTTGGTTACTTTTGTGGCGCTAGACAAAAGTTACCCGCCCAGCAGGGCGGAAAAAAGCTCCCCAAACAAAGCCAATGAGAAGAATCCAGAATACCCTCAGGCAAAGTGAATTTTTGGTTGCTGGGCTAACCCCACCCTAACCCTCCCCTTGGAAAGGGGAGGAGACATGAGAGTTCATCAGGTGTGAAACGCTTTTAAACGTAAAAAGAGATAATTCGCTTCTTGAGGTAACCCTCGACGCGATCCCGATTGCGCGAAAGGATTTAAGCGGCCTTTTGATTACTTTTGTGGCGCTAGACAAAAGTTACCCGCCTAGCAGGGCGGAAAAAAGCTCCCCAACCAAAGCCATTTCGAGGAAACATAAGTTCCCTCGGGCAGAGACTAAAAAAACCTCCCCAACCAAAGCCAAACCGAGGAACTCACAAAATATCGGGCAAAACAAAACCCCTAAAAAGGAATTGGTGCCACAAACGCCACCCATGCCCCAGTAAAAGGATGACGAAACTCCAATCGATAGGCGTGCAGCAGCAATCTTTCATCCGCGCTGGAATATTCTGGATCGTAGAATTCGTCGCCTATGATGCTATGCCCTAGGCTTTGCATGTGGACGCGCAGTTGGTGCGAGCGGCCTGTGTATGGGGTGAGTCGCACGCGGGTGGTGTTGTCTTGGTAGTCGAGTACTTGCCAGAAGGTGATGGCGTCTTTGCTCCATTGGTCGGTGCAGACGATTTGTCTAGGGCGGTTCGGCCAGTCACAGCGAAGGGGTTTGCGCACTTCACCGTGTTCGCCTTGGAGGCGACCACGCAGCAGGGCGCGGTATTCTTTTTTCACTTCTCGCTCACGAAAATGGGCGTACATGCGCTTTTGGCAGTCGTGGGTTTTGGCCACCAAGATTAAGCCAGAGGTGGCTTCGTCTAAGCGATGAATGGCAAAGGCTTGGCCGAAGGTTTGCTCAGCTCGATGGAGGATGGAGTCTTGCTTGTCTGGGCCACGACCGGGCACAGACAAGCAGTTTGCTGGTTTGTTGATGACGGCGAACCAGTCATCTTCGTACAGTATCTCCAATAAGGAAGGGTCGTCGATCACTGAGTTATTCCGGTTTGGTGGTCAAGATGATGCGAATCGCGTCTAGGCGAATCTGATGTTCATCAATGCGCACTAAACCTTCTTGCATGTTGTTTTCCAAGGCGTCGATGTCTTCATCACGAATTAAGCTGTTGTAGGCTTTGAGTTCGCGCAGACGGTCGATTTCGTTTTCACAGCGATGCTGATAGGCCGTCTTGGCTGCATGAACAATAGGGCGCGCTTGATCTTGGGCATTCAATTGGTGCGCTTGCAGCACTTCGATTAGGTCTTTTCGCAAGGCGGCAACCCATTGTTCTGCCACGCGATTGGGCACGCTTTTCAGTTTTTCAGACCATTTGTCAGCGGTGAATTGCTGATGTAGGAACTTGCCTTTGGCGTCGGACAATTGCCACATTGGTGTCATGGGTAATGACTGAGCCAGTTTGAGGCGCGGGTGTGCGGTGGCTTCAATCACGAACATGCTTTCGACCAACACTGTGCCTTCTGGTAAGGCGGCAATGGGCAGGATAGCAGAGGTCAGTTTGCCTGAGTCAAAACCTTGTACTTCGTCCATCAACATGGTGATGAGAGGATGCTCCCAAGTGGCAAAGGCCACGTCTTCACGTTGGCTGGCTTGGCGACGATCCAGCATCAGCATTTTGCCTTCTTCTTCGATGCCAGGCAGGGCTTCGAGCATCATGTCGGTAGAAGGGCGGATAAACCAAGCAGCCGCATCAGCATCGTCATTTTGGCAATCGGCGTAGATGTTAAACGCATGGGTTACTTGCTCAATGTAATGGTGCAAGCCCTTGGTGGCTTGATGATTGATCTGATCAATCAATTGGCGAGCTTGCTCAGGGCGGCAGGAACTCATTTCCAACAAGCGGTTACGACCTTCGTCCATCTGCTTCAACAAGGCTTCATGGTAAACATGGGCTTCTTGAAGTAAATCCCTGTCATCGTCCTGACCATGCAAGTAAGCGTGTAGGCTTTCGCGGAAGGCTTCCGCCACCTTATCGCCAGACCCTGTAGTGCGACAGAAGGCATTAAGAGCCTGGTGATACCAGTGAAACAGGCGTTCTTGTACGCTGTCTTTGAGATAGGGTACGTGGATTTGTACGTCGTTGAGCTGGCCTAAACGGTCCAGACGACCAATGCGCTGTTCTAGCAGGTCAGGGTGCTCAGGTAAGTCGTACATGACTAAGTGATGACTGAATTGGAAGTTACGACCCTCACTGCCAATTTCTGAACAGACAAGAATTTGCGCGCCGTCTTCGTCAGCAAAGTAAGCGGCAGCACGGTCACGGTGAATGAGTGGCATTTGCTCATGGAAGTCGGCACTTTGGAAGCCAGCAAAGGTGAGTTGATCGTTAAGCCACTGGGCCATGTCAGCGGTATGACAAATGACTAAGACTTTGTCCGCCTGACATTCGAGGAATTCTCTCAGCCAGACCCAACGCGGGTCTTTTTCCCATAGGCCGTGTGCCACCTCATGCTCTGGTTGCACATGGTGTGTGGCTGAGACAAAAAATTCGTTGTTTTCCAGTGGGTAGGAGTGCAGGTAACGGTCGGGGAAACCGCCTACCGCAGCGCGGGTATTACGGAACATTTCGCGGCCCGTGCCATGACGGTCGATCAACCAGTTAATGGCGTCTTGCGCGGCACTAACCTGAGTGGCGCCTTGGCTTTGTTGCAGTTGAGCAAACCAGTCTTTGCCTTGCACTTCATCTAGGTATTGAGCGAATGCTGCTGTCCAATCTTTGGCAGCAAGGCCATGATTCTCTTGGCTGTAAGGCAATAAACTTTCTGCCAATTCCGCTGCTTGTTTGAATTCTTGTTGCTGCGCCAAGTAACGATCAAAGTCGTGGTAGTGGTCTGGGTCAATTAATTGCAAACGCGAAAAGTGCTCGCGTTCACCGGTTTGTTCGGGGGTCGCACTGAGCAACAGGAGGGATTCGCTTTGCGCCGCCAAACGGGCGACAAGTTGATAACCCATGCTGGGGGTGTCTGGGTGCCAAGCTAGGTGGTGCGCTTCGTCAACGATCACCATGTCCCACTCGGCAGACAGCATGTGTTGCGCCGCGTGGCGGTGTTGGCTGGCCCAATCAATGGGGGCAATGGCAAAAGGCTGTTGCTCAAATGGGTTATCGTCGCCTTCCATGAAGTCTTCGTAGACAGATTCATTGATGAGGGAAAAGGGTTGATGAAAACGACGCAGCATTTCCACTAACCATTGGTGTTGTAGGTTGGTTGGCGTCAGGATCAAAACCCGTTTGCATAAACCATTGAGTAGGCGTTGGTGCAGAATCAAGCCGGCTTCTAAGGTTTTGCCCATGCCTACTTCGTCACACAGCAAAGCACGGGCTTTGGGGCGACTGGCAATGTCATGGGCAAGGTAAATTTGGTGCGGCAAGAGTTCGGCTTTGAGGCCCATTAAACCGCGTACTGGTGAGGCGGCGTTGGCGGCTTGGTGTTCTAGGGTATGACGGCGCAAGTCAAACCACATGCGCCGGGCTGGGGATAAGGCCAGTAAGGAATCCAATTCGTTCTTGTCATTACGTGGGAACTGAATTATGGACTCTTCGAGCCAGTCATCGTCGTCGCTGACACGATATTCGATCAAACCATCGATTTCTTCCACTTCTAAAACGGTGAAGGTTTCGTCTTGAAAATGCAGTTGGTCACCCACTGTTAAGGTGCGTCTTACCAAGCTGGTTTGATCGTTTGAGTATTGACGGTCCGTTTCAGCATCAGCAAAGTGCAGGGTGAAGGATTTGGCTTGTTTTTCGACTATCATGCCGACGCCGAGATCAGGCTCGTTGCGGCTACTCCATCTTTGTCCAGTTTGGTACATGGTTATGCGTTGTCCAGTTCTGTTAAGGTTAAGCTGCCTTGGCAGAGGTCCGTTAGGGCGGACTTTTGTTCTGGCCAAGTACGTTCAATGACAGCAAGGTCAAGAATGATGCTGTCGCTGTATGTTTTGTTGGTGACTTCAATATCGCTCTGTTCTAGCCAATATTCTACCTTGCCCAATAAAGGGTAGGCGATTTTTAGTTGCACAGGGCGGCGTGGGTAAACATTTTCATATAGGGTTTGAGTTAAGGCTTCTTGTACGGCTTGACTGTAAGCCCTTACTAAACCGCCTGCGCCCAATTTGATGCCGCCAAAATAGCGAGTGACCACTACGGTGATTTCGCCAAAGTCAGAGTGCTGTAAGACGTTCAACATGGGTTTGCCTGCCGTGCCTTTGGGTTCGCCGTCGTCACTTTGATCCCATAAGTGAACATTATTGGGCGCGCCTGCCACGAACGCCCAGCAATGGTGATTAGCATCGGGAAATTCGTTTCTAATCTCATCTATGCATTGTTTCGCTGCGTCACGGCCTTGAGTACGACAGACAGTGGTAATGAACTGGCTGTTTTTGATTTCCAGTTCAAAGCGTTGTCTGTGTGTTGGGCTAAGATAGTAATCCATGTAAACTTACTAAGACTTGTTCGGCCATTATGCGTCACTAAGGTGCTGACATCACTTTGGTGCTTAAAAGGTCTCTTATCCTTTAATCTTTTCTTTTTAAAAATAGTAGGTTGTATATTTTATGATTGATTGGCTTGGGCAATCCATTTGGGCGCTTTCTGGTTTTTTTACCGCGACCCTGTTGGTGTCTCTTGTTGCCTTGCTTATTGTACAGGCTATGCGTCGCAAGTGGCAGCAGGAGCAGGCAAAAATTCTGCAACAAAATGAAGAATTACAACGACTTTTGTCCCAGTCGAAGGATCAATTACATTATTTAGAGAAAGAAGCCATCACCTTAGAGCAGCAATTTGCAGCGGCACAACAAGTGTGGCAAGAAAAAGAAGCCTTTTATCGCGAACAAAAAAAGCAAAATGAGGTGGAATTTAAACAGCTTGCCCATGAAATTATGGCGCAACAAGGTCGTCATTTGGCGCAAGAGAACGAGCGTCAATTAGGTTCTTTGTTAACCCCACTGGGCAGTCAGATTCAAAAATTTCAAGAACGGGTGGAAAAGAGTTATCAAGAAGAAGCCCGCGAGCGTTTCTCCTTGGCGAAAGAAATCAAAAATCTACAACAACTCAATCAAAAAATCAGTGACGATGCGGTCAACCTTACCCACGCTCTAAAAGGGCAGAATAAGCTACAAGGCGGTTGGGGAGAGGTGATTTTGGAGCGAATTTTAGAGCGCTCAGGCTTAGAAAAGGGCCGTGAATATCAAGTGCAGGCGTCTTATCAGACCGAGGACGGTCGTCGCTTGCAGCCAGATGTGGTGATTCATCTGCCAGACAATAAACAAATTGTGGTGGATTCGAAAATGGTCTTGGTAAGCTATCTGGCTTACATGGAAACGCAAACAGAGGAAGATAAGAGCCGTGCTTTGAAGCAGCATTTGGAAGCGGTAAGACGCCACATGAAGGAGCTGAGTGCCAAGTCTTATCATGACCTACCGGACGTGTCGTCATTAGATTTTGTGTTGCTCTTTATTCCCATTGAGGCGGCGTTTGGTTTGGCGTTACAAGCGGACAATGGTTTGTTCAGTGAAGCCTTTGAACACAATATCATCATTGTTGGGCCATCGAATTTATTAGCGACATTGCGCACGGTGCAAAACATTTGGCGCAATGAAAAACAAAGTCAAAATGCCATTGAGATCGCCCGTCAAGCGGGAGCCATGTACGATAAATTTGCGGGCTTTGTGCAAGACATGGATGACATTGGCAGCAAGCTAGAGGCGGTGAATCGCAGTCACGATGCGGCGTTGAAAAAGCTGACGACGGGGCGAGGCAATTTGTTGTCTCGTGCCGAGAAGCTGAAACAGATGGGTGCTAAAACCAGTAAAAGTTTACCGGATGGTCATCTTAATCAGGCTTTGGAAGATCAAACGGATTGATTTTCCAAAGCCTGCTCAAAATAAGAGTTTGATTCAATGAGCGATTAGGCGTTGTGTACCCAGTGCACACTGGCCTGATGCAGATAGCTTACTTGATTCAAAATGAAGAGTATTTGCTGGCTGGCGGCCGCTTGTTGCTCCACCGGCAGTTGCTCGGCTTGTGCTATGATTTCCATTTCCAATTGCTTGTTAAGATAATGCAAGCGGGTATTCTCTAGGTTTATGTAAGCCTTGTGCTCTCTTAATAAGTAACCTAAGTCGGCCAAAATTTGCTGACGAGCGGGCAGTTTTAGTTGCGGTGGTTTGCCTTTTTCCTCACGGAAACTGTCGGTTTGAATGCTGTCGTCGGTATCAATATGAACCATCACATCGGCCACTTGTGGGTGGGCTTGCTTGATAGTGTAGGCGACCAAATCCCCAAGGTAATGACCTTCACTTACCGTGGCGTGGCTGGGCACATGAATGTGCATATCGAGATAGATTTTGCCTGCCATGGAACGGGCGCGCATATCGTGTGGTGCCATGACGTGTTTTAGACT